>NZ_JBIAHA010000033.1:0-101142 GCF_042870175.1 Streptomyces sp. NPDC006643 | reverse complement strand
TCCAACGCCGCCCGAAACACCGGCTCCACCCCATACAACCCACGCCCCATACCCACATACTGCGAACCCTGCCCCGTAAACATGAAAGCGGTGGGCTGTGCCTTGCCGCCCTTACGGGACAGGGCGCCGCGACCGGTCACCACTTCCTTGAGTCCGGCGGCGAGTTCGCGGGTGTCGGCGCCCTGGACGGCGACGCCGTAACGATGGCCGGCGCGGCCGGTGTTGGCCGTGAACACGAAGTCCCCGAGATCCTCCTCCGACGTGTCGATCAGAGTCTCGGCATAGGCGTCGGCGAGTGTGCGGAGCGCCGTCTCGTCGGCGGCACTGACCCGCACCACATACGAGTCCTGCGCCGGTGCCTCACGCACTTCCGCCACCGGCGGCTCTTCCACGATCACATGGGCGTTCACGCCACCCATGCCGAACGCGCTCACCGCGGCCCGCCTCGGCGACCCGTTCCGACGCCACTCCACCGCGCGGTCAGCGAGATAGAACGGTGTCTCCTCGAACCGGATGTGATCATTCGGCCGCACCACGTGCAACGACGGCGGAACCACCTCATGCTCCATCGCCAACAACACCTTCACCAACCCGGCCAACCCCGCCGCCGGCTCCAGATGACCCACATTCCCCTTCAGCGAACCGATCGCACAGAACTGCGACCTGTCCGTCACCCCACGCCAGGCACGCGTCAGACCCTCCACCTCGATCGGATCACCCAGACTCGTCCCCGTCCCATGAGCCTCCACCAACCCGATCGACTCCACCGACACCCCCGCATCCCCCAACGCGGAGAGCACGACCTCCTGTTGCGCGGCGCTGCTCGGCACCGTCAGCCCACTCGTACGGCCACCGTGGTTGACCGCGCTTCCCCGGATCACACCCCGGATCCGGTCACCGTCACGCAGCGCGGCACGCAGCGGCTTCACCACCACCGTCACCACACCCTCCCCCGGCACGAACCCGTCCGCACCGGAGTCGAACGGCCGCAGGGCGTTGGAGGGAGAGAACGACCGCAGCCGCGCGCCCAGTTGAAAGTACTGCGGTGACATCGCCAGATGCACACCGGCGACGACGGCCTGCTCGCACTCGCCGTCACGGATGCTCCGCACCGCCGTGTGCAACGCCACCAGCGACGACGAACACAGCGTGTCGATCGTCATGCTCGGACCGTGCAGATCCAGGAAGTAACTCACGCGGTTGGCCAGGATCGCGTTGTGGTTGCCCAGGCCCGCCGCGGTCTGTACGACATCTCCGACGACCATGTCGCGGTAGTGCTGGTAGCTGGCGCCCACGAACACACCGGTGGACCGCTGGGTGTCGCCGGCCAGACCGGCGTCCTCCATGGCCCGCCAGGCGGACTGGACGAGATGGCGCTGCTGGGGGTCGATCCACTCCGCCTCGGCGGGCGAGAGCCGGAAGAACCCGGCGTCGAAGTCGGTCAGCCCTTCGACGAAGCCGGCCCGTCTGAGGTAGACGGTGCCGGGCTTGCCTTCGGTGCCGTAGTACGAGTCGATGTCCCAGCGGGAGGCGGGCACCTCGCTGAGGCAGTCCACGCCCTCCAGCAGTACGCGCCACAGCTCGTCGGTGTTCGCCGCGTTCGGGAACACCCCGTCGAAGCCGATGATGGCGATGTCGTGCAGGTCCGCGTCACCGCGCCCCGGGGGGTCGGACGGCTCGACCGTCCGCACCTGGGCCGGTGCTGGTGCCGATACCGGTACCGGCTCGGGCCGCGCCTCGGATACGGCCGGTGGCGCCACGGCGAGCGGTTCCGCTACGGGCGGTGCGACGGCGGGCGGTGCGTCGGCGGCCGTTACGGCTGCGGCTGTTACGGCTGCGGGCGGCGGTGCGTCGGCGGCCGGGGCCGTGGCCCCGTACTCGTCCCTCAGTTCGGCGGCCAGGCGGTCGACCGTGCCGACCTCCAGGACCAGCGTCACCGGTATGTCCACGTCCAGCTTGGCCCGGATGTCCTGGGCCAGCGAGACGGCGAGCATCGAATCGAGCCCCTGCTCCTGGAGCGGCCGGTCCGTCTCCAGCTCGTCGACGTCCAACTCCAGCGCGCCCGCCACCCATTCGGCGACGGCCGCGTCGAGATCCCCGCCCGACGCGCGGCCGGCGGCAGGCCCGGGACGGGCTCCGTTGGAGACGGGGGGCGCCGGTGTCGGCACCCGTGGGGGTGCCGGGGTCCGCGACGAGGACGGCGTGGCGCGGTGCCCCTTCCCGGTGTCGCCTCCCGCGACCTCGGAGGGCGGCGCCTGGGAGAGCCGCTTCCAGGTGATCCCGCGGGCTTCCAGTACGGCATCGTCGCCGTCCAGGACCACCAGACTCGCCGTCAGCAGACCGGAGTCCGGCCCGGTGTCCCGGTCCCGCCGGGCGTACACCCGGGCGGTGGCGGGGAGCCGGCCGAGGACGGTGAGCCGCTCCACGGTGAAGGGCACATACAGCCCCTGTGCGCCGCACGCGGCGAGCGCGATCTGGAAGGCGCCGTCGAGCAGCCGGGCGTCCACCGCGCCGGCGGGCGGCGCTTCGCCGCGCAGCACACCCGTCGCCCGGCCGGGCGCCACGGACAGCTCGGACACGGTCCGGAAGCCTGAGCCGTAGCTGAGTCCGGCGCGTTCGAAGGCGTCGTACATCGCGTCGAGGGCGACGGTGGTGAAGCCGTCCGTCGAGTCCGCGGGGGCGAGTGTGGCCGGCTCGGGAGCGGTCAGCTCCGCGGTGCAGACGAGGGCGCCGGCGCCGTCGCGGAAGGCGACAGTGGTGTTGTCTTGTTCGGCCGTGAGGGTCGTGGGCGCCTCGACGGCCGCCCGGAAGGTGAGGTCCCGCAGACCGAACCGCTCCCGGCCGGTCAGCTCGGCCACCTTGCCGGGATACCCGGCGCCGGGCAGCGTGGGCCTGCCGAGCACCAGGTGTTCGGCGGCGTCCGGGTGCTCCGTCCAGGTGTTCTTCGTGCTCTCCGTACGAGCTGACGCACCGTCATGTACGGCCGTGTCCGGCCGCTCGGCGGGCTCCAGCCACAGGTACTTCTCCTCGTGCGGCGCGGTCGGGAACCGTACACCCGCCCGGCGCCGCCGCCCGGCGGGCAGGGTCGCGCCGGCGGCGAACGCGCGGGCGGCCTCGGCGAGGGACTCCCGGCTCGCTCCGGGACCGGCCGGCTCCGTGGCGACGGTCCCGGTCACCACCCCCACGTGGAGGGAGCGGATGTCCGCGACCCCGGCCAGGAACAGCCGCAGTTTGTCCTCCAGTTGCTCGACGCTGTCCGCCACACAGGCCAGCCGGTGCGCGGCGGCGGGCCGTCGCCGGCTCGCCTCGCTCAGGTCGTCCAGGGAAGGGCAGTACGCGGAGCGCAGCATCAGCACGAGTCGGTGCGCCAGGGTGCGCAGCGCGTCGTCCGATCCGGCGGAGAGGACCAGCAGCCGTGGACCGGGCTCCGTTCCGTCCGGTGCGCCGACGGGTCCCGCCTCGACCACCGCGTGCGCGTTCGCGCCGCCGAAGCCGAAGCTGCTGATGCCCGCGACGCGCGGGCCGTCGCCCCACGGCCGGGGCCGGTCGGCCACGAACAGGGGCGAGTTGTCGAAGTCGAAGGAGGTGTTGGGGGTGCGGAAGTTCAAGGACGGCGGGATGTGGCCGGCCTGGAGCGCCAGGATCGTCTTGATCAGTCCGGCGATGCCCGCGGCGGGCTCCAGATGGCCGATGTTGGTCTTCACCGAGCCGACCGCGACCGGCTGCCGGCCGGCCGGTTCGCCCAGGACCGCCTGGAGGGCTTCGAGTTCGATGAGGTCGCCCAGCTGGGTTCCGGTGCCGTGGGCCTCGATGTAGCCGATGTCGGCAGCTGTGTGCCCGGAGCGGGCCAGCGCTTTGCGCAGTACCGCTTCCTGGGCCGGTCGGCTGGGTGCGGTGAGGAAACCGGCGCTGCCCCCGGTGTGGTTGACGGCGGTGCCCCGGATCACGGCGAGCACGGGGTCGCCGTCGCGTTCGGCGTCGGCGAGCCGTTTGAGGATGACGGCGCCGGTGCCCTCACCCCGTACATAGCCGTCGGCGGCGTCGTCGAAGGTGCGGCACATGCCTTGCGGGGACAGCATTCCGTTACGGGCGAAGGAGCGTGACTTGGTCGGTGTGAGGACCAGGTTCGCGGCGCCGACCACGGCCGCGTCGACGTCGCCCGCCCGCAGATGCATGGCCGCTTCGTGCAGGGCGACGAGGGAGGACGAGCAGGCCGTGTCGACGGTGAGGCTCGGCCCCGACCAGTCGAAGACGTGCGACAGCCGGTTGGCGATCATGGAGGCGGCCGTGCCGGTCGCCACGTGCGGGTCGTGGTATCCGACGCTTCCCGCCACGATCTCGGGGAAGTCGCTCGCGATGGCGCCCACGAAAACACCGGTGGCGGTGCCGAGCGACGTGTGGTCGTGGCCGCAGCTCTCCAGGGCCTCGGCCGTGACGCTGAGCAGGGTCCGCTGGAGGGGGTCCATGCGGCGTGCCTCGCGGTCGGTCAGTCCGAAGCGGGCGGCGTCGAAGTACTCGACTCCGTCCACCCAGGCCATGGGTGCCTCGCCTGCGTCCGCGTCGGACCACAGGTGGGCCCAGCCGCGTCTGCCGTCCGGGGCGGGCCGGACGCTGGACACCCCGCCGACCAGGTTCTGCCAGAACTCGTCCGGTGTGGTGGCGCCGGGGAATCTGCACGCCATGCCGATGACGGCGAGGGCGCCGTCGTCGGCCGGCCGAACGGGCGCGGCGGGCACGGCGGGCGCGGCCTCGGCGACGGTCGCGACGGTCGCGACGGTCGCGACCGTCGCGACGGGGGCGGTCTCGGCGGGGGCGGGGGCCGTTACGGGGGCGGCCTGGGCGGGTGTCGGTACGGGGACGTCGGCGGTCGCCACGGGCTCGGGACCGGCCGACTCGCTTACGGTGACGGCTTCCTCGGTCTCCGGTTCGAGCAGCCGTACGACGCCCTCCGCGCCCAGCAGCCGGGCCAGCTTCACCGGCGTGCCGGTGGCGAAGATCGACGGAGGGGTGACGGTCGCGCCCAGTTCACGGCCGAGTTGTACGGCCGCGAACGTGACGTTGGCCGAATCGCCGCCCAGGTCGAAGAAGTTGGCGTCGACGTCGAAGCCGGGGTGGTCCAGCGTGGCCGCGAACACCGCCGCGATCGACTCGGCAAGCGCCTCCGGCGTCATGCTCGCCGCCGACGCCGCGAGCGCCCCGGACCGCTCGGGCGTCCCGGCGGGCGCCGAGGACGAGCGGATGACGTTGTCCCGCGTCGGCAGCGGCAGCTTGGCGCGCGCGACCTTGCCGTTGTCGGTCAACGGCAGTGCGTCGAGGGCGACATAGGCGTCGGGCACCATGTACCGGGGCAGGGCGTCGCCGACGAACGCGTCGAGCCGGGACTTGGCCGGCGTACCGTCGCCCACCAGATAGGCGGTGAGCCTCGGTTCGCCGCGTCCCTCGAACCGGGCCGCGACGACCACGGCGGCGGTGACGCCGTCGAATCTCTCCAGTACCCGCTCGATCTCGGCGGGTTCGATGCGGTTGCCGCGCACCTTCACCTGCGCGTCGGCGCGCCCGAGCCACTCGATCGAGCCGTCCGCGTGCAGCCGTACCTCGTCACCGGTCCGGTAGAGACGCACACCGGTCACCGGATGGACGACGAAGACCTCGTCCGTCAGATCCGGCCGGCCGGCGTAGCCGCGCGCGAGTCCGGCGCCGGAGAGGTACAGCGCACCGGTGGCTCCGGCCTCGCACGGCTCCAACTCGCCGTCCAGGACGTGGAGTTCCATGTTCGGCAGGGGTTCGCCCAGCGGCAGGAAGGAGCCCACCGAGGTGACCTCGTGGGCCGAGGCCCAGATCGTCGCCTCGGTCGGGCCGTACAGGTTCCACAGGGCACGGGCCGGTTCGTGCAGACGCTCCGCCGTGGCCGGCGGCAGGGCCTCGCCGCCGGAGAGCACGGTCAGCTCCGGGTGCGGAGTCCAGCCGGTGCCCAGCAGCAGGCGCCACAGACTCGGTGTCGCCTGAGCCACCGTCACATCGCCGGTGAGTTCGGCGAGTCGGGTCGGATCGCCCGCGGTCTCACGGGACGCCAGGACGACCGTCGCGCCGGCCGTCAGCCCGAGGAACAGCTCCAGCAGGGAGATGTCGAAGGCCACGGTGGTGTGCGCGAGCAGGGTGTCGTCGGGCGAGACGCCGAGGCGGTCCCCGATCCCGGCGAGGAAGTTGGCCAGCGCCCCGTGCTCGACCTCCACGCCCTTCGGATCACCGGTCGATCCGCTGGTGAAGAGGAGATACGCCAGGTCGGAGGGGGTGACCTGGGGCGGTACCGCCTGCGCCGAGCCGTTGGACGCGGGCACGCTACGCGCGTCACCGAGCGACATGCCGAGGTCGTGCGTACGGCTGTCGGTGAGGATCAGGTCGCAGCCCGAGACCTCCACGTACCGCCGCAGCCGCTCCACGGGGTAGCCAGGGTCCAGGGGCAGGAAGGCGGCTCCGGACCGCAGGATTCCGAGCATGGCCGGGAGCAGCGGGAGGTCCCGCTCCATCAGTACGCCGACGACCGAACCGGACTCGATGCCCTGGTCGTGCAGGTCGGCGGCGACGGCGTCGGCCCAGGCGTCCAGGCCGGCGTAGTCCAGGGTGCGGGTGCCGCTGCGGACGGCGGTGGCACTCGGCCGGTCGGCCACCGTGGCCGCGAACAGGTCCAGTACGGTGCCGGCCCCGGCCCCCGTTGGCTGCGCCGCGATCGGCTCCGGGGCGTGGATCTCGACCTCTGTCTCGGCCCCCGAGTCGGCGACGGGCCGCGGATCGGCGGCAACGGCCTGTGAATCGGCAACGGGCCGGGGCTCCTCGCCGTGGAGCAGGGCCGTCAGGACCAGGTCCTCGACCCGCTCGGTGAAGTCCAGCGCCTCGTCCTCCCCCATCGCCGTCTCGCGTACGAAGACGGTGGGCGGACCGTCCTCCAGGCACAGCAGCGCGATCTCGGTGTGCGGTTCGGCGGACGCCTCCTCCCCCGCGACCCGGTCCAGGACCATCACACGGGTGAAGCTCGGCTCGTCGGAGCCGAGCGGGCGACCGGCCAGACCGAGCCGGAGTTCGAGGTCGGCGGCGTAGCCCTCGTGGGCGGTCGCCTCCGCCAGCTTGTCCCCCAGGGACCGGGAGTTGTCGCCGTCGAACCGTACGGGGAACCGCGCGGCGGCGATGCCGTGGGTCTGCTCCGCGAGGACCCGCGCGGCGGCCGGTGACCAGGCGAAGTCGAAGGTCTGCTCGCCGGTGCGCTCGGCCACCACCGCGAGGAAGGCGCGGACGACCGCGACGGCGTCCTCCCGCGAGCGGGGGGTGAAGGCCAGTTCGTAGCGGCCGTAGTGGGCCCCGGCGGCGGAGAAGTCGTCGACGGTGAGCGGGGCGGGGCGCAGCGACTCCAGCCGTGCGCGCCACCAGGGTTCATGTGCCCGGAGCGGCTTCTGGGCGGCGGCGATGTCCGCCAGCCGCCGGGCCGAGACGGCCGGCAGCGGCGAGCCCGCGGCGATGCCGAGCCGCTGCGCGGCGGCCTGGCCGCTCAGCGCGCTCCCGTCGACGGCGGTGCAGTCGCTCAGTACGAGGTCGGCGTCCGGGGCGGACAGGGTGATGGCCGACGTGGTCACCGACAGCACCGTGGTCTCGGTGCGGGGGTCCTCGCGGGGGATGAGTCTGACCTGCCGGGTGAAGACCGCGCCCCGCTCGGTGACGAGGGTCGGCACCCCGAGCGGGTTCGGGAAGGAGCCGTAGTCCAGGGCCTTGGAGAGGCGGACGGCCTCGCCGGCGGAGGTGCCGGCGTGGATGACACCGCCGGAGGCCATCCGGGCGGACCGGCGGTAGAACCGTCGCTCGCGGTCGCTCGTGTCGACCGGCTCGGGCAGGGTGCGCGCCACCACGTGCGGTACGAGATCGGCGAAGAGGTCGATGCCCACCTCGGCCGTCTCGTACGTCAGCGACAGGGCGGTGGAGTGGTCCCGTATCGGGAACCAGCGCTCCAGCAGTACACCGCCGGCGTCAACGGCCTCCGTCATCCGGTGCCAGGTCGCGGCGTGCCGGCGGGCGCCTTCGTACAGCGCCCAGGCGGGCACGTGGCTGCCGGAGTAGCGGGGCAGCGGCCCGTCGTGGAAGTTGATGGCGGCCGTTGTCGGCAGGTCGAGGATCTCGGCGGGCAGGATCCGGAAGTTGACCATGCTGAACAGGTAGTCGAACGGCTGGGCCGAGAGCGTGGCCGTGAGATCGCCGCGCGGGTCGAGCACGGGGACGGCGTTCGTTTCCGCCCAGGCCGTGACGGCGGGGTCGTCGCTGAAGACTCCCTCGATCCGTACGCCCGCGTCGAGGAGTTGTGCGGCGCACTGGGTGAGGACCCGGGTGCCGCCGATGATGAAGCAGTTCGTCGGCATGCTCACTCCGCGGCCTTTCCTGACTCGGAGACGGCGGCGCTGTGCACGCCGTTCGCACGGGTCGCGCCGTTCGCGCCATTCGCGCCGCTCGCGCCGTTCGCGCCGCTCGCGCCGTTCGCACCGGTCGTGGCGGCGGCGGTGCTCGCGGGGATGCCGGAGCCCTCGACGTCCGCCGGCTCGGCCGTCTCGGCCGTCTCGGCGGCGACCCAGGCGTCGATCTGCGAGACGACCTCCTCGTCGAGCGAGAGCTGACCGGGCGTCCAGAGCGGGTTCGACAGGCCGCGGTGCGTCCGCTCGCACATCTCCCAGTCCTCGTAGTTCGCCTTGTCCCACAGCGCGAACACCGCTTCGTGGGAGAAGTCGCTCTTGGCGGTCTCGGAGGGGTGGAAGAGCCAGAAGTGCCGGACGAAACAGGTGCCGGGACTCTCGGGCCAGACCCACTGCATCATCACGTAGTCGGCCGTGAACCCGAACAGCAGATTGGGCAGGATCGTGATCCAGTTGATCTTCTGCCGGTCCGCCTCGGGGACCAGCTCCATCGGCGTCCGGCCGCTGCGTCCCGTCATGGAGACGGAGTTGTAGGCGTTCCGGATTCCCTGCCACGCCCCGACGATGTCGCCCTTGAGGTCGTAGGTGCCGGCGTCGTCGAAGTCGGTGATGCGGTGCAGGTCCTTGTGGGCCGTCGGGAAGTGCAGGCTCTCGTTGACGTTGTGCGCGACGAGCTTCCAGTTCGAGGCGACCGGGTAGTCCTTCGCCTCGGCGCACTCCAGGTCGGCCAGTTCGTAGACGCGCGCGAACTCGCCGAACTCGCCGAGTGAGGCGTCGAGATCGGGGGCGTCGTCGGACAGGGCGATGAAGACGACACCGAACCGGATCTCGGTCCGTACCGGCAGCAGACCGTTCTTCTCCTTCTCGAAGAAGTTGTCGAAGTAGGTCCCGTTGAGGCTCTTGAGCTTGCCGTTCTTGTCGTACACCCAGCAGTGGTAGAGGCAGACGAGGCTCTGCCGCTTGCCGGTGGCCTCCTCCACGAGCTTGTAGCCCCGGTGCCGGCAGTAGTTGTGGTACGCCTGGATCCCGTCGTCCCCGTGGATGATCAGTACGGATCCGGTGCCGATGTTCAGGGTGGTATAGGCGCCCTTGTCCTTCAGCCGGGACACATGGTCCACCGGGAGCCAGCGTCGGCCGTAGATTCGGGACATCTCCCGGCGGTACTGCTCCTCGCCGGTGTAGAAGCCGTGTGACCTGCCGATACCGCCCGTCTCGAAGTACGGCCTGTCCTCGCCCTGGTCACTGATGAGATCGAACATGCTGGACGCGCGCGTCATCTGCTGGTCTCCCTCAGAGGGTCAAGCGCATGGGATGCGGTGCGGGAACACCGTGGGGGCCGGTACGCGGGAAGGCCGCGCCGGACCCCGGCGATGGTGGGGCTGCGTGCCGAACGACTACGGGGAAGTGCCACCGGACTTGGGCCGGGCGACGCGCGTAGCTAAGGTCGCCGACGGTCTAAGGCGAAGGGTCGAAGGGTCGGGGATCCACCGGCCCGCGCACGTCTCTCGGTGGGAGATGTGCGCGGGAGCCGGTGACGACGACACGCTCGGATTACGGCGCGTGGCTCGATGTGCCCCTGGTGAGGCGGGTGTGGCGTACGACGGGCGGCCCCGGGCGGGCCGTCGGCATACGCGCCGCGGATTCCCGCGCCGGGTGCGGCGGACCGCCGGCCGTCATCCGGCCGGGTCGTAGATCCGCTTCTCCTCGGGCGTGCCCGCGGCGTCGTAGAGACGCTCAAGGGCGTCCGGCGCGTAGACCTCGTAGTCCGGGACGACTCCGCCGATCAGGCCGAGCATCTTGTCGGTCCACTCCTGGGTCGCGCTCATCGCGGACATCGTCGCCTCGAAGAACGGCGGGAGTTCGGTGAGTTCGCCGAGGGTCGTCGTGAAGTCGTAGACGCCCGCGCTCTCCTCGTCGCGCACCTTGTTGTACTCGGCCAGCGCCTCTTCCATCGGCCGCTCGCCGGCCAGGCCCTGGTGGATGCGCTCGGCGAGGAGTTCACCGTGCGTGAAGGCGTCGGTGATGCCCCATCCGGTGTACGGGTCCTTGTGATACCCGGCGTCGCCGACCAGGGCCCAACCGGGGCCGTGGGCGCGGCGGTAGTAGTTGTCCGGGTAGCGCATGGGCTTGAAGGGCTCCTCACGCCTGCCCTGCTCGCGCAGTTGCACGCCCATCTCCGGCGCGACGTCGTCGAACACGGCCTGGAAGTTGGTCTCGACGTCCTGGCGGAACTCCTTGAGGTGGCGCTTGGTGCAGATGACGGCGAGCATGCTCACGTCGTCGTTCGTCGGCCAGGTGCCGAACCACTTCTCGTTGAAGCCGGTCTTGTGGTGCAGGCCCCAGTCGAGACCGGTGTAGTACGAGTAGTAGATGAAACCGGCCGCGGGGCGCACGTTGTACAGCTCCGCGCCGACCTTCTTGGCGACGGTGGAGTGGAAGCCGTCGGCGCCGATGACGACGGTGGCGCGGAACTCCCGCTCCGGCCCGTCCCCTTCGCGGCCCCGGATGCCCGTCACGCGGCCGTCGGTGAAGACGAGGTCGGAGACGGTGAACCCTTCGATCACCTCGGCGCCGGCGCGGCGGGCGGCGTTGACGAGGATCTCGTCCAGCACGGTGCGGCGGGGGCAGTAGACGGCGTCGACGCCGTCCACCGGGTCGGCGAACCCGTTGAGTTCTATGCCCCGGTAGGAGTAGTTCATGTGACGCAGCGCCGGGGTCTTGGCCCCGATGATCTCGTCGAGCAGACCCCACTCCTGGAGCCGCAGCAGTCCCGCCTGGTGGATGTAGTGGGTGGACACCGCGTCGCTGGGGAACGAGGCGCGGTCGACCACGAGAACCCGGTGCCCCTCCTTCGCCAGCAGCATCGCAACCGGCGACCCGGCGCAGCGTCCACCCACAACGATGACGTCGTACATACGATCCCCCATCAAATTTGGTTTGAAGGAACTGACGCACCGCGGTAAGCGGCAGGAGCACGACCCGGAGGCTATGAAAATCGACAGATGACGGTCAAGTAGGGGTAATAGCGAGGCAATGCGAGGGCATCGAAATCTAGCCAGCTGAATGATTCATTCCGCCCAATCACTGTCCCCGATGCCCCACTTGAGACACATTCGATCGATCGATAATGTGGTGTGCGTCACAATCATATAGGGACCCGAATCCGGCCAGCCTCAGTGAGAAATTCAGCCCTTCTAGCAAAGCGAAGTTTTTGAGTTCTGAACTAAAAAGCGGAACGGTGCAGGCGCGTCTCGGATAATTCACCGGGCCGTACGTTTAATCGAGCCCAACCACATGAACGCCGAGGCCACAGCCACCTTCCGGCCCGCCGCCCCACGCCGCCGAAGGGGGTCCGCCGCCACTCGGCGGGGAGGATCACCGAGACGGCCGGGACCCAGATCCCGCCTACTGTCCGGAATCGATTGATCACTTTCGCAAAGTGGGAGCTTTCCGGGCCCAACCGCCTCCGGCCACGACCAGCGCGGGCGGCTGGAAACCGAACTCGCAAGCGGAGGGCAGGAGTTGGCTCCGCGACGCGATCGGGAGCCGCCACGGGGACGGCCGCGGGTGCGGCTGCGCCGGCCGCCGTGTCGATGTCCGCCCAACCCCGGTGCGTCCCTCGCGCCCCGCCGGATGCCCGGCTGTGGCAAAGTCCTCCGGGTGGATGAGCTGCGACCCCAGGACCCCGCGCGAATAGGCGTATGGCAGATTCTCGCCCGGCTCGGCGCCGGCGGCATGGGACAGGTGTTCCTCGGCCGCTCCCCCGGCGGCCGGCTGGTGGCCGTGAAGGTGATCCGGGACGAGATCAGCGACCATCCGGAGTCGATGGCCAGGTTCCGGCGGGAAGCCGCGACGATGGAGACCGTACGCAGCCCCTACACCGCCCAGTTGATCGAGGCGTCGCTCGACGCGTCCCCCTACTGGCTGGCCACCGAGTACGTGCCGGGACCCACACTGCGCGAGGCCGTACGCGCGAGCGGCCCGTTCCCGGCCGAGAGCGCGCTGCGGCTGTTCGCCGCGCTCGCCGAAGGCCTGGAGACGGTCCACCGGCACGGGGTCACGCACCGGGATCTGAAGCCGCAGAACGTCATCCTCGCGCCGCAGGGACCGCAGCTGATCGACTTCGGCATCGCGCGAGGGCTGGACTGGACGGCCCTCACCCAGATCGGAACGGCGCCCGGCACACCCGGCTACGCCGCCCCCGAGGTGCTCCTCCGTAACGAGGTCAGCCCCGCGGCGGACATCTTCGCCCTGGGAGCGACGATCGCGTACACGGCGACGGGACGGCCCCCGTACGGCGACGGGGACGCCTCGGCGGTGAGCTTCCGGACCGTGCACGAGGACATCGACCTGACGGGCGTACGGGACGACCTGGCCGCGCTGATCCGGCGTTGTGTCGCCAAGGACCCGGGGGAACGGCCCGAGTTGGGCGCGGTGATCGCCGGATGCGCGGTGGACTCGGCGCTGACCTCGGACGCGCACTACCGGTCGGTGGCCCGCGACACCGAAGCCGTCCCCGGATACGCGAAGGACGCTCCGGCGTCCTCCGGGGCGGCGGGCGAGGACGAGCCGGACGCGGTGAGCGCCGCGCGGCCCGCCGAGCCCTGGCGCTGGGGAGACCCCGGGACCACCTCGTACGCCGTGCCGGAGCCGGATCCGGAGCGCCGGCCGTCGCCCGCCGGCCCGCGCGGACGGCGCAAGGGCAAGCTCGTGGCAGGCGCGATGGCTCTCGTCGTCTCACTGACGCTCTGGCAGCTCGTCGAACGGGCCGACGACGACAAGGGAGGCGCCGACGCCGCGCCCACCGACGAGACCACCTCGGAGGCGACCTCGGGCACCGGCACGGACCGTCCGGCCGCCGAGGACGATCAGCCCGACGGCCCACCGGACCACATTCTCAACAACCGTGAGTCCCAGGACCGTTGGACCCTGTCGGAGGATCCGGAACAGGCCGGCCAGGGCATCGGCGACTGCGACGACCTGGCCGGCATCGGCGGCGACTCGCCGCCGTCGGGCCTCCGGTCCTCCGTCTCGCACACCACCGGTTCGGGCACCGCCTCGGTGTCCGTCCGTCCCCAGGACGCCGGGAGCGGAAAGCGTCCCGCGCCGTACTACATCTCCGTCGGGATTCGCCCTCCGCACGAGACCGACCGCGCCACCGGGCGCCCCCTCAAGGAGCAGAGCAAGGGCATCGGCTTCACCAGCAAGCCCGTCGACCTCTACTCCCGGTGGTCCTCGGGAGGGACCGTCAAGCTCCAGTATCCCGACGACTTCCGGGCCCACTTCGAGGAAGGAACCGTCGACGCCATCCCGGTGAACGAGGACCCGGGCGACTGGACCGTGGTGCTCTACCACGTCAAGGGAGGACCCACGAAGTTCAGCACGATCGTCTGCAACGGCTTCCACGCCTGAGCCCGGCGCGCCGGGCTCGGGGTCAGTCGGTCATCAGGCGCCGCAGGTCGGTCACGTATTTACGGATGAGGGCCGGGGAGAGGTGCGGCACATCCCGGTCCGGTCCGATGCCGGCCTCCTGGACGGCCGCGCGGAAGCGGGCCGACGGTACGTCCGAACCGGGCACCGCCTCTCCCGGCTCCCGGAGGCCTCGCAGCAGGGGAAGGACGGAGTACTGGCGCTGCGCCTCGGGCAGGCCGCGCAGGGCGGCTTCGACGCGGACGAGCCAGTCGCCGTAGCCCGCGATCCGCTCGATCCCGTGGCCGTCCTCGATGAGCCACTCCACGAACGTGTCGAGTGAGATGCCGTCGTCGTGCGGGTTCACCAGGTTGAAGGTCCGGTACCCGGAGGCGCTCCCTCCCAGCGTGACGACCGATGCCGTGGTGAAGTCGACGGGCAGGCCGTCGTAATGGGCCCGCGGCCCCTCGCCGCTGCCGGTCCGGTAGAAGGAGTCCGGGGCCACGCCCGTCGCGAGGAGACTGAACAGCAGTCGGCTGAACATGTCGTGGACGTTCAGCTGCCCGCTGTACCGGCTGTGCGCGAGGATCATGTTGGAGCGGAACACCGTCACCGGCAGACCGCACAGGTCGTGCGCCTCCCGCAGCAGCACCTCCCCCGCCCACTTGCTCGTCGTGTACCCGCCGGCGTACCCGTCGTCGACGGGCTGGACCGGCAGCGCGGCGCGCACGTCGGTGTCCTCGTCGAGCGGCTGTCCGCTCCGGGACCTGGACACGGCCACGCTGGAGATGTACGTGAACGGCTTGAGCCGTCCGGTCAGGGACAGCCGGATCAGCTCCGCGGTCCCGAGGACGTTGGCGTCGAACAGATGGCGGTAGGGCAGCACATGGTTCACCAGGGCGCCCGCGTGGACGATCAGGTCCACCTCACCGGCCAGCCGTTCCCAGGTCGCCTCGTCCAGGCCCAGCCTCGGCTCGGCGATGTCTCCCGCCAGTACTTCCAGGCGTCCTGCCGCCAACTCCTGGTAGGTGCGGGTCAGTTCGGGGTCGTCGTCGCCGAAGGCGTCGGCCAGTCGCCGTCGGGCGGCGTCCGGGTCCTCGCCGCGGACCACGACTGTCAGCCTGCCGTCGGCCGGGGCCAGCCGGCGAAGCCACTCAAGGGTCAGGAAGCGCCCCAGGTATCCGCTCGCACCGGTCAGCAGAACATGACGGGGCTCCCCGGCGGGGCGCGGGAGGTGGCGGGCGCCGTCGAGGGTCGCCGCGTCGATGAACCGGCCCAGGACGAGGTCCTTGGCGTGTGTCTCGGTGGGGTCCTCGCCGTGCACCGACGCGAAGGTGGGTCGCGTCGTGGTGGCCGTGCGCTTGGACTCGACGTACGCGGCCAGTCGCCGCAGGTCGTGCGCGGGGCTGATGACGACATCGACCGGCACCCGGACACCGAAGGTGTCATACAGCAGGTTCGACAGTGACACCGCGGACAGCGAGTCGCCGCCGAGGTCCCGGAAGTGCGCGGTGGGGCTCACCTCCGCCGTGGAGCCCACCAGCAGTGCCCGCGCGGCCAGTTGGACGGTCTCCAGCACCGGCCGGTCGCCACCCGTGCGGCGCAGGTCGAGCAACTCCTGGGTCTCGTGGGCCGATATCTCGGCGTACAGACGCTCCAGCCGCTCGCCGTAACGCTCCACGAGCTGGGGCCACAACAGCTTTCCCTGGTCCGACAGCAGGCCGCCCGCCTGGCTGAACGGCTCGGTCTCAACGAGCAGACCCCGGGGGATCTCGTACGAGCCCAGCCCGGTGTCCTTGGCGATGCGCCGGAGCGATTCGCTCAGCAGTTGTTCGAGACGTACCCGGTCGTCCCCGTACCGCCGCAGGGCGTCCGGGGTGGGCACGACGACAGCGAGCAGATAGGAGCGCTCGCTGTTGCCGTAGAGGAAGATCTGCCGTACCAACGGGCAGGCGGCGAACACCGATTCCAGCCGGGCGATCGACACGAACTCGCCCTGGGACAGCTTCAGGACGCTCTTGCGCCGGTCCACCACGGCGATACGGCGCGGACCCAGCTCCGCGACGATGTCACCGGTGCGGTAGTAGCCGTCCTCGTCGAAGAGTTCCGCCGTCAGCTCGGGCCGCTTGTAGTAGCCGGGGATGCCGTCGGCCTTCAGCAGGAGTTCGCCGCGCGGGTGCGGCGCGTCGGTGCGGAAGTAGCCGAGTTCGGGCACGTCCACGAGCTTGTAGTCGATCACCGGCGGGCTCTGGAGCATGCCGTCGGCGGCGATGCCCATGACCTCCGTGGAGCCGTACCCGTTGTGCAGGGGAACGCCGAGGACGGCCTCGGTGAACTCGGTCAGCGCGGCGGACAGTGGCGCGGAGCCGGTGCCGGCCGCGCCGACGCGCCCGCCGAGGACCTCCTCGCGGAGCTGCTTAAGCACCTCCGTCGCGACCTGCTCCGGGGCGGCGCCGGCGGTGGTCCGCCGGTCCAGCTCGCCGCGGTAGAGCTGGTGGAGCATCTCGCACACACGGGGCACGAGGAACAGCTCGGTGGGCCGTACGAGCGCGAGGTCCTCGAAGAACGTCGACAGGTCGCTGCCGGCGGTGAAACAGCTGGAGCCGCCGCGGGCCAGCGCGTTCACCAGCAGGAAGTGGCCGGCCGCGTGGCTCAGCGGCATGTAGTTGATGGCGACGACGTCCGAGCCGGTCCGCTTCGCCCGGTCCTCCCACATCACCCGGGCGAGCCGCTCGGTGTATATCGCGCCCTTCGGCGTTCCCGTACTCCCCGAGGTGTAGACGAGCATCGAGAGGGGGTCCTCGTCGTCGCCGGGTATGTACAGCGGCGCGTCGGGCAGGCCGGTGCCGCGGTCGAGAACGTCCGGCAGGGCGACGACCTCCACGTCCCGGCCGGCCGCGGCCAGGCTGTCGCGGGCGGCGGCGAACCGCTCCACCTGGTCATCGGCGCGCGGGGAGAAGTCGAACACGACCAGCCGCTCGACCGAGGGCGTACGCAGGCACAGCTCGGTCGCGGTGCCCAGTCGCTCGACGCTCGCGGCGACGAGCACCGGCTCGGTCTCCGCCGTGATGGACGCCAGATTCCCGGTCGCCGCGCTGATCTGCAACGGAACGTTGACGACACCGAGATGACCGCACGCCAGAGCCAGTGTCGCGTAGTCCCGGCTCGTGAAGCCGAGGAGCGCGACACGGTCGCCCGCGACGACAGGCCGCCGCGGGTGATGGTGCCATTCGCTCGCCACCGCGCGGATACGGCCCCACAGCTCCCCGTACGTGGTCATCTCGTAGCGCGGCAGCAGACGGGCCGACACGCGCCCGGTCCGGGCGTCCCGCACGAACTCCCTGGCGCGCTCACCGACGGCGGGCCGGTCCTGATAGCGCTCAAAGGCCTGTGCCATTACTTGCGCGAGCCGCACGGTGATCTCCGCGTCTCATAGTTGGCGGACTTGTCCGGAGAGGAACATCACCCCACACGGGGGTTCGTGTAAAGCGTCCCCTCGGACCAGATGTAACGAGTCTCCCCCCAGCGGGCCGCCGACTCGACGTCGGGGAAGAAACCCCGTCCGCCCAGATTCGCGCTCGTGTTGCACAGCACGGGCACTCCGCTGATCTCCGCGTAGGCGGCGAGGATACGAGCGGTGTCGGTGTCCTGGGTCGACGCGATGGTCTGGAGCCGAGCGGTGCCGTCCAGATGCACGACCGCCGGGACGCGTTCGGCCCAGCCGGGACGCATACGGTGTTCGAAGATCATGTAGGGGTCGGGCGTGCCGGGGGTGAAGACCTCCGGCGCGCGGTCCTCCAGACAGATCGGCGCGACGGGCCGGTACGGGGCCCGGTTCTTCATGTCGTTGAGCCGGTCCTTCATCCGGGTGTCGGTCGCCGGCGCCAGGATGCTCCGGTTGCCCAGGGCGCGCGGACCCAGCTCGGCCCGGCCGGAGAGGACGACCACCGGTTCGCCCTCGGTGTGCAGGAGAGCGGCCAACTGCCTCTCGTCGCAGGGCTCCGCCCGCCACCCGTCGGGAAGGGTGCCCGTGGAGATCCGCGGTCCGCTGTAGACGTCCCACTCCAGCGCCGTCCGGCCGCGCCGGAACATCTCGCAGGCCGCTGTTCCGATCGCGGCCCCCGCGTCGTTGGGGAAGGGCGGGACGAAGACCTCCTCGAAGACCCCGCTGGCCCGAATCGCGGTGTTCCACTTGATGTTGAGCGCGCAGCCGCCGCCGAGCACCAGGTTGTGTCCGCCGTCCGGGAAGCGGCTCCGCACCGCCGTGGTGAGCCGCTCCAGCAGATGGTGGCCGATATAGGCCTGATAGGTGGCGATGAGGTCCGCGTTGGACAGCCCCGGCATCAACTCGTCCCTGTTCGCCGCGACCTTGTCGCCCAGCACGCCCACCTTGTCGACGGGAATGTCGCGGAACTCGGCCATGAGGTCGTCGAAGACGGCGAAGGCACCGGTGTCGACCCGGCCTTTGGCCGCGTACGCCATGGCCTTCCCCGCAACGGAGAGGTGCTGGCGGATGTACACGTCCGACGTGACGTCGTCGGTCTTGAGCAGGTACGGCTCGAACCGCGAGCAGAAGGCCGCGAAGCTGCCACCGAGGACGGGCAACAGGGCCTCGACGAAGGTCACTTCACGGGTCGCGGCGCGCACCTGGTAGAGGCGCGGCGTGATGAGTCCGTCCCAGACGACGACGAACGCGTCCTCGCCCCTGGCGGCGAACGGGCTTGAGCAGTATGTGCCGATGAGATGGTTCGCGACGTGGGTGTAGCTGGCGTAGTCGTCGAAACCGTGGCCGCTGAAGGTACGGCGTTGCAGTGGCCCCTCGTCGCCGGGGCTCTCCAGATAGGGAGCGACCCGGAACTGGACCGGCAGGCCGCCGGCGTTCACCTTGACGGCGGGCTCGCCCGCGGTGTCCTTCGTGTACCAGCCGTCGACCACGAACTGGTCGATGTCGGCGGGTGACAGACCCTCGGCGGCGAGGATCTCGGTCACGCGTTCCAGGTCTCCGAGGGAGCTGTAGCGTTCGCCGTTGTTCAGCTTCTCGATCTCGTAGCTGAAGAGGAGACGGCCGTCTTCGATGACGGCGACCCCGCCGTCGTGCGATGCCTTGATCCCGCATATGAGCATGTGGTCAGCCACACCTTTCTGGCCGCGTGGCGGCCTGGAATCGAGCACGTGTCATGCGCAGGCGGTCAGGAGACGTCAGACACCCCATAGGAGTGATTCAGCCGTACCGGCAGTGAGTGGAGCCCGCGGATGATCGTGCTGGTACGCCACCGAAGGTCCTCCGGGTCGGCCGCGAGCCTCATGGTGGGGAACGCGTCGAGCAGCGCGCCGAACGCCACCGGCAACTCCACCCTGGCCAGCGGCGCCCCGAGGCAGTGGTGGATGCCGTGTCCGAAGGCCAGATGGCCGCCTTCGGCGGGCCTGCGGACGTCCAGCGCATGGGGGTCGTCGAAGCGCTTCGGATCGCGATTGGCGGAGGCGATCGACAGCAGCACGAAGTCGCCGGCCGGAATCTCGACCCCGTCCACGGTCAGGGACTCCGTCGCGCACCGGAAGGAGGCGTGCTTCAGCGGACTCTCCAGCCGCAGGAACTCCTCGACCGCGCCGGGGAGGAGGGAACGGTCGTCGCGCAGCGCCTCCCACTGGTCCGGATTCCGCAGCAGATGGAGCGTGCCGTTGCCCAGGGCGTTGAGCGTGGTCTCGAAACCGGCGATGAACAGCAGATAGGCCGTCGAGACCAGTTCGATCCCGGTCAGCTGGTGGTCGACGTCGTGTGCCGAGACCAGGGCGGAGAGCACGTCGTCGGTGGGCACGCGGCGTTTGCGCTCGATGAGTTCGCCGAGGTATTCGACCACCTCGGTCGTGGCGGTGGCGGCTGCTTCGGGTGAGTCGCCGGAGACAAGGGCCTTGGACCAGGACTTGAAGTTCTCCTGCTCCTCGATCGGCACACCGAGCAGCAGACAGATCACCCGGATCGGCAGCGGAAACGCGAAGGCGTCCAGCAGGTCCACGGTGTCGTCGTCCGAGAGGCCGTCGATCAGCCCGCCGGTGATCCGCACGATCTCCGGCCGCAGCACTTCGACGGCGCGGCTGGTGAACGCCTTGCTCACGAGCTTGCGCATCCTGGTGTGGTCCGGCGGGTCGGCGTTGAGCATGTGGCTGGATATGGCCGCGGAGAAACCGGCACGCCGGTTGCTGTCCGGCTCGTTCTGCGCGAACAGCCCGTCCATCCTGTTCAGGTCGGTGCTCAGCCGGGGATCCGCCAGGGCGGAGCGCACCGCGTCGTATCCGATGATGAGCCAGACCGGCAGTCCGCCGCACACGGGGACTCCGGGAGGCATCCTCACCCGGTGCACCGAGCCCTCGGCGCTGAGCTTCGCGTACACCGAGTAGGGGTCCTGCACGAACGCGTCGTCGAGTTCCAGCGGGGTGGAGTCCTGGTGCATGGGCACATCCTCGAAATGTTGTCGGTTCACGCGCCGGACGAGGCGGGAGAGTTGCCGTGGCCGGCGCCCGGGGCGGCGGCGTTCACCGCTGTGTCCGGCGCCACGACGCCGGCCTCTGCTGAAACTTCTGGGTCTCCGGGATCGCCGGGGTCTCCTGGGGCTCCTGGGTCTCCTGGGTGGAACATCTCGGCGACCAGGAAGGCCAGGTCGAGCGCCTGGCCTCCGTTGAGGCGCGGGTCGCACGCCGACTCGTATCTGCGGTGCAGGTCGTCGAAGCCCAGTTCGGCGCCGCCGCCGACGCACTCGGTCACGTCCTCGCCGGTCAGCTCCACATGCAGTCCGCCGGCATGGGTGCCGAGCGCCCGGTGCACCTCGAAGAACCCGGCGACCTCGGCGAGGATGTCGTCGAACCGTCTGGTCTTGTGCCCGCCGGGCGCCTCGAAGGTGTTGCCGTGCATGGGATCGCACACCCACACCACCGGTGCGCCGGAAGCGGTGACCTTCTCCACCAGCTCCGGCAGCAGGTGCCGTACGAGTCGCGCCCCCATGCGCACGATGAACGTCAGCCGGCCCGGCCGCCGGTCGGGGTCGAGGCGGTCGATCAGGGCCAGCGCCTGCTCGGGCGTGGTGGCGGGGCCCAGCTTCACCGCGATCGGGTTGTCGATGGTCGCGAAATAGGCGACATGGGCGCCGTCGAGCTGTCTGGTGCGGTCGCCGATCCACAGCAGATGGCCGCTGCCCGCGTACCCGCGGCCGGAACGCGGGTCGCGGCGGGTCAGCGCGGCCTCGTAGTCGAGCAGCAGCCCCTCGTGGCCGGCGAACAACTCCGCGGTGCGTGACGGATCGCCGCCGCGCGCGTCCTGGTTCGACAGTGCCCGGCCGATCCGACCGGCGAGTTCGCCGTAGCGTGCGCCGGCGGGCGAGCGGGAGACGAAGTCCTGGTTCTCCTTGTGCAGTTGGCGCGGGTCGGTGCCGCCACGGGCGCTGGCGCGCATGACGTCCAGGGTGTAGCGCGAAGCGTCGTACATCCGGAGCAGCCGCGCCGGGTCCGGCCGTCGTTCGGCCTGGCTGAAGCCCATGCCGTTCACCGCGTCGCCCCGGTAGACCGGGAGCGTGCGCCCGTCGACGGTCTCGGTCGGCCGGGACCGGGGCTTCGCGTACTGCCCGGCCATCCGGCCCACCGTGACCACCGGCACCGCCGACGCGTGGCCGAGGATCACGGCCATCTGCCGCAGCAGGCGGAGTTTGCCGTGAATCGCCGGTGTCGAGAGACGGTCGAAACGCTCGGCGCAGTCGCCGCCCTGCAACAGGAACGCCTCGCCCTGTGCCGCCTCGGCGATCCGTGCGGTGAGCGTGTCGCACTCCTGCGGCGTGACCAACGGAGGCAGGGCCGTCAGCTGATCCACCACGTCGCCCAGCCCGGCCGGGCTCGGCCACTCCGGCCGCTGGTGGGCGACGAGCGTCCGCCAGCGCGCGGCGGCTTCGCCGGTGAGGCTCAACATGATCTCCGTCCGCTTCTCATGGCTCAACCGCGCGTGGCCATCAGCGACGGACCATCTCGACCAGGTCGTGTCTGATGCCCAGATCGTCGAGCAGCAGTTGCAGCGGTCCGGTGTCCCGTGCGGGCACGGGACGGGACGCGGCCCACTCGCTCAGCTGACCGGTGTCGATCTCGAAGCCGCCCTGGGCCGCCACGGTCACCCAGGAGTCCAGGTCCGCGGAGCGGAACGCGGTCAGCCCGGTGACGAGTGCCTCGCGGAACGCCGACTGCTGTGCGCCGTCCAGATTCCGGTAGAGCGAGCCGCACAACTCACGGAACACCACCGCGTGTCCGCTCTCGTCCCGCCGGTGCAGATCGGTGGTGATCCGGTTCATCGGCTGGATCTCCTGGGCGGTGGCGAGTGCGGAGAGGAATCCGCTGATCGTGGTCTCGGCCGCCAGGGAGAACGCGATGTCGACGATGTCGCGGTCGAACCCGGACAGCCCGGCGCGTACCGCGTCCCGTCCCCGGACGACCGACCAGACGTCCGGCGCGAACCGCAGGTCCGCCAGATCGCGCCGCCTGCGGGTGACACCGACGGCGTTGTGGCACATCAGGATGTGATAGTGCTCGTCGATGATCGTCTGGTGCAGCGCGTCGACGGCGACGTCGTCGCGGCGGACGGGGATCCGGTCCTGGAGCATCAACCGGCAGGCCGGCAGGATGATCTCGTCCTCGATGGCCGCGGTCTTGGCGTTGTACGCGATCCACGACGCGGACAGGACGCGCTCGCGGGCGTCCCGGTCGAGCCGGTCGGCACCCGGCAGGCCCAGCACCGGGACGAGGTGTTCGGGGAAGTCCGGCAGGCCCGCGTCGAAGTGACCGTCGAGGTCCAGCTCGTCCTTCTTGACGGCCACTCGTTTTCCCCAGCGGAGCGTCAACTGCACCAGCAAGTCGCGCTCGTACTCGGGCACTTCACGTGCCGCGGTCATCGGGAAACCTCCATTGTCGGGAGCCGCCCAGGTCCGACACCGCCGGCGCACGCCAGGCGCGGAGCGACGCCGCCGCCTTGAGCAGCATCTCCTCGTACTCCTCCTGCGGGTCGGAGTCGAGCACGATCGCCCCGCCGGCTCCGATGGTCAACCGGTCGCCGACACGGACCGCGGTGCGGATCACGATGTTGAGGTCCGTGCCGCCGGACAGGCCGAAGTAGCCGAGGGTGCCGGAGTAGACACCCCGGGCCTCCGTCTCCAGGCGGTCGATGATCTCCATGGTGCGCAGCTTCGGCGCCCCGGTCATCGACCCGCCCGGGAAGCACTGGCGGACGCAGTCCACCGCGCTGACCCCGTCGCCGAGGCGCCCATGGACGGTGGAGACCAGTTGGTGCACGGTCTCGTAGCTCTCGACGGCCAGGTACGGGTCGACGTCGATGCTGCCCACCTCGCACACCCGGCCCAGGTCGTTGCGCAGCAGGTCGACGATCATCAGGTTCTCGGCCTGGGTCTTGGCGCTCGATGCGAGGGTGGCGGCCAGTTCGGCGTCGCGTACCGGGTCGGCGTCGCGAGGGGCCGTGCCCTTGATCGGCTTGCTGGTGACGCCCCGGTCTCTCTCGATACGCAGGAACCGCTCCGGCGATGAGCTGAAGACCGTGACGTCGCCGAGGCGCAGGAGCGCGGCGTACGGTGCCGGGTTCGCCCGGCGCAGCCTGAGGTAGAAGGACGTGTCGTCGTCGTGGAACGGCATGTGCAGGTTGTTGGTCAGACAGATCTCGTAGCTCTCGCCCTGGTTCAGCTGCCGTCCGCACTCCTCGATGTCCGCCAGATACTGGCTCCGGCCGCGGCCGAGGAACTCCTCGGCGTTCGGGGGCGGACCGGCGGCTTCGCGCGTCGGCTCGGCCTCGGCGGGGCTCAGTCCCTTCAGGAGTGCGGACGTCCGTTCCACCCACTCGCGCGCGTCGCGCCGGGTCTTGCCGTCGTGGACGGCCACCAGGTGAATCCGTCCTTCCTGGTGGTCGACCGCGATGACGCGATCGGCGAACATCCAGACGGCGTCCGGTGTTTCGGCGGTGTGGTTGGCCGTGGCGCCGCATTCGGCCTTGAGTTCGTAGCCGAAGTAGCCGACGTAGCCGCCGGTCAGATCGAAGGGCAGGTCCGAGTCGGGGACGCGCCGTTCGCGCAGCCGCTGGTCGAGTACGTCGAGCACGCTGCCGGTGACGGTGTGGACCCCGTTGGCGTCGCGCACCTCGACCGTCCCGCCGCCGGTGCGGTAGGTCAGGATCTCGCTCAGCGGACCTGATGTGTCGCCGAGGAAGGAGAACCGGGACAGTCCTTCCTCCACCCGGCTGCTGTCCAGCCAGAAGCAGTACGGGACGTTGTCGAAGAGTTCGAGGAAGATGGCCTCGGAGTCGGCGGCGGTCGGCACGACCGTGCTGATGACCCCCAGTTCCTCGACCGGGTCCGGCGTGGTGTCGGACGACGGGGTGAGGGTGACGGAGGGCCGTTGCCGGTGCCGCGCCGGCTGGGTCAGTTCGGCGAAGTTCCGCAGGATCTCGTGCCCGTACTGGGAAGCGACCGACTCGGGGTGGAACTGCACGCCCCACTGCGGCAGTTCGCGGTGACGCAGCGCCATGAGCACACCGTCGTCCGCCCACGCGGTGCCGACGAGTTGCTCGGGCAGGGGCTCCCGTACGCACAGCGAGTGGTAGCGAACCGCGACGAACTCGCGTGGAACTCCGGCGAACAGCGGATCGCCGTCGTGGGAGACCTTGGCGAGGTGCCCGTGTTTCGGCTCGGGCGCGGCCACCACCGACGCCCCGGCCAGGTGCGCGATCATCTGATGGCCGAAGCAGACGCCCAGCACGGGCAGTGTGGTGCGGCGCAGCAGGTCGCCGAGGAGGCCGACGTCGCGGGGGTTCTGCGGCCGGCCGGGGCCGGGTGAGACCACGATGTTGTCGAAGTCCTCCAGCCGCAGGCCGGACAGCGTCGGATCGTCGTTGACCATGACGACGGGCTGCCGGCCGTTGATGCCGGCGATCAACTGGTACAGGTTGAAGGTGTACGAGTCGTAGTTGTCCAGCAGCAAGGTACGCATCATGGACCGTCCAGGGTTTTCCGGAGCGCCTGGACGTCGCCCGGTTCCAAGGTGATCCCGAAGATCTGCCGGGAGGCGGAGAGCACTTCGTCCACATCGAGTTCCCGGACGGTCGGCGGCTCCGCGGGCCGTATCTCCGTGAGCGTGGAGCCGACGAGGATGTGCCTCACGTCGGGCTGTGTGCGCTGGAGGACGATCCGGTGGTTGAACGGCGAGCGCGGATGCGTGAGGCAGAAGTGGTTGAGGAGCTCGAAGTCCGAGGGAAGGCGCACGTCCGTGGTGAAGCCGTACAGCTCCGCCGGTCCCTCCGGCCGCAGGAACCGCAGTACGTGTTCGCCGGTCGGCTCCCGCACGAGATCGAACGGCCAGTCGCCGTCGAGGCGCGCGTTCTCCGCGAGTCGTATCGGCTCGTGCAGCCCGTAGGCACCGAAACTCACGTCGTGGAGCCAGCGTTGGCCGTCGAGTTCCACGCACAGGGCCACGTGCAGGGCCGGTCCGAACTTGTTCCCGGTGCGGATCCGTGTCCGGCCGGCGAACGCCGTGAACGTGAACCCGATGCGGTCCAGCACGGCCGCCATCAGTACGACCTGCTCCAGGCACCAGCCGCCGCGGCCCTGCCGCACGATCTTCTCCTGGACGCTGTCCAGGTCCAGCGGCACCGACGTGCGGCCGAGCAGCGCGTCGAGGTTGTCGAAGGCGATCGCGTCGACGTGGGCGGTGTGCAGGCTCCGCAGCGTGGCGAGGTCCGGCGCCACGTCGCCCTGGTGGCCCACCCGGGTCAGATAGGCGTCCAGGTCGACGCCGCTCCCCTGCCACATCGAATCTGTCACGCGTAGCTCATCCCTCATGTGAACTTCCCGGCGACCACGGCCGCGAGAGTGATCCAGCCGAAGTAGGGGTTGGCGACGAAGGCGTCCCAGCACGCTTTCGGATCGTCCAGGTCCACACGTACGAGCAGGGTGGAGAGGAAGGCTCCCGCGAGGACGACGACCGGGTAGAACGCCCACCCCATCGACATCTGGGAACCGGCCCACAGCACACCGCCGACGCTGAGCAGGATGAAGACCGCAAGCCACGCCTTGGTGGCCTTGCCGAACAGCAGGGCGGAGGACTTGACGCCGATCTTCCGGTCGTACTCCTTGTCCTGATGGGAGTAGATCGCGTCGTGAATCAGGGTCCAGAAGGCCCCGCCCGCGTACAGCCCGTACACCGCGAGCGGGTAGTCGACGCTCCCGGTCGCCGCCGTCCAGCCGATCGGCACATAGACGCTCATGACCAGCGCCAGGAACGCCGAGGGCCAGAAGAAGACGCGCTTCATGTACGGGTACGCGACGATCAGCGGGTACGAGGCGGCGGCGACCAGCGCCGTCTCCACGTTCGCCACCGCCAGGACCAGCAGTGCGACCGCGCCCTGGGCCGCGGCGAACAGCAGGGCGTTCCTGACGCTGATCGTGCCCGCCGCGACAGGGCGCGACACGGTGCGGGCGACCCGGGCGTCGATGTCCTTGTCGACCACGTCGTTGACGGCGCAGGCCGCGCCGCGCACCAGCACCGCGGCGACGGCGACGACGACCACCGCCAACAGGTCCGGTCGTTGTCCGGAGGCGAGGACGACGGCCCACAGCCCCGGAAGCAGGTAGAGCACGTACCCCGTGGGCCTGTCCAGTCGCATCAACAGGAGGTAGGCGCGGACCGAGTCCGGGCTCTTCGTGACGACGTCTGTGGATATCTTGTACAGCATCAGGATCCAATCACCAGGTCACCGGAAGTTGGATCAACCCGCCGACGAGCGTGTGGTGGCGCAGTCCCAGCTCCTCCACACCGACGGCCAGTCGCAGGGACGGGAATCGTGCGACGAGCTGGGTGAGCACCACCTGCAACTGCGTCCGGGCGAGCATCGCGCCGACGCAGTAGTACGCGCCGTGCCCGAACATGAGACTGCCGGTGGTGTCGCGCGTGATGTCGACCCGGCCGGCGTCGGCGAAGGTCGTCTCGTCGTGGTTGGCCGCGATGATGTTCAGCAGCACGAAGTCGCCGGTCCGGACGGTGACCCCGTCGATCTCGAAGTCCGTGAGCGCGTAGCGGGGCATGCCGCCGTTGTGCGGGTTCGGCATCGACATCCGCAGGGTTTCCTCGACCGCGCCGGGGACGAGGCTCGGGTCGCGCCGCAACGCCTGCCACTGCTCGGGGTTGGCCAGCAACAGCAGCACACAGGTGCCGATGCGGGCCACCGTGGTCTCGTAACCACCGAACAGCAGCAACGCCGTCAGCCCGATGACCTCGTTGTCGGTGATCCCCTCGGTCGCGCAGATCCTGGAGATCACGTCGTCGCCCGGGTTCTGCCGTTTGTCGGCGACGAGTTGTCTGCAATAGCCGAACAACTCGCCCAGCCCCTGCTTGGACCTGACCGGATCCCCGACGTTGGCGGCGTCCTGGGTCCAGCCGCCGAAGCGGTCCTTGTCCTCCTGGGGCACGCCCAACCACTCGCACATCACCTGGATCGGCAGCGACAGCGCCAACGCCTCGCGCAGGTCCACGGGTGGCCGCTGCCCGGCCAGTCCGTCCAGGAGCTGCCCGGTCACCTTCTCGACGTAGGGGCGCAGCGCCAGCATCCGCTCGGGTGAGAAGTGCGGCTCCAGCAGCGCGCGCAACCGGGCGTGGTCGGTGGCGAAGCTGCCCAGCAGCCCGGCGAGAAGCGCCGACCCGCTGTCCTTCGCGGCGGCCTCCGGATCGGGATGGGAGCGGCCGAGCCGGTCGTCGTCGAGCAATTGCCTCACCCAGGCGTGACCGGTGACCAGCCACGCCTCGTCGCCCTCGGCGGTACGGACCCGGTGGATCGCGCCCTCGGACTGGAGCGCGCGCAGCCCTGGCGCGAGTCGCAGCACATTCGTCTGCTCGAAAGGCAGTTGAGCTGGGGTACTCACTGACGGCCTCCGCCGGAATCGAGGTTCGGTGCCGTGCGATTGACGATGCGGTCGAACAAGGCGGTCAGTTCGGCGGACGCGGCCGGGGACAACTCGGCCCGTCCGAGGTGCTCCAGGGCCGATTCGAGATGGCCGCGGGACAGCTGCTCGGCGGTGTGCCGGCCGCCGGCCTCCTCGGTGAGGTCGGCCAGCTCCTGCAAGTGCGTCGCCGTGACGCCGTCGGCGTGCCACAGCTCGAGCAGTCGCTCACCGGCCGGGCCCTCGACGGACAGTGCCGCCAGCACCGGAAGAGAGGGGTTGCGGCGCTTGATGTCGCCCCGGACGGGTTTGCCGGTCACCGCGGGATCGCCCCAGATGTCCTCGACGTCGTTGAGGATCTGGAAGGCGAGGCCCAGATGTCTGCCCGCGCCGCGCAGGTCGGCCAGGACGGACTCCGGTCTGCCCGCCCGCAGCGCGGGCGTCACCAGTGCGCACTCCAGCAGCGCGGACGTCTTCTCCGCCACGATGCGGTCGTACTCCGCGAGGCCGGCGCCCGCGCCCAGCCGGACGGTGAACTCGCGGGACTGGCCCGCGAGAACCAGCCGGAGGGCTTCGGCGAACGCGCTGGAGATCTCCGCCCGGCCGGGGCCGGGGTCGTCGACGACCAGCTGTAGCGCGAGGGCCTGCAACGCGTCCCCGGCCAGGATGGCCAGACTGGCGCCGAACACCTTCCACGCGGCGGGACGGCCGCGGCGCAGCTCGTCCGCGTCGATGATGTCGTCGTGGATCAGAGTGGAGTTGTGCAGCAACTCCAGTGCCGCCGCCTGGTACCGGACGTCCTCCGGCCGCAGGCCGACTCCCTCGGCCGCCGCCGTCATGAGGGCGGCGCGGGTCAGCTTGCCGCCTCCCGCGCCGGGTTCACCGTGTTCGTCGACGAAACCGAGGTGGTAGGAGCAGATCCGGGCCAGGGTCGGCTCCAGCGCGGAAACCTGCTGCCGCATGACGGGCAATACCGTGGACTGCGCGGTGGACTGCGCCGACTTCGGGGACAGGAATGCTTGGAGCCCGGTCGACGAGGTGTCGAGTGCGCTCATCGAGATTCTCCTCCGGTCGCAAGCCTTCCCAATTCCTGGTCAGCACCTACGCGCATGGGGTTCGCGAATTGCACCACTGATAATGATTGTGCCGACTGTGCCGCGTAGATTTCTTCCCGGCCGCCGCACCAGAATTTCCATGACCGTTCTGATCGCCATCCTGAACGACCTTCTCCTGTCGTGTCAACGACAGGAGGTGGGCATCCGTCGACTTTAGGAAAAACCCCAAAGAAGACGGCGTGGGGACTGGATTGGACTACCCTGCGGAATGATAGCCGCCGGGCTCCACCGAGGCCGTATTCGAGTCCGGCCATAAAGCCGGGCACCCATCGGCGGACCAGGCTTCCCGAGCTTGAGAGGCGGAATGGCTATGTCAGTTGATTCCGGGCAATTGCATGAAGGCAGGTCGTTCGACCCGTACGGCGCACACCGCGACGACCCGTATTCATTTCTCGCCGACACCGGGGGGACGGGTCCGGTGTTCTACGCCCCTTTGCTCGACGCGTGGTGCGTCACCCGGCGCGAGGACATGGTCTCCGTGCTGCGGGACGACCGGAGTTTCTCGGCGCGCGACCACAACCCCCGTCCCGCGGTCGCGCTGCCCGACGACGTGAGCCGGATGTTCCGCACCTGGCGCGGCGCCGACACGCTGGGCGTCGGCTCACTCGACCCTCCCGAGCACGCCAGGATCAGGGAAGTGCTCAACATCGGGTTCACGCCGGCCAGGGTCAGGGAGTTCGAGCCCACCATCCGCGCGATCGCCGCCGACCTCGTCGAACGGGTCGCGGACACCGAGGAGTTCGACTTCATCTCGGCGTTCGCCGTGCCGTACTCCCTGGAGGTGATCTGCCGGCGCCTCGGGGTCCCGGACGAGTACCTCGACCGCTGTCGCACCTGGTCCGAGCAGCGCATCGAACTGATGATGCTCCAGCGCGACGCCGACCCCGACCGGCTGCGTGAATGCGCCCGCGGGCTGATGGACTTCGGAGCGTTCGCCCGTTCACTCGTACAGGAGCGGCTCGCGTCACCGCGGGACGACCTGATCAGCGAGCTGCTCCACGACGGCAAGGCGGGCCAGACGCTCACCGCCGAGGATGTGTCCGGCCAGGTCCCCACACTGATCTTCGCGGGGCACATGACCTGCGCAGAGGCGCTGGGCACGCTTCTCTTCCAGCAGCTTCGGTCACCCGGCGGCTGGGCCGAGGTCGTCGACGGGACGATCGGCACCCGCGAACTCGTCGAGGAGGGGCTGCGGTTCGACAGTCCGCTGGCCGGCATGTACCGGACGGCGGTCCGCGACGTGGTGGTCGGCGACGTCCACCTGGCCACCGGGAGCAGGCTGCTTCTGCTGTACGGAGCGGCCGGCCGGGACAGCCGCGCTCACGCGTGTCCGGCCGCGTTCAGTCCGGGCGACCGGTCCGCCACCCATCTCGCGTTCGGGCACGGCATCCACTTCTGCCTCGGAGCCGGATTCGCCCGCGCGGAACTGGAGATCGCGGTACAGGCCATCGCCACCAGGATGCCGGATCTGACGCTGGCACCGGGGCAGCAGCCGCATCACCGGCCGGTGTTCCCGCTCCGGGCGTTGACCGAACTGCGGGTGCGGCGGCCGGGAGCCGGGCGGTCGCCGGGGGATCTGGACGACACGTTGACCCCCGCGGAACTCAACTGACCCATCAGTCCGGAGAACCGGGAACGGCCCGTCAGTCCGACTGACGGGCCGTTCCCGGTTTCCGGACCGGTGACGGGCCGGGCCGAGAACCGGGGACTACGCCCTCGGTCAGCCGCGCACCGCGGTCGCGAAAAGGTAGCCGCTCTCCGGCGTGACCGCGGACAGCCGCATGAAGTCGATGAGCGAGGTGGCCTGTTCCTCGCCGACCAGGCCGGCCAGTTTGTCGTAGACGGTCTCCACGGCGTCGGCCATGACCGAGAGGGTACGGGAGACGTTGTCGCTGATGTCCTGGATATCCACGTCGACGAAACCGTTGGCGGCCAGCGCCGTCCGGTACTCGTCCACCGTGCCCAGGGAGCGCACCGCGTAGTTCTCGCAGATGTGGTCCAGGACCACGCGCCCCTCAGGGCTGACCGGGCCGCGCTCGATGACATCGGCGATGGCGAGCCGGCCGCCGGGGCGCAGGACGCGGGCGGTCTCGGAGAGCACCTGGCCCCGGTCGGGCATGTGCCACATCGACTCGAACGCCCAGGCCGCGTCGAACGAGCCGTCGGCGAAGGGCATGTCCATCGCGTCCGTGAACTGGAACGTGGCCCGGTCGGCGAGCCCGGCCGCCTCCGCGAGCTCGTTGGCCCCGGCCACCTGGACATGGCTGACGGAGATACCGAGAACGTCCACGTCACTGGCGCGGACGAGCCGCAGCGCGGGATGGCCGATGCCGCAGCCGATGTCCAGGACCCGCTGGCCGGCCTGCGGGGCGATACCTGAGATCATCATGTCGGTCAGGCGGTCGGTGGCTTCCTCGATGGAGCTTTCGTCGGCGTCGTTCTCCCAGTACCCGTAGTGCTTGTTGAGGCCCCAGGCGGAGCCGTAGATCTGACCGATCCCGTCGTACATGCCGGCGACGTCGCTGGGAGCGGGAAACTGCTTGAGCGTCATGAGGGACTCCATGTCGTTGTGAAAGTGGCGGGAAGTCGGCGGGAAGTCGGCGGCGGTTCGGCCGTACGGGGCGTCGCGGCGGCCCGGAAACCCGCTGCGCCCGGCTGGGCAACCCCAGCCGAGCGCCTGCGTGGTCTACCGGCGATCACCGGCGGCCGGACGAGCCGTCAGATGTCGCGAGGACCCCGGGAATCCGCCACGGTGCCCGTCGCTCACTTCAGCTCGAAGCGCAGGAAGCCCAGTCGCAGGCCCCCTGCTTTCCATTCGTTACCGACCGCTTGGTTCGCCATCAGGGATATCCTCAGCTGCCTGCGCTCAACCGGTGAGAGGCTGCTGTCACTGTCCAGTACCGCCTTCGTCCAGGCGGCACTCTCCTCCCAGAACGGCGCGGTCTCCGCCGTGGCGTCGACGTCGTCGACCAGTTCGAAGCCCGCGGACTTCGCGGCATTCGCGTAGTCGAGCACCGTCGCCGGCTTTGTGTAGAAGTACTCGGCCCACACATCGGCCCCGTGAGGGCGGGTGATGAATACCTCTTCGATGCACACGCTGCCGCCCGGACGCAGTACGCGTGCCAGGCGCTCGAACCACTGCGGACGGTTGAAGTATCCGCTGCTCTCGATTGCCACGGCCGCGTCGTAGGGGCCGCCGTCCGCGGGGAGATGCATCGCGTCACAGACCAGAGTCCGGATCTTCCCGCCCACGCCGCCTTCGCGCGCGAAACCCTCGACGACCGGCGCGTGTTCCGGCGCGTTGGTGACCGCCGTGACGTCGGCGCCGTACTCCTGTGCCCAGAAGAGCGAGCCGCCGCCGAGACCGCAGCCGACGTCCAGGATTCTCCCCGACAGCCGGTGTTCGGCGCCCCAGATCTTGGCCCCGTACCGCAGCAGACCCTCCTGATGCAGCCGTATGCTGCCCCGAATGGCATCCGGCGTCGCCTCGTGGGTGTTCGCCGGCGCCACGGAGGAAGGGTAGTGACCCACGTGATAGTGAATCCGGGGTCCGGGCCCGTATTTGCGGACAAGCCGAGCCGTTTTGTCGTCGTAGTACTGGCCGACTATTCTTACCTCATCCTGAGACTCCAGCGCTGCTTGAGGTGAACTTGAAAGTTCATCCAGGTTTGACACGGTCACTCCTCCAGAGCTCGGATGCCGACGACATTGGTGAATGGCCTGGCAGCGCCTCGTCCGAAATACAGAGTCGCCCTCATGACCCGGGATCTTGAGTCGCCATGAAATTGAGCGGCAGCTACTGGATTTCATCCTGGAGGACAACCCTGACCGTGTCAACGAAACGGCGGGAGCACGCCTCGACTTTAGGAGAAACCCCAAAGAGGACGACGTGAAAAATTAATCCAATGTCTCATCGGAAATACGCGGGGGCCATGAATCCGTTCGCAGGATCTGAAGGACGAACGCCCTCGAAACTAATGAGACGCGATTCGGCGCCTGGAGCTTGTCGGACATGACACGGACGTGATAGTCGATGGTCTTCGAGCTGAGGTGCAACTCTCTCGAAAGCCGCCCGCTGGAGGAGCCGGCCGCGACCCCCTCCAGGATCCTGACCTGGACCGAGCTGAGGACCAGACCGCCGCCCGACCGGGACTCTTCGCAGCCATGCTGATCAATGCCCATGGCACCCATCCATTCCGTACAGCCGGCCAGACCGGGACCGTTACCGGAGAAATACAGAGCGAGAAGCACTTGAATGCGATCCTAGGTGGACCCCGCAATACTTGTCACTGTCGCACCGTCCCGGTCCGGCAGTTTCCGCCCACCCAGGAATTCCCTCCAAATTATGCGGAATCTTGGCGGTCCTGTTCGTATCGGTGTGCGCCGGGGAATAGCGTGGGCCGACGAGCCACGACATGAAGATCGCCGGGTTCCGGCGTGTCCGACCCGGGGAGGAGACTCAGCCTTGTGTCCGCAGTGGAGCAGTTCCGAGGAACGGCCGTAGCGAACCTCGCGCGCGATACCGGTACCGCGGCGCCGGCGGAACCGGACGCCCTGATCGAGATCCTGTACGACGACCTGAGCAGACTGCCGGCCAGCGCACAGCTGGACGCGATGCTGTGCCTGCTGGAGGCGGCCAGACTGATGCTGCCCACGCTCACCTCGGCGCGTGGCGAACTGGCAGACGAAGAACTCGACGACATCCGCGCGGCCATGCGCGCCGCGTCGCTCTCGATGCGCAGCTATCTGTGGCGGACCGGTGAGCACGATCCGGTGGACCGGAAGTGAGTCGCACGGCGAAGCCGGCGTTCGACGGATCGACGAACGCCGGCTTCGTCACCGGTTTCCGGCCTGGCCGACGGCCCGGCTGTCAGCCGCGTGCCGCCGGGGCCGGGGCCGGGGCGGGCAGTTGGGTCGCGCCGCGCAGGTCGGGCAGGAAGGTCATGACGATCGCCGCGCAGGCCATGAAGCCCGCGCACACCAGCAGTCCGGCGCCGAATCCGGCGTTGACGGCCAGCACACCCAGGGTGAGCGGAGCGAACGCCGATACGCCACGCCCGATGTTGTAGCAGAATCCGGCGCCCGTCATCCGCACCCTGGTCGGGAACAACTCGCCCATGTACACACCGAAGACGCCCGCGTAGGCGGCGAAGAAGGCGAACATCGGCCCCAGCCACAGCAATGTCGTACGGTCGGCGGCGACCACGTACAGCGGCAGGGTCAGCGCCACACCGGCCAGTGACAGCACCAGCGCGTTCTTGCGCCCGATCCGGTCGGCGATCAGCCCGAAGACGTTGTAGCCGATGAACATACCGAGGTTGAGCACCGTCATGAACAACGCGACCGTCGCGGCCGGGATGTCCTTGTCGCTCTGCAAGTAGGTCGGCAGCCAGGTGGACGCGCCCCACGCCCCGAACATCGCGAGCGTTGCCACGATCGCGGCGAGCAGAGTGTTCCTGCGCAGTTTCGGAGCGAAGATCTCCGTGACCTTCACCGGTGTGGTCTTCTGCGCCACCCACTCGGCCGACTCGCGGAAGAACAGTCCGACGATGACCAGCGGGATCACCACGCCGACTCCGCCGATGAAGAACAACAGGCGCCAGTCCGGCAGCAACGCGCCCGACAGCGACGCGGCGATCACTCCGCCGATGGGGAACGCGCTGAGTACGAACGCGACCGCGCGGCCCCGTTGCGCCGCCGGCCATGTCTCGATCACATAGGTCGACACCGCTCCCCAGACTCCGCCGAGTCCCAGACCCGCCAGGAAACGCAGCACCAGGAATACCGTGAAACTGTCGACCACCAGGATCGCCGCGGTGAAGACGCCGAACACCGCGAGCGAAGCCATCAACGCCCGTTTGCGGCCGTAGTTATCGGCGAGCCAGCCGACCGTTACGCTGCTCACCCCGATCCCGAGCAGCGTCGCCGTGGCGAGCAGGCCGCCCTCGGTCGTCGTGAGTCCAAGATCGGCGCGGATCACGGGCAACGTGTACGACAGCAGCAGGATTTCCAGCGCGTCGAACATGTAGGCCACGAACGAGCCGATGAGCACAACCCATCTGTTAGATCCACTCACTCGAACCAGTCCATTCAGCCCTTGAGTTGCTCCGTGCGGGAGAACGAATGCTAGGTGCCCGCGCAGGGTTCACCGTGGCTCGGCCCCGATTTTCCGCAATTCGCGGAGAACCCTCCGAGGACTCATGAAAACCGGCCACCGGGCGGCGGACCCGTCCGGCTCCTCGAAGTCGACGGGACGGGTCGGCTCTTTCCATGCGAATTCCGCTACGGAGAGAGCTGGTGCGCGACCGAATCGGTTGGCCGATTCCGGTCATCCGTGCAGAGCGTCGGCGATCATCGCCGCCGTGAGCGTCTGCGCGCCCCTGCCACTGGTCGGGTCGCAGCCGGTGACGTCCCCGATCCGCCGCAGCCGGTAGTCCAGTGTGCTGCGGTGGATGAACAGGCTGCGGGCCGCCTTGTTCCTGCTGTAGTCGGAGTCGACGAATACGGTCAGCGTCTCCCACAGGACCTTGTGCGCCCGAAGCGGTCTGACCACCGCCGCCAGGTCGGTCCGCACCTTCTCGTGCAGCGTGACCGCGTACTCGACCAGCACGTCCGAGATGGTGTAGGCACCGCTCGGGCGCAGTCCCGCCACCACCAGCCTCAGCACGTAGGACGCCTCGTTGAACCCGTCGACGAGGCGACCCCTGTCCCGTTCCGCCGTCGCGAGCCAGCCCCTGCCGCCGAGGCACTGGGTCAGTCTCGTCACCGAGGGTTCGCCGTCGCCGAGACCGCCTGCCGGGATGAAGAGAACGATGTTCCCGTCCCGGTGCGTGAGCAGCGTGTCCTCTCCCGCCACGGCGCGTAAGGCTTCCACCTGGCGGCCGGCCTCGGCGAACCTCACCACGGCGATCAGATATCGAGGAGTGAGCCCTTCGAGCACGTCGGGGGGCAGCGGATGACCGTCGGCGAGATCGCTCGCCAGATCACGTGAGACATCCGCGGTGGCTTTCTCCTGGTATCCGTCGAGGAAGTCCTGGAGCAGGTGACCCCCGGCGCGCGCGATGGCGGCCAGTCTCGGATCCCCCGCCGCCGCCTTGGTCAGCAGCTCGACCAGCTCGTGCGGCTCGTCACCGGTCCACTCCTGCCCCGCGGCCCGCACCTTGGCTCTGAAGTCGGCGACCCTGTCCTCGTCGTCCGGCGTCGAGCGGAGCGCCTCGACCGGAGATAGCGACCTGCCTATCATTTCGGTCATTTCTTCGCGATCCCCTTCGTGGAGGAGCCTGGCCGCAGAATGTACAACACCAGCCAAAAGAATCACTTCCCTATTTTCCGGGCAACTCGGTAAAGGGATGGGCGAAGGCGTCGGTAAAAAAACCTTAGGACACGCCCCGGCGCGGCACAAGGGCGTCTTATGCGCCTCTGCGGCCGAGTGACGGCCCGTATCGCCACCCACAAACGGGCGTTCCCTCTGCCGATCGTGATCAGAAAAGAGCGGCCGGAGCTGCGGCATTGAATAGGTTGGCATACTCCAGCACGCCGGGAACGGGCGGGACGCCGCCCATTTCCGCCATTTCCAAGACCGATTGACGCCCGTTTCGGGCCCCTTGACAAGCCATGCCGTACGGGCCCGGGACATCGTCACGCCGGCGCCAACTCGGCCCGGTGAACGAGAAGTTGCATCGTGACCATGGCCCGGTGGCTCGGACATTCCCGGCCCACAGTCACCCTTGGTCGCCATTAGGTCAGACGTAGCTGATTGCTCCTATAAAGTGGCGAGATATAGGGTTCTTGACATGCCTGATCAGGGCCTCGGATCCGATGCCGTCCGTAACTGCTGACGCATCGTCGAAGCCGCATATCCGGTATTTGACGAGGGTTGCGATCGGCGCCTGTTCACTCGTACGGACCGTCCGCTACCGTGACTGGTGCCGCTTCGGCCGCGGCCCTTGGTGTGCGATGCCCGCACCGGGATCCCGGCCGGTGTGGCACACGGCACGCGAAGGACGCGCGGACCTGGCTCGATCGCACGCGGTGCGCCCGCGGATGCGGTGCTGACGCATCCCGAACGAGGGCGCCTGAAGACGCCTCACCCCGTTTCAGCCACCTCAACTGTCCTGCCACAACGCCCACTTGGGCCCGTACGCGATCCCGCGCGCCCCGCGTCCGACTACCTCTCAGGCACACTGTCACCACTGACGGGAGCCCACCCCCATGACCGCCGTCGACCTGCCCCATCCGACGCTGCCCACCGTTCCCCCCGCGCCAACACGCCGCCACAGTCGGCAGATCCATGTCGCCGACGTCCCCGTGGGCGGCGGCGCACCGGTCTCCGTCCAGTCCATGACCACCACCCCCACCGCGAATGTGGACGCGACGCTCCAGCAGATCGCCGAACTGACCGCGGCCGGCTGTGAGATCGTGCGCGTCGCGGTGCCCTCCCAGGACGACGCGGACGCCCTGCCCGCGATCGCCGCGAAGTCGAAGATCCCCGTCATCGCCGACATCCATTTCCAGCCCCGCTACGTCTTCGCCGCCCTGGACGCCGGCTGCGCCGCGGTGCGGGTCAACCCCGGCAACATCAAGGCCTTCGACGACAGGGTCGCGGACATCGCGAAGGCCGCCACCGCGGCCGGGGTGCCGATCCGTATCGGCGTCAACGCCGGCAGTCTCGACCGGCGGCTTCTGGCCAAGTACGGCAAAGCCACCCCCGAGGCGCTGACGGAGTCCGCACTGTGGGAGTGCTCCCTGTTCGAGGAGCACGGCTTCACCGACCTGAAGATCTCGGTCAAACATCACGACCCGATGACCATGGTCGCCGCCTACCGCCACCTGGCCGCGGCCTGCGACTATCCGCTGCACCTCGGGGTCACCGAAGCCGGTCCGCCACCTCAGGGCACGATCAAGTCGGCGACGGCCTTCGCGATCCTCCTCAACGAGGGCATCGGCGACACGATCCGAGTCTCCCTCACCGCTCCCCCCGTCGAAGAGGTCAAGACGGGCCTACAGATCCTCCAGTCGCTGGGACTGCGCGCCCGCCAGCTGGAGATCGTCTCCTGCCCCTCCTGCGGCCGGGCCCAGGTCGACGTCTACGCCCTGACCGAACGCGTGACCGCCGCCCTGGACGGTTTCCCCTACCCGCTGCGCGTCGCCGTCATGGGCTGCGTGGTCAACGGGCCCGGCGAGGCACGCGAGGCCGACCTCGGTGTCGCCTCCGGCAACGGCAAGGGCCAGATCTTCGTCAAGGGCGAGGTCGTCAAGACCGTCCCGGAGTCGAAGATCGTCGACGCCCTCGTGGAGGAAGCGATGCGGCTGGGCGAACAACTGGCTCCGGAAGCCACGGAGGAGAGCCAGGCATGAGCGCACCCAGGTGACGACCCCGCCCCACTCCGCACCCCGCGCGACCGCATCGGTGACGTACACCGCCGTCCTTCCCGTCCGCCTCAGGGCCGTACCGCGCTCCCTGTCCTTCACCCCAACGTCGAGGACCACATGACGAATTCGCCCGCGACATCCGAACCGCCCGCGCGCCCCCGCCGCGTCCTGCTCGCCTCTCCCCGCGGCTGGTGCGCGGGCGTGGACCGCGCCGTGCTCGCCGTCGAGAAGGCCCTGGAGAAGTACGGGCCACCCATCTACGTACGCCACGAGATCGTGCACAACAAGCATGTCGTGCAGACCCTCCAGGAGAAGGGCGCCGTCTTCGTCGAGCGCACCGACGAGGTACCCGAGGGCGCCATCGTCCTCCTGTCCGCCCACGGCGTCGCCCCGACCGTCCACGCCGAAGCCGCCGCGCGCAATCTCGCGACCATCGACGCGACGTGCCCGCTGGTCACCAAGGTCCACAAGGAAGCCGTCCGGTACGCACGGGAGGAGTACGACATCCTCCTGATCGGCCACGAAGGACACGAGGAGGTCATCGGCACCACCGGGGAGGCCCCCGACCACATCACCGTGGTCGACGGCCCCGACGACGTCGAGAACCTCTCGGTACGCGACGAGTCCAAAGTCGTCTGGCTCTCCCAGACCACCCTCTCCGTCGACGAGACCATGGAGACCGTCAACGCCCTCAAGACACGCTTCCCGGGCCTGACTTCCCCACCCAGCGACGACATCTGCTACGCCACGCAGAACCGCCAGACCGCGGTGAAGAAACTCGCCGAGGAGGCCGAACTCGTCATCGTCGTCGGGTCGCGGAACTCCTCCAACTCCGTCCGCATGGTCGAGGTCGCCCTCGACGCCGGCGCGCCCGCCGCCCATCTGGTCGACTTCGCCCACGAGATCGACGACGCCTGGCTCGAAGGCGTCACCACGGTGGGTCTGACCTCCGGCGCCTCGGCCCCCGACGTCCTGGTCGACGGCGTACTGCGATGGCTGGCCGAGCGCGGCTACGACGACATCGACACGGTGACCACCGCCGACGAGACCATCACCTTCGCCCTCCCCCACGAACTCCGTCGCGATCTGCGATGACGCCGGGGCCGGGCGGGCTCCGGGGATCTGTGTGTGGTGATGACCCCTGGAACCCGCCCGGTCGCGCCGCCCCGACTATTCGCCGGCGGGGGCTGCGATCAGGTGCGCCGCGCGCTCGGCGATGCCCAGCACAGCCGCGTTGGTGTTGCCCGAGACGATCGAGGGCATCACGGAGGCGTCGGCGACCCGCAGTCCGTCGACACCGTGGACGCGCAGGGCTGTGTCGACCACAGCCTCGTCGTCCGTGCCGATACGGCAGGTGCCCACCGGGTGGAAGTAGGTGCCGGCGGTACGGCGGACGAACGCACCGCACTCCTCGTCGGTGACCACGTCCCGGCCGGGCAGGATCTCCTCGTCACGCCAGGCCGAGAGGGCGTCGGCCCGCGCGATCCGCCGTGCCATGCGCAGGCCGGCGACCATACGGGCCAGGTCTTCGCTCTCGGTCAGATAGGCCGGGTCGATGAGAGGGAAGGCGGCGGGGTCCGCGCTGCGCAGGCGCAGACTGCCCCGACTGGTGGGTGTCGCGAGGCCGAAGAGGATCGAGAAGCCCTCCTGGGCACCGGCCCACCGTGGTTCCAGCGCCACGGGTGTGAAGCTCATCAGGATGTCGGGGTCCCCGCCCTGACCGGTGCGCGCGAAGAGCATCGCCTGCCGCGAGGGGCCGAGTACGGGGGACTTCTTCACTCCGTAGGTGATCCAGGCGAGGGGATGGTCGTGCAGGTTGGCACCGACACCGGGGAGAGCGGTGTGAACCGGGATGCCCAGCCGGCGCAGATGGTCGGCGGGGCCGATGCCGGAGAGCATCAGGATCTGCGGGGATCCGATGCTTCCCGCGCTCAGCACGACCTCCCGCTCGACGTGGACGGTGCCCGGCTCGCCGTTGCGGACGTACTCGGCACCCCGGCACCGGCCGTTGTCGATGAGGAGGCGCCGCACCTGTGCGTCGGTGACGACGGTGAGATTGGGCCGTGAGAGCACCGGAAGCAGATAGGCGTCCGCGGCGCTCTGCCTGCGGCCTCCGGCGACGTTCCTCTCGGCCCAGAACACCCCTTCCGCCTCGGGGGCACTGCCGTCCTCGCAGCGGGGAAATCCCGCGTCGACCGCCGCGTCATGAAGGTCCTGCGCGAGAGGAGTGGCGGCGGGCGGCTCCTCGATGATCATGGGACCCGCTTGTCCCCGAAAGCGCGGATCCCTGCCTCCGGCCTGCTCGCTGCGCATGAGGAACGGCAGTAATTCCGCATAGTTCCAGCCAATGGCACCCTGCTTCTCCCAGGCGTCGAAGCTTGACGCGTGGCCGCGCAGATGAGTCATGCCGTTGATACTGCTGGAGCCGCCCAGTACCCGCCCTCTGGGCCAGGTATGAACAGCGTTCTCGGTGCCTGACTGAGGTGTTGTCGTGTAATTCCAGTCCACGGATGATCCCCAGAGGCCGACCGATGCCTCGGGGTTCGCATCCGACATGATCGCGGGGCCCTCTCCGGCTCCCGCCTCCAGAAGGACCACGCGGGCTTCAGAGTTCTCCGACAGCCGGGCCGCCAGCACCGCGCCGGCCGTTCCGCCGCCGACGATGACGTAATCGTAGATTTGCTCCATAGCCATCCTTATTCAGCTGGAATTTCCTCAAGGACTGCCCGGCGTTTTCTGTGGCCGATGGGCGATGAATGAAGGAGATTACCCGCATGAACCGGGTGTCGAACTCGGAGTCCGGAAAACGGCGCACGAGGGTTCGGTGCCTCAACTGCCCGGCAGAGCAGCGGGTTTGACGCCTGATCAACGGTCGACATCAGGACGGCGCCATCTCATGGTCTGGTGCCCGCCGCGAAGCCTGTCCAGCGCAGTTCGGCCGGCAGGTGACCCATGTCGTTGTACAGCAGCACCGTCGGCGCCGTGCCGTCGCGGTATTCGATCGCCGTGAGCGCCGTGTTGCCGCAGTTGAGACCCAGCCAGCGCGCCGGTGGCGCGTCGAGGGCGTGGCGGACCAGCCAGGCCACCGGATAGGCGTGGGTGATCAGTACCTCATGGGTCTCGGTCCCGGCGGGGCGCGCGAACCTGGCGGTCAGCGCGTCGGACCGGTGTCGCGCCTCGGCGGCCTCCTCGGCGCCGTACCCGTCGAAGAACGGCGCCCAGCCCGGCGGCGCTTCGTCCGGTACGTGCGGTACGTGATCGATCAGCTCGGGCGCCTCCCGTACAGCGGCCTTCGGCAGGTGCTCGCCGACGATGCGCGCGCACCGCACCGCCCTCGGGAGCGGCGAGTGCCACACCACGTCGACAGGAAGACCGGCCAGCCGCCGCCCGACCAGTTCCGACTGCCGCCGCCCGACGTCGGTCAGTTCGCCGAACGGGTCGGCGGCCCCGTGCCGTACCAGGTACACGTGCCGTGTTGCCATCAGAGGTCTCCTCGCGGGACTGGTTGGTGGTCGATCAGCGGCGGAGCAGAGCGGCACGGGCCGCTTCGAGCCGCCGGGACTCCTCGCGTTCGGAGTGGTCGCCCGAGATGTCGTCGGCCCAGCCGAGCAGTCGGCGCAGATGCTCGTCGGCCGCGTCCGTGACGACGCGGGGGCTGCCGAGGGCGACTTCGCCGCTGGTTCCGTCGATGGTGACGAGGGTGCCTTCGCCGACCGTACGACCGCCGACCGTCACCGAGCCGGTGCCGGTGCCGGTGTCGGTGTCGGTGTCGGTGTCGACGGTGAGGCCGGTGACGCCCACGACCGCCGGCTTCGACATGGCTCGCGCGACGACCGCGGCATGGCTGGCGGGCCCGCCGCGCGCGGTGACGATTCCGGCGGCGGCGGCAAGGCCGTGCATGTCGTCGGGGGAGGTCTCCGGGCGTACGAGGATGACCGGGGAGTCCCGGGCCATGCGTACAGCTCCGTCCGGCGTGGTCGCCACCCTGCCGACCGCGGCGCCCGGACAGGCACCGATCCCCCGGGCGAGGATGTCCACCTCGCCGGAGGCGGCGATGCGCGGCGTACGGACGTGCGGCAGATGCTGCGGCGAGATCCTGAGCAGTGCCTCGTCACGTCCGATGACCTGTTCGTCGACGAGTTCGGTGGCTACGCGGACGGCGGCCCCGCCGACGAACCGGCCGGGCCTGACCTGCAAGAGCCACAGCACGCCGGAGTCGAACGTGAACTCGACGTAGCAGGCGTCACGGTGGTGTCCTTCGATCCGGCCCAGCGCGTCGAACAGTTCCCTCCACACGGCGGGCTCCCGCTCGGCCAGTTCGCGCAGCGGCCGGGAGGTCGTTCTGCCGGCGACGAGGTCCTCTCCCTGGTGCCCGAAGAGGACTTCGCCGTACGGGACTTTCTCACCGGTGTTCGGATCGCGGCTGAAGGCGACTCCGGTGCCGCTGTGCCCGTCCCGGTTGCCGAAGACCATCGCCTGGACGATCACCGCTGTGCCGAGGTCGTGCGGGATGTCGTTGAGCGCGCGATAGGTGCGTGCGCGGGGTGTGTCCCAGGAGGAGAACACCGCCTCGACCGCCCACTCCAACTGGCGGGCCGCGTCGTCCGGTACGGGCCGGCCGCCGTGTTCCCGTACGAGACCCACGGCCGGGTTCACATACGCGGCCGTGTCCATGTCGACGTCCACGTCCACGTCCGTGTCCATGTCGACGTCCGGGACCGCTGCGGCGAAGCTCGACAGGAAACGCAGCCGCGAATTCCGTGCGAACGCCCCGTCGCCCGTCTCGACAGCCAGGCCCGCGGTGGCACCCGTCGTGAGCCCGAGATTGAGGATCGTGTTCATCATGCCGGGCATCGACACCCTGGCCCCGGAGCGTACGGACACGGCCAGCGGTTTCCGTGAGCCGCCGAAAGCGCGCCCGGTGGAGCGTTCGAGGCCGGCGACGGCGGTCGCCAACTCGGCCCGGAGTCCGTCGGGAAGGCGTCCCTCGCTCAGGAAGGCGCGGCACGCGTCGGTGGTGACGACGAAGGCGGCCGGCACCCGTAGCCCGAGACGGTGCAGGAGGACGAGGCCACGCGCCTTGCCGCCGATCGTGTCGGCCCCTTCCCCGGTCTCGGCGGAGATCGTACGGATCCATCTCATCGCGGTATCCCCAGTGTGACGAGCAGGTCTTCGTGCAGCTCCGCCCAGACGGTGTGGTACGACGCGGTGCTGTCGGTCACGTACTCCAGCGCGCCGGAGCCCGCCCGTTCGAGGGCCCCGGCGAGACGGACGCGGTAGCGACCGAATCGGGGCAGTGCGGCGGACAGTTCGGCGCAGACGGTGGCGGCGCGGCGGTCCAGGTCGGTGAACCGTTCGAGGACCCGGGCGTCGTAGCCGGCGTCACTGTGGTTGTTGGCGCTCACGACCCCGTCGACGGGGCGCAGTTGCCAGGCCCGGCAGAGGTCGAGCAACTCCGGGTTGAGCGTGAGAAAGCGCTGGTACGCCGCTGTCACGGCGCCGCGGGCGGCGGCCGACTCCAGCTCGGCGGTGATCCCTTCGGCGTCCGCCACGCGGCCCGCGTCCGTGAGCCACCAGCCGGACATCGGACCGGGTGTGCGTGTGACGAGTCCGGCGGCCCCGAGATCGATCAGCTCGGACTCGACGTCGAACTCGTCGAGCCCCGTGGCCAGTTGGAGGCGGGCGGGACCGGTGGCGCCGGTGCAGCGCAGGGCGTGCAGCACCAGGAGGCCGGGGGCGGTCGTTCGGGTTTCGGGCCGGTTCATCTCATGTCTCCCCGGTGGGTGGTTCGGTCGGCGGGAAGCCGCCGGTGACGGTGGCGCGTGAGGCGAATCCGCTCGGGCTGCCTCGCCGGTGTCGGTACGGTGCCGTCGGCCGGCATCGTCGCTCACTCCTGGCGGCCGTAGGCGCGGACCGCGAGCGGGCAGAAGACGCCGAACAGGACGGCCGACCACAGCAGGGTGAGACCGACACTCCCGTCGTCCGGTGTTCCGTTCAACAGGGCGCGGCACGCGTCCATGACGTGGGTGACGGGGTTGATGTCGGCCCAGGCACGCAGCCAGCCGGGCAGGGTGTCGGTCGGGGCGCCCAGGCTGCTGCCCAGTTGGAGCGGCAGGAAGGCGATGAAGCTGAAGGACAGCACGGCGTCGGCGCTCTTGACGAGGACTCCGATGAACACCATGACCCAGCTGAGGCAGAAGCCGAACAGGATGGCGAGTCCGACCGCGCCCAGTGCGGCGGGAGGGCTGCCCTGGACACGGAATCCGAGCAGGACGCCGATGACGGAGAGGATCGACACGGCGATCAGATAACGCAGGAGGTCGGCCGCCACCGAGCCGAGCAGCGGCGCCGTACGGCTGACCGGAAGGCTGCGGAACCGGTCGGTGACGCCGTTCCTCAGGTCGAGGTTGATGGCCGACGCGGTGGAGATCATGCCGGCCAGCCCGGCGCCCATGGCGAGGATCCCGGGGAACAGGTATTGGAGGTATTCGGCGGTGGAGCCGGCGACCGGGCCGCCGAAGAGGTAGAGGAACAAGACCATGAACAGTGCCGGGGTGACGACACCGTTGATGACCGGGCCCGGGTTCCGGGCGGTCTTGACGAGGCTGCGGCGGGCGAGGATCCCGCTGTGCCGGAGGGTGGCGAAGCCGCGCGGCCGGGCGGGCGGCGGGAAGGTGGCGGTCATACGGTGTCCTTGGCGTCGGCGGTGGGTGCCCCAGTCAGCGAGAGGAAGACCTCGTCGAGACTGGGCAGGCGGAACGCGAACTCGCCGACATCGATGCCCTGGCCGTGGAGTTCGGCGGTGATCGCGAAGAACTGCGCGTCGCCCGCGACCGGTACGACGAGTTCGTGGTGACGTGACCGGTCGGGCTCCCGTCCCGCGACGCGGGCGACGATCTCGGCGGCCCGGCCGAGGTCGCCGACATCGGCCGGGCGCAGTACGACGGTGTGCCCGCCGACCTCGCGCTTGAGATCCGCGGGGGTGCCGGAGGCGATGACCCACCCGTGGTCGATGACGGTGATCTCGTCGGCGAGTGCGTCGGCCTCTTCGAGGTACTGCGTCGTGAGCAGCACCGTCACTCCGTCCTGGGCGAGCCCCCGGATCATCTGCCACAACTCGTCGCGCTTGCCGGGGTCCAGGCCGACCGAGGGCTCGTCGAGGAATATGACCTCCGGCCGCCCCACCAGACTGGCGGCGAGGTCGAGCCGGCGCCGCATCCCTCCCGAGTAGGTGGCGGCGCGCCGGTCCGCCGCGTCGCCGAGGCCGAAGCGGGCGAGCAACTCGTCCGCCCGGCGCCTGGCTTCGAGCCGTCCGAGGTCGAGGAGCCGGCCGATCATCACCAGGTTGGACCGCCCGGACAGTTCGTTGTCGACGCTCGTGTGCTGCCCTGACAGGGCGATGCGGCGGCGCACCTCGGCCGGTTCCCGCCGTACGTCGATCCCTGCGACGCGCACCTGGCCGGCGTCCGGGCGCAGCAGTGTCGCCAGCACCCGGACCACGGTCGTCTTGCCCGCGCCGTTGGGCCCCAGCACTCCCAGCACCTGTCCTTGAGGAGCCGAGAGGCTGACTCCGTCGACCGCTGTCGTCCTGCCGAATCTTTTGACAAGTCCTTCGACCTCGAATCCCTTGTCACGCACTGCTGTCACCCACTGCTGCCCCCACTGGCAAACTCCGATGCTCGCGAAATCCAGATGACGGTATCATCTGGATGTTGCCCGTATCATGGCACGGCGGAAGCGGAAGGGGACACGATGGTGAGACTGACCCGCGCACAGCAGCAGGAGCGGACCCGTGCGACGGTCCTGGTCGCGGCCCGGCAGGAGTTCGCCGAGTACGGCTACGCGGAGGCCAAGATCGACCGCATGGCCGAGCGGGCCGAACTGACCAGGGGCGCGGTCTACTCGAACTTCAGCGGCAAGCGCGCGCTGTACCTCGCGGTGCTCGCCGACGCCGCCGAACAGGCCTGGCTCGCGGCCGAACCTCCGGTGGAATCACCCGATTCCACGGGGCGGGCCCTGGGTGCCTTCGCCAGGGTCTGGCTGGAACGGCTGCCCCTCACCGGCGACACCCCCGGGGACGGCCATCTTCAGCTGCGCTCGCTGTCCGGAGTGCTGGACGGTGAGCCGGCCCGGACCGCGCTGGCCGAACTCTTCCGGTTCGAGGCCCTGCTTCTCGCCCTGGCACTGGAGCCGCGCACGGCCGTACGCCGCTCCACGGTACGACTGGCCGAGCTGGCGCTGACCCTGCTCAACGGCGCGGCCGGTCTCGCGGAGAACGCTCCAGGGGTCAGCGATCCGTTCGACCTGGCCCGCGCCGCCGAGCATCTGGCCGGTATCGCCCTCCTTGACGACGGGGAACCGGCTCATCTGCCCTTCATCACTCCGGCCCAGGCGGCGGAAGACCCGTGGGCGGCTCCCCGTGAACCGCGCGACGAGATCACCGGCAGCCGCGTCGACCTCGGCGACGACGGTGTGGTGGTCGTACTGGGCGTCGGGCGGCTGTCGGCGGCCGAGGAGACGGTGTTCGCGGCGCGGCTGCGCGACAAGGTCACGTTCGTCGTCGTGACGAGCGATCCCGCCGAGACCGGCCGGCTGGCCCGGCTGCGGATCCTCGATCTCGTCGGCTCTCTGCGACGGGTGTTCGCGGCCGGGGAACTGCCCCGGCCGCGCGTCGTGTTGGACGACGACGGCACGGTCGCGGCGGCCCTCGGCGAGAAGCCGGCGGACGACCTCACCGACGACCTCACCGAGGTCGCGGTCCGGGTGCGCCACGGGCTGATCGTGGCCCGTGCGGAAGGACGTGGCGCCGGCTACGCCGTGGCCACCCACACCGGCCGTGAGAACCGTCGGCGGCGGGACGGCGTGAGCCCGGAGGAAACCGCGGACGAGGCGTGACCGGTCAGCGAGCCACGGTGTAAGCGGTTCGGGTGCGGCGACGCCGCCGTGTCCGCCGACGGCCCGCCGCGCCCGCTCACTCCTCCAGCTCGCCCGCCTTCTCCCTCCCCTCGCGGGTGTACAGAAGCAGGAAGGCGAAGACACCCGCCAACCCGGCCAGGGCGCAGGCCACTTCGGCGACGTCGGAGCCGAAAGCCGTCATCAGTGCGGCGGAGCCGACGGCGATGGCCACCGTCTGACCCGCGACCACCACGAATCCGCAGACCAGGAAGAGAACGACGAGAACGCGGGTGCGTTCAGACAGGTGATGTCCGACTTCAGCCCTTCCACCAGGCTGTCCCGGGCGACGCGCGGCGCGTCCGTGCCGGCGATCGCGGCGCAGGTGGGCGCGGTTGGGCAGGCGGAGCGGGCCGGGTGCCGCCTACCGCTCAGTCCAGCGGTGGGACGTCGAGTCCCGCGTTCCGGTACGCATCTCGGGCCTCCTCTCCGGCGAGGAACGTGTGCAGTTCGCCGGGCCAGCTCAGGCCGACGGCCGCCGTACCGAGCGCGACGGAGAACTTGGTGTTGTGCTGGGCCCCGTCCGGGCAGCGGTCCCACGATCTCGGCCTCGGGAACGAACAGCAGCTCACTCATCTGCTGTACGGCCGGCTCCGCCCGGCCGTCGACCACGGCGAGCGCGGTGAAACCCTTCTCCACCACCGTGGCCCGCGCGTTGACCTCCTCGGCGATACCGAGCCGCTCCAGCAGTCCGGCGCGGAGTCGCCCGCCCATGACCACGCGCCGTCCACGACGCCCTGGCGGCCGGCGACGCGCGGGGCGCCGCCGACCGTATGCGGCAGCGCATCGAGAACGCGAAGGCGCGACCCGTCCGTCGACGACGGACGCGAAGTCGGCGAAGCCGCCGGTGGGCTGGAACTCGCCGGGATAGGGCTCGTTGCCGCCGAGCCTGAATGCCGCGGCGATATGGAGGGAGAACTGGTGGCCGCCATGGGTTACGCAGCGGCGTGACGACCAGCCGTGCTGGGCGAGGATGCCGCCCGCCTGATGGAGGCGCACATCCTCGCCGGCAAGAACCGCATGCTGGCCGAGCACGACCGCTGACCGCACCGGGGCGGCATCGTCCCCCAACCACCGGCGATCTCTCAACCGCCGTCCCGCAAGCGGGTGTTGCCCGGCCGGTCCCCGCTCAGGCCGATGCCAGGTAGGCGGTGAGGCCGTCCAGGAGCATGTTGCTGCCGGACTCGGACTGGTCGCGCTCCTCGGCGCTGCCCAGGCTCTGGGACAGGGTGATCCGGGTCCGGTCGCCGTCGGCGGCCAGGTCCACGGTCATCAGGACCAGCTCCTCGCGGCCCGGGACGCTCATGCCGTTCACCAGCCGCTTGTTCTCCACTACCTCGACGTAGCGTCCGGACAGCGGGACGCGGGTGCCGCCGGGGATGACCATGACGGAGCTCCAGGCGCCGCCGGGCCGGACATCGAGGACGACGTCCTCGGCGTGGGCCCACTGCCCGTACCGGTCGGCCTGGGTCCAGGCGGCCCAGACCTGCTCGACCGGAGCGTCCAGGGTGCGGGTGAGGGCGTAGTCGAAACCGGTGGTGGTCATGTCTGGCTCCTTCTGTTCGATCCCGCGGGCGCGGGGCCGGGACTCTCTTTCGTGGGGTACGTCGGAGCCGACGACACGTTCTCGACACCCGCCGGGAAGATTCTTTTCCGAGCCGTGTCGAGAACACCGGACCGGCTCCGTCCCAGGGGTACGAGCGGCCACGAGGGGCCGCGTGACACAGGAGGACTCATGATCCACCGGATGGATCACGTCGGTTTCGTGGTCGACGATCTCGCGGCGGCGGTCGCGTTCTTCGTCGAACTGGGCCTGGAACCGGAGGGCGAGGCGACGGTCGAGGGTGACTGGGTGGACCAGCTCATCGGTCTCGACGGCGTACGGGCGGACATGGTCGTCGTGCGCACCCCGGACGGCCACGGCCGGGTCGAGCTGTCGACGTTCCACTCGCCGGTGGCCACCGGCACCGCGCCGCGAGCGCCGGTGAACACCCCGGGCATCCCTCGGCTCACGTTCGTGGTCGACACGGTGGACGGCGTCCTCGACCGTCTGCGCGCCCACGGCGCGGAACTGGTCGGCGAAGTGGCGCGGTACGAGGACATCTGCCGTTACTGCTACGTCCGTGGCCCCGCCGGCGTCATCATCGGGCTGGTCGAGGAGCTGAACTGAATGAGCCCGTACCGGACTTCCGTCACAGAGAGGACCCTCCGTCATGGCTGTCGCCGATGACCTCGACCACGCCACGGACTCGCAGTGGGAGTGGGTCGCCGAGCAGACTCGTACCTATCTCGCCTCGGGCGGCGCCGAGGGACACGAGTCCAACGGCGTCCATGTGCTCGTACTCGCCACGACCGGACGCAGGACCGGCATCGCGCGCCGCACCTGTCTGATCTACGGCACCGAGGGCGAGGACTTCGTCGTCGTCGCCTCCAAGGGTGGTGACGACGACGATCCGGCCTGGTTCAAGAACCTCCGGGCGGACCCGAGCGTCGGGGTACAGGTCGGCGACCGCCGGTTCACCGCCCGCGCCCGCGTCGCGTCCCCGGCCGAACGCGCGCCCCTGTGGCTCCGGATGGCGGGCATCTTCCCGCTGTACGAGGAGTACGCGCGGAAGACCGCCCGCGAGATACCGATCGTCCTGCTCACCCCGCAGGACTGACGGCCCGCGCCTATCTCCCGGGGGGCCGAGGACATCGCCGGCATCCGTGAAGGGCTGTACGCGGGCGCGGCTGAGGCGACCCCTCGCCGGTCTGGTGACTGGAGCGAGGAGTCTCGTACGTGGCCTGGTCGCACACGTACGGCGCCCGTGCGGGGCGTACGCGTCAGGTGGCCACGGACGATGCCCACAGCGCTGTGGCGGATCGCGGCGCGGAGTTGTTGTGCAGGCGGAGTTTCAGCAGGGGGTTGGTATCGGTCTGGAGTATCTCGGCCTGGAGCCGCTTGATCTCCTCGGAGGGCTCCAGACCCAGCTCACGCTTGAGGATGCGGTACAGGTCCTGGTACGCCTGAAGGGCCTCTCCCCGGCGGCCGACCCGGTGCAGGGAGGAGATGAGCTGTCCATGGAACCACTCGTGCAGCGGGTGGTCGTTGACCAGCGCGCGCAGTTCGGGGAGGAAGTCCCGGTGCCGGCCGAGGCGGTTCTCGGTCTCGACGCGTAGTTCGAGGGCGCGGATGCGGAGTTCTTCCAGGTGGGCCATCCGGCCGGCGAGCAGGGGACCCACGGGGAGGTTGCCCAGGAAGTTGCCGCGCCACAGGGCCTGGGCGCGGTCGAGGTGTTCGGCCGCGCGCTCGGGCCGGCCTTCGGTGAGCGCTCCCTGGGCTCGGCGCACGTGGTGTTCGAAGACGTACACGTCGACCTCGTCGTCCGCGAGGTCGAGGCAGTAGCCGGGGGGCCGGGTCAGCAGGAGTCTTCGGGCGGCGGTGTCGGTCTGGGCGTCGTCGAACATGCGGCGTGCGTGGTAGACGTGCGTCTGGAGTGTTCTGGTGGCGTTGTTGGGCGCGTCCTGGCCCCACAGTTCTCCGACGAGGGAATCCGTGGCGACGGTTTCACGCGGCTGGAGCGCGAGCGCCGCGAGTATCTGACAGATCTTCGGGGCTTTGGGGGCGTGGGTCCGGCCGTCATCGTTCACGATCTCGAAGGATCCGATGAGGTTGAACTGCACTGCGCACGCTCCTGTTCCGGCGCTTTCGCGCCCGGTCGGTGCTTGTGTCTAAGCCGACCCTATGCAGTGGAGGCGCGACTCCTTCGCACACAGGAGCGAGAATGTCATATTACTGGACAGTAGTCCTGTTCTTGTGACGGGCACTCAAGAACCACCGATGCCCCCTCACCGGCGACTCTCCACGCGCCGACACCCTGGCAGAGCCAGAAACCGGGGCGTCACGCGCGTGGAGAGAGGAATATTCCGGCCGTCCGGTCGGTTCTCGCGAGAATGTCAGCGCGCCGTGGGGAAGTGGCCGGTCCGCACGAAGAACCGCACGTATTTCTCGAAGAGTTCCGGGCTCAGCGGCGGGCACTCGATGCCACTGCCGGCCAGGGCCTCATCGGTCTCCGACGTGTCCATGGCCGGATAGAACGCGTCCGTGTCGGCCGACATCATCTCGAAGGCGTGGAGCAACGGGGCGATGGCGTTCTCCCGGTCGTCGTGGATCCGTGCGCGCCAGTTGTCCCAGTCGAGTTCGTCGATCCGGTAGCCCAGCGTCCGTAGCCGGCGGACGCAGTCGTGCAGGCTCACGGAGCTCGGGTTGAACAGGTGGAAGGTGCCGCCGGCGGCCACCGGGCGGGCGGACACATGCAGGATCGCCGCGCTCACGTAGTCCACGGGCAGCAGATGGAAGCGCCCACCGGCCTGTGCCGGAACGGCTTGCGCCTGGAGCAGGCCCTTGATGCTCAGCCACACGAAATCGTTGGTCTGGCAGGCGCCGTTGATCCGGTCGCCGGAGATGACGTCCACCCGGTAGACGGAGACGGGCAGGCCGCGGTCCCGGGCGTGCTCGATCATCTGTTCCGCGACCCACTTGCTCTGGAGATAGCCGCTGGGCAGCTTCTCCGGCGGGCCGGTCGGGTCGGTCACCTTCAGCGGGACGCCGTCCGCCGCCGTACCGTCGAAGAGCCCGACGGTCGACACGTAGTGGACCGGCACGGTGCGGTGGCGGGCGGCCAGCCGGAGGATCTCCTCGGTGCCCCGGACGTTGGCCGCCCTGAGCGTCGTGTACGGGTGGAGCCAGTGCACATGGGCGCCGTTGTGGTAGACGACGTCGACCGTCTCGGCCAGACGGTCGAAGGCGTCCTCCGACAGACCGAGCCGTGGTTCAGCCAGATCGCCGACGACAGGAGAGATACGCGCGGCGTACGCCTCATCCCAGACGCCGTACCACTCCATGTTCTCCTTCAGCCGCGCGTACCCCCGCGCTTCGTCGGTGCCGCGCACCAGACAGTGCACCGTCGCCCCCGTCGTACGGATGAGGTCGCGCAGCAGGAACGCCCCGAGGAAGCCGGTGGCTCCCGTCAGCAGGACATGCTCCGGGTCGGTGACGAAGGGGACGATCTCGGCGGCGGGCCGGACGTCATCGGCGAGGCGGACCTCGTCGGCGAAGTCCACGAGGGGTGCGGTGTCCGCGTCGGCGGCGCTCTGACCGTCGAGGAGTTCGCAGATACGGGCCGCCAGCGCGGCTGGGGTCGGAAGGTCGAACACCAGCGTGGCGGGCAGCCGGACTCCCGCCAACTCGTTGAGGCGGTTGCGCAGTTCCACCGCGGTCAGGGAGTCGAAGCCCAGCTTGAGGAACGGCTGGTCGGATGCGATGCCGCTGGTGTCGGAGTGACCGAGGACCCCGGCGATCGCCCGGGACACCGCTTCGGTCACGAGCGGGAGCCGTTCCGCGGCGGTTCGGCCGGCCAGCCGCTCGGCCAGTGGCGCCGCGGCGCCGGCCGTGTCATGCGCGGCGCGCCGGACGACGGTACGGACAAGTCCCCGCAGCAGGGCGGGAATCTCGGCCTGGTCGCGTACGGCCGAGAGATTCAGTGGCGTCGCCACCACGTTGGGGGCACCGAGAGCGAGGGAGCGGTCCAGTAGCGCCGGTCCCGCCTCGACGGTGACGGGCGAGAATCCGCTGCGGGCGATGCGCTTGAGGTCGGTCTGGCCGAGCCCGCCGGACATTCCGCCGCCGTCCTGTTCCCACAGTCCCCACGCGATGGACGTCACGGGGAGGCCGAGGGCGGCGCGGTGCTGGGCGAGGCCGTCCATGAACGCGTTGGCGGCGGCGTAGGTGGACTGGCCGGGGCCGCCGACCACGCCGGCGATGGAGGAGAACAGGACGAACGCCGACAGGTCCGCGTCCTTGGTCAGTTCGTGCAGGTGCCAGGCGGCGTCCACCTTCGGGCGCAGTACGGCGGCGAGTCTCGCGGGGGTCTGGGTGCCGACCAGTCCGTCGTCCAGGACTCCGGCGGTGTGTACGACGCCGGTCAGCGGATGCCCGGCGGGAACACCGTCCAGAACCTCCGCGAGCGCGTCACGATCACCGACATCACACGCGGCGAACGTCACCTCCGCGCCCAGCTCCTTCAACTCCGCCGCCAACTCGTCCGCCCCGTCGGCCGACGCGCCCCCACGGCTGACCAGCAGCAACCGCCGCACCCCGTGCACCCGCACGAGATGCCCCGCCACCAGCCGGCCCAGCGAACCCGTGCCGCCCGTCACAAGAACGGTCCCCGCCGGATCCCACGAGCCCCCATCCGCTCCCGTACCGGCCGGCGCACGCCCCAGCCTGGGCACGTAGAACCGGCCCCCGCGCAACGCCAGTTGAGGCTCCGAGGTGTTGTGGGGCAGCTGCCGGACCGTTTCGACGGGGTCGGTGTCCAAGTCGGTGTCCGGGTCCGTGTCCACGAGGACGATCCGGCCGGGCGCCTCGGACTGCGCGGACCTCAGCAGGCCCCACACCGCCGCCGCGACGGGGTCGGTGAGTTCGCCGGGCCGGACGGTTACGGCGGCGTTCGTCGTCACGACGAGCGGGGTGTCGGACAGCCGGTCGTCCGCGAGCCAGCTCTGCACCAGTTCCAGTACGTCGGCGGTGGACCGGTGCGCCGCCCGGGCGCGGTCGTCGGTGAGGGATGTCGTCCAGGGGAACACCACGGTGTCGACCGGTGCCCCGGCCGCGACGGCTGCCGCGGCCTCCTCGACCGTCGCGAACGTCCGCGCGTCGGCCGAGCTTCCGCCCAGAACGGCCGGGCTTTCCCACCGCGCCGGGGTGCCAGGAGGTGGTTCGGCCAGTCGTGTCCAGCCGACGTGGAAGAGCTGGTCGCCGGTGCGCAGTGCCGTGTCGGTGATCTCGGCGCGGTCCAGCTCCCGGATCTCGGCGGTGTCGATCGTGGCGACTGCTCGGCCGTCCTCGTCGGCCAGTTGGACCGCCGACATACGGTCGCCGTCGAGGGTCAGGCGCACTCGGAGATCCGTGGCTCCGGTCGCGTGCAGTCGGACACCGCGCAGCCTGGTGACGGTCACGGCCCGCGGTCCGGTCCCGTCCGCGCGCTCCGGGGGCAGGGCGGAGCGCAGGGCGGCTTCGAGCAGGGCCGGGTGCAGAAGGTAGTTCGCGGCCTCGGCCCGGGTCCGGTCGTCCGGGCCGATCTCGACGAAGTGTTCGTCACCGCGCCGCCAGACGGCTGTCGGTGCCTGCTCCGAGGTCTCGTACGAGGAGTGTCCGGCCGGGTTCGGCGACCGTACCGCCGCGCTGTCCACGGGGTCGGCGTCCACGGGCGGCCAGGGGCCGGCCACCGGCGCGGGGGTGGCGACGGGCGCTTCGGTGCTCAGGAAGCCGTACGCGTGCAGGGTCCAGGGCGCGTCGCCGCTGTCCGGACGCGCGTGGATCGTCAGGCGCCGTCGTGCGGAATCGTCGGGTGCGCCCACGCCGACCTGGATCTGCACGGCCGTGTGCTCGGGGATCACCAGCGGGGTGGTGGCGGTGAGTTCGTCCAGCAGGGTGCAGCCGAATTCGTCGCCCGCGCGGATCGCCAGTTCCACCAGTGCGCCGGTGGGCAGGACGGCCGCCCCGGCGATCGTGTGGTCGGCGAGCCAGGGGTGGGCGCGCAGCGAGATACGGCTGGTGAACAGTGCCTCGTCCCCCTGGGCCAGGGCGACGGCCGCGCCCAGCAGCGGATGGTTGGCGGGCGCGACCCCGAGGCTCGCCGGATCCGTCGATCCGCTCGTGGCTTCGAGCCAGTAGCGCTCGTGCTGGAAGGCGTAGGTGGGCAGGTCGACGCGGCGGGCGCCGGTGCCGGCGCTGATGCTGGTGCCAGCGCTGCTGCCGGCGAAGAACGCGGGCCAGTCCACCGGCACACCGTGGTTGTGCAGTCGCGCCAGGCTGGTGATGAGCGTCTGTGCTTCGGGCTCGTCCCGGTGCGTGGTGGCCACGACGGTGGCGTCGGATTCGAGGGTGCTTCGGGCGAGGGTGGCAAGCACGGTGTCCGGGCCGATCTCGACGAATGCCGTGACGCCTTGCTCGGACAGTGTGCGGACGGCGTCGGCGAAGCGGACGGTGCCGCGCAGCTGGCCGGTCCAGTAGTCGGGCGTGCGCAGGTCGTCGCCTTCCGCGATGCGGCCGGTCACGGTGGACACCACGGGTATCTCGGGTGCCCGGTAGACCGGCTTGGCGGCGGCTGCGCGGAATTCGTCGAGGATGGGATCCATATGCGCCGAGTGGAACGCATGACTCACACTCAACTCACTCACCTTCCGCCCCCGCCCCGCCAACACACCCGCCACCTCACGCACCACACCAACATCACCCGAAATCACCGTCGACAACGGCGAATTCACCGCCGCCACCGACACACCACCACGACCACCAACCAAACCCACCACCTCCTCCTCACCCGCCTGCACCGCCACCATCACCCCACCACCCGGAGCCAACTGCATCAACCGACCCCGAGCCGCCACCAACGCCACCGCATCCGAAAGACCCAACACCCCCGCCACAAACGCCGCAGCAACCTCCCCCACCGAATGACCCACCACAAAATCCGCCCGCACACCCCACGACTCCAACAACCGAAACAACGCCACCTCAAACGCAAACAACGCCGCCTGCGCATTAACCGTCTCACCCAACCCCACACCCGAACCCACCGTCACACCCAACGGCTCCACCAAAAACCCATCCAACTCCCCCACCACCTCATCAAACGCCGCAGCAAACACCGGAAACACCCCATACAACTCCCGCCCCATCCCCACCCGCTGCGCACCCTGCCCCGTAAACAAAAACGCCGTACGGCCATGGGCGCGGACGCCCTGGGTGACACGGGTGTCGGAGGTCTCGGCGGCAATGGCCTTCAGGCCTTCGCGGAAATCGTGGGGACCGGCGCCGACCACCACGGCACGGTGGTCGTGTGCCGCTCTCGTCGTCGCGAGGGAGAAGGCCATGTCCACGGCGGCGGCGTCCGCCCCGGTGTCGAACTGCCCGGAGCTGTCGAGGTGTTCCAGGAGCCGGTGCGCCTGTGTCCGCAGGGCGGGACGCGATCGGGCGGACACCATCCAGGGCAGGACCGGCAGCGGCACGGGTGGATCGGTGTGCGGTGTGACCTGGCCCTGGTCCTGGCCCGGGTCCTGGTCCTGGTCCTGGCCCTGGTCCTGGTCCTGCTCCGCGGGGGCCGGTGCCGGCTCCTCGGCCGGCGGCTGCTCCAGGATGACGTGCGCGTTGGTGCCGCTCACGCCGAAGGCGGACACCGCGGCGCGGCGCGGCTGTCCGGTGGCCGGCCAGTCGCGGTTGCCGGTGAGGAGTTCCACCCCGCCCGATGACCAGTCCACCATGGGTGTCGGTTCGTCGATGTGCAGCGACTTCGGCAGGACTCCGTGCCGCATCGCCTCCACCATCTTGATCACACCACCGACACCGGCGGCGGCGACGGTGTGTCCGATGTTCGACTTCAGCGAGCCCAGATAGAGGGGCCGGTCAGCGGCGCGCCGCTTCCCGTACGTGTTGAGCAGCGCCTGCGCCTCGATCGGGTCACCCAGTGTGGTGCCGGTGCCGTGCGCCTCCACGGCGTCGATGTCCCGCTCCGACAGGTCCGCGTCCGCCAGCGCCGCACGGATCACCCGCTCCTGCGAGGGACCGTTCGGCGCCGTCAGACCGTTCGACGCACCGTCCTGGTTGACGGCACTCCCCCGTACGACGGCCAGAACCCGGTGCCCGAGACGCCGGGCATCGGACAACCGCTCCACCAGCAGCAGCCCCACACCCTCCGACCAGGCCGTCCCGTCGGCCGACGAGGCGAACGACTTGATACGGCCGTCCGGCGCGAGGCCCTTCTGTCGGGAGAAGTCGACGAACCCGCTGGGGGTGGCCGTCACCGTGACTCCGCCGGCCAGGGCCAGCGTCGACTCTCCCGACCGCAGTGACTGCACAGCCAGGTGCAGGGCGACCAGCGACGACGAGCACGCCGTGTCCACCGAGAGCGCGGGGCCTTCGAGTCCGAAGGTGTAGGCGATACGCCCGGAGGCGACGCTGCTGAGCTTGCTGGTCAGTAGATAGCCCTCGAACTCCGCCGGCCCGTCGAGACCCAGATAGCTCTGTTCGATCACACCGGCGAACACACCGGTGCGGCTGCCCCGCAGTGTGGTGGGGTCGATGCCCGCGTGCTCGAAGGTCTCCCACGCGGTCTCCAGGAGCAGCCGCTGCTGGGGGTCCATCGCCAGCGCCTCACGAGGGGAGATACCGAAGAACGCCGCGTCGAACAGGTCGGCGTCGTGCAGGAATCCGCCCTCCCTGGTGTAGGAGGTGCCCGGCTTGGTGGGGTCGGGGTCGTAGAGCCGGTCGAGGTCCCAGCCGCGATTGTCGGGGAAGGGGGTGATGCCGTCGACGCCGTCGGCCACCAGGTCCCACAGATCCGCGGGCGATGCCACACCGCCCGGAAAACGACAGGCCATTCCGACGATCGCGACGGGTTCGCCGTTGTCCGCCTCCAGTTCGGCGAGACGCTGCTGCGCCTTGTGCAGATCGGCGGTGACCCACCTCAGGTACTCGACGAGCTTGTCTTGATTCGACATGGGGGATCTGTCTCTCCTCGGAGCACGGATGTCGGTGGGCCGCTGTCAGCGGGCGGAGCGGCCGAGCTGGGAGTCGATGAAGCTGAACAGGTCGTCCGCCGACGCGGTTTCGAGGGTCTCCGCGGTGTCGGGGGATTCGGTGGTGGCCGTCCCGGTCCGGTTCAGCCGCGCCACCATGGCCTGGAGCCGGGCGGTTACCTCGGCGTGTTCCTCGGCGGTGCGCGGGGCGGAGGTCACCAGGACCTCCAGTTCGTCGAGTCCGGTGAGGACCGTCCGCAGGGTCGTGTCGGCCGGTGTCAGCAGCTCCAGCAGCAGGGCCGCGAGTGCCACGGGTGTCGGGTGGTCGAAGACCACGGTCGCGGGAAGCCCGACTCCGGTGGCGGCGTTCAGCCGATTACGCAGTTCCACACCGGTCATCGAGTCGAAGCCCAGCTCCTGGAAGGGCCGTTCGGGAGCGACGGCGTCCGCGGTGGTGTGCCCGAGGACGGTGGCGACCTCGGTGCGTACCAGCGACAGCGCCCACTGTTCCCGCTCGACGGCCGATGCGCCGTCCGGCCACCTCGCGGACGTCGGGGAGGCTGCCTGTGACTGTGCCGCGCGCCGGTCCGGAGCGCGGCCGGCCAGGGTACGGAGCAGGGGCAGGACCTGGTCGTCGGCACGGACGTACGCGGGGCTCAACGGTGTGGACACCAGGGCGGCCGTGTCCTGGAGGAGGGCCCGGTCGAACAGTGCGAGGCCCTCCTCATGTGTCATGGGCCGGAGGCCGCCCCGGACGAAGCGGTCCAGCTCCTTGGTGTCGAGGTGGGCGTTGATGCCGCCGTCTTCCCACAGTCCCCAGGCAAGTGAGGTGCCGGGCAGGCCCTGTGCCCGCCGGTACTGGGCGAGGCCGTCGAGGAAGGCATTGGCCGCCGCGTAGTTCGACTGCCCCGGGCCGCCGAAGACACCGACGGTCGAGGAGAACAGGACGAAGGCCGACAGGTCCGCGTCCTTGGTCAGTTCGTGCAGATATAGGGCTGCGTCCGCCTTCGGGCGCAGTACGTCGCCGAGCTGCTTCGGTGTCATCGTCTCCAGCAGGCTGTTGTCGAGGACCCCGGCGGTGTGTACGACGCCGGTCAAGGGATGCTCGGCGGGAACATCCTCCAGAACCTCCGCGAGCGCGTCACGATCACCGACATCACAGGCGGCGAACGTCACCTCCGCGCCCAGTTCCTTCAACTCCGCCGCCAGCTCGTCCGCCCCGTCGGCCGACGCACCGCGTCGGCTGACCAGCAGCAACCGGCGCACCCCGTGCACCCGCACGAGATGCCCCGCCACCAGCGCGCCCAACGTCCCCGTGCCGCCCGTCACAAGAACGGTCCCCGCCGGATCCCATGACCCCGTGCCCACTCCCGTACCGGCCGGCACCCGCCCCAGCCTGGGCACGAAGAACCGACCGTCACGCAAAGCCAGTTGAGACTCCGACGTGGCCAGGGCCCGGGACAGCTCGTCCGTGGTGAGGTCGCCCTCGGCGTCCACGAGGACGATCCGGTCCGGTGCCTCCGACTGCGCGGAACGGACCAGACCCCACAGCGCCGATTCCGTCGGGTCCGGCGCGTCCCCGTCGAGCACGGCCATCGCGCTCCGGGTCACCACGACGAGCGGGGTGTCGAGGAGCCGGTCATCGGTGAGCCACTGCCGAAGAACATCGAGGGCGCGCGCGGTGCGCTCGTGCAGGGAGGTGCCGGGTCCCTGCTGCGTACCGTCCGTCGTCCACGGGAGGACCACGGCGTCGACGGACCCGGCCGAAGCTGCGGCGGACACGTCCTCGTACCGCCGGACGGAGCCGTCCCCGCCGGTGGTCCGCGGTCCTCCGGTGCCGAGCACACCCCACCGCACTACAGGGGCGTCCGATGTGACCGCCGGGGCCCATTCGAGCCTGAGGAGCGCCGCGCCGTCGTCGGCCTGCCGCGCGCGGAACCTCTCCAGGGGAACGCTCTCGTACGTGAGGGAGTCGACGGTGGCGACCAGGCGGCCGGCCGCGTCGGTCAGCCGGAGGCTCACCGTGTGCTCGTCGAGTTCGGCGACCTCGGCCTGTACGGAGGTGGCCCCGGTGGAGTGGACGCGAACGCCCCGCCAGACGGCGGGGACCAGGACGCTGCCCTCGGGCGCCGTGCCGGGACGGGCGGCGAGTGCCTGGTCGAGCAGGTCGGGGTGGAGGGTGTAGAGGGAGGCCTCCCCCGCCGTCTCCGCCGACAGCTCGGGCGTCGAGCGGACGGCACCGTGGAACGCCGACGCGCTCCCCGGGCCGCTCGTCGGCGCCGGGGCGTCGACCGCGTAGCTGCCGCGCGCGTGCAGCGTCCAGGACCGCGAGTCGGCGGTGTCCGGACGGCTGTGCACCAGCAGACCGCGTCGCCCCGCGTCGGGCGCGCCCAGCCTGACCTGGAGGTGGACGGCACCGTCCACGGGCAGCACGAGGGGCTCTTCGAGCCGCAGTTCCTCCAGCGCGGTGCCACCGATCTCGTCACCGGCGCGCACGGCCAGTTCGACCAGGTCGGAGGCTCCTACGACGGGCTGTCCGGACACGGTGTGACGTGCGAGCCAGGGGTGGGTACGCAGAGAGACGCGGCTGCTGAACAGCACCTCGTCGGAGTCCGCGAGGGTGAGAGAAGCGCCGAGCAGCGGGTGTCCGGTCCCGGGGGTGGGGTGCGAGATGTCGGCCACCGGTTCGAGCCAGTAGCGCTCGCGCTGGAAGGCGTAGGTGGGCAGGTCGACGTGGTGGGCGCCGGTCCCGACGCCAGCGCCGGTGCCGGTGCCGGTGCCGGTGCCGGTGCCGGTGCCGGCGAAGAACGCGGGCCAGTCCACCGGGGTGCCGTTGACGAAGAGTGTGGCCAGGGCGGTCAGCAGGGTCTGTGGTTCCGGGTGCCCCTTGCGCGCCGCTGCCACGATCGGTGTGTCGCCCGCCTCGTGCAGGGAGGCGGCGGCCAGTGGCGCGCAGACGCTGTCCGGGCCCAACTCCAGGAAGGCGGTGGCACCTTCGGCCTCCGCGGCACGCACCGCGTCCAGGAAGCGCACCGGCCGGCGTATCTGTTCCACCCAGTAATCGGGCGAGGTCCATTCGCCCTTGCGGACGGGCAGACCGGTGACGGTGGAGATCGCCGGGATACGGGGTTCGTGATAGGTGAGACGGGAAGCGACCTCGCGGAATTCGTCGAGGATGGGATCCATATGCGCCGAGTGGAACGCATGACTCACACTCAACTCACTCACCTTCCGCCCCCGCCCCGCCAACACACCCGCCACCTCACCCACCACACCAACATCACCCGAAATCACCGTCGACAACGCCGAATTCACCGCCGCCACCGACACACCACCACGACCACCAACCAAACCCACCACCTCCTCCTCACCCGCCTGCACCGCAACCATCACCCCACCACCCGGAGCCAACTGCATCAACCGACCCCGAGCCGCCACCAACGCCACCGCATCCGACAGACCCAACACCCCCGCCACAAACGCCGCAGCAACCTCCCCCACCGAATGACCCACCACAAAATCCGCCCGCACACCCCACGACTCCAACAACCGAAACAACGCCACCTCAAACGCAAACAACGCCGCCTGCGCATTAACCGTCTCACCCAACCCCACACCCGAACCCACCGTCACACCCAACGGCTCCACCAAAAACCCATCCAACTCCCCCACCACCTCATCAAACGCCGCAGCAAACACCGGAAACACCCCATACAACTCCCGCCCCATCCCCACCCGCTGCGCACCCTGCCCCGTAAACAAAAACGCCGTGGACCGGGGCCGTGCCATGCCAGTCACCGTCCCCGCCGATCCGAGTCCTGCCGCCACGGCCTCAAGCCCTTCGCGGAGCCGGCTCGGGTCGCCGCCCACCACGGCGGCGCGGTGGGCGTGGATACCGCGTGTGGCCGCCAGGGAGTAGGCCACATCGGAGGCGGAGAGGCCGGGCCGTGCGTCGAGAGCGGTCAGCAGGCGCCGCGCCTGGTCCCGCAGCGCGTTCTCCGAGCGGGCCGACAGCAGCCACGGCACCGTCGCCGTACCGACGCCGGATTCTCCCGTGGAGGGGGCGGCGGGGTCCGGGGTGTCCGTCCCGGTGTCCTGGTCCGGTGCCTCTTCGATGATGACGTGGGCGTTGGTGCCGCCGAATCCGAAGGAGGAGACGCCGGCGCGGCGCGGACGGCCGGACCCCGGCCACTCACGCGACCGCGTCAGCAGCTCAACCGCGCCCGACTCCCAGTCGACATGCCCCGACGGCTCGTCCACATGCAACGTACGCGGCAGCACACCGTGCCGCATCGCCTCCACCATCTTGATCACACCACCCACACCGGCGGCGGCCTGCGCATGACCGATGTTCGACTTCAACGACCCCAGCCACAGCGGACTCCCGTCCCCGGGACGTTCCTGCCCGTACGTGTTGAGCAGCGCCTGCGCCTCGATCGGATCACCCAGCGCCGTACCCGTCCCATGCGCCTCCACCGCGTCGATATCGGCCGCACCCAACCCGGCATCGGCCAACGCCCCACGGATCACCCGCTCCTGCGACGGACCGTTCGGCGCCGTCAGACCGTTCGACGCACCGTCCTGATTGATCGCACTCCCCCGCACCACGGCCAGAACCCGGTGCCCAAGACGGCGGGCATCGGACAGCCGCTCCACCAGCAGCAGCCCCACACCCTCCGACCAGCCCGTCCCGTCCGCACCCGCCGCGAACGCCTTGCACCTGCCGTCCGCGGCCAGACCCCGCAGACGCGAGAACTCCACAAAGGCGATGGGCGTCGACATGACGGTCGCGCCGCCCGCGATGGCCAGGTCGCATTCGCCACGGCGCAGGGCGTTCGCCGCCAGATGCAGGGCGACCAACGACGACGAACACGCCGTGTCCACCGTCACCGCCGGACCTTCGAGCCCGTACGTGTAGGAGATACGGCCCGACGCGATGCTGCCCGCGCTGCCGCTGAACAGATAGCCCTCGGCGTTCTCGGCGGGCAGCCCGGGGCGTGAGCCGTAGTCGTTGTACATGACGCCCGTGAACACACCGGTGTTGCTGCCGCGCAGCGACTCCGGGTCGATGCCGGCCCGCTCGAAGGTCTCCCACGCGGTTTCCAGGAGCAGCCTCTGCTGGGGATCCGTGGTCAGGGACTCCCTCGGTGACATCCCGAAGAACTCCGCGTCGAACAGATCCGCGTCATGGAGGAAACCGCCCTCCTTGCCATAACTGTGTCCGGCGTGTTTGGGATCGGGGTCGTAGAGGTTGTCGAGATCCCAGCCTCGATTGACGGGGAAAGGAGTAACCGCGTCGACGCCGTCGGCCACCAGGTCCCACAGGTCCGCGGGCGATGTCACACCGCCCGGAAACCGGCAGCCCATTCCGACGATCGCGATCGGCTCCCGCTGCGCGTCCTCAACTTCGCGCAGCCGGCTGCGTGCGTCACGGGCATCCGTGATCGCCCGCTTGAGATAGTCCCGAAGTTGCTCCTCGCCCGCCAAGTTGCTCAGCTCCCCGCTGTTGTTCCTCATGGGCCGGTGACGTGTGCGGATCACGGCGCGATCCGTTGCCTTCCCCATTTTTCTTCACGAAAGACGGACAGAAGCCGACGGATGTTGGACCGGGTTATCGATAGTAGTGACCGTGCAAGAATGCAGCGGTAATCCCAAAATCTCTCCCGATTGATGGCCCGCACGTTACTCCACGATGGGCAACCAGTTGCCGACCCCTGGGTAACCTGCGGAGGCATCAAAAGGTCAAATAATTCCGGGCGGGAAAGGGATGAACAGCCCTATGACGCAACTCACCAACGACGCGGAAAAGCACACCGCACTGTATGTCGAGGCGTTCAACTCCGGTGATCTGGACGCGATCAACGCGATGTACACCGAGGACGCGGTCGCCGTGTGGGACGCCGGTGTCCCTGTCACCGGTCAGGCGCGGATCGACTCGATGAAGAAGTACCTCGCCGCCAAACCGACAATGACGGCCGTACCGCGGCAGTCCTTCGTCACCGGTGACACCGCGCTCCTGATCGTCGACTGGTCCATCGACACCACCGACGACGACGGCAACCCCGAAACGCTCTCCGGTGTCGGCGTCGACGTCCTGCGCCTGGGCGATGACGGCAAGTGGCGCTACGCGATCGACGACCCGTACGGCGAGTAGCCGGCGGCGCCACCCCGCAAGACGCCCCACTTCCAACCCAATTCAGCCTTCGAAACCCCCGGGGGTTCTCGTTTCCATGGCCATTACCGTCGACTTCGACAGCGCAAATCCGGATCTGACCGACGACACCGACCTCCAGAACGAGATCTTTCTCCAGATCTTCAACTCGGGTGACGGCGAACTGTTCGACAAGCTCTACCGCGACGACGCGATCTCCAACTTCTCGGGGCAGCCGCTGACCGGCGCGGCCCGCCGGGAGTTCTTCAAGGAGTTCCTCGCGTCGAAGCCCAAGCTCCAGGCGGAGGTCACCCATTCCTATGTCGCGGGGGACGTCACGCTGATCGGTGTGAAGTTCGTCATCGACGGCACTGACGCCGACGGCAAGCCCCTGCACATCGAGGGGAATTGCACGGACGTCCTGCGCCGCGGTGAGGACGGCCGCTGGCTCATGGCCATAGACCGGCCCGTGGCCGGCGGTCTTCTGCCGGAGTAGGGCGTACCTCTCGCCCGCCGACGCCCCCCTGTCCCCGTTGCCCACGGCGTCGGAGACAAGGGGGTTTCGTGCGTCCGGCCGCCGGGCGGGCGGAGCGCTCTCCTCGAATCGCTTTGCACCGGGCGGCCGGTGACCCGCCGATTACCGGACGATGGGAAGTGAATTCCTTCGGTCCGGATAGTTTCTGGTTTACCACGCATGCGGAGCGTCGCATACCGGCGCCCCTCGGACGACAGAAGATGGTGCCCTTCTTTATGAGTCTCATAACGGAAACCGGTAGCTCCTCAAAGGAATCGGCAGAAATGCCCCGGACCGGCGGGGCGGCGTGATGGCCACCGACGACAGCACTCCGGTCGCGGTCATCGGCCTGGGGCTCATGGGCCAGGCGCTGGCCGACGCGTTTCTCGGCGCCGGCCATGCCACGACGGTGTGGAACCGCTCACCGCAGAAGGCGGACAGCCTCGTCGCCAAGGGCGCGACGCTCGCCCCCTCGCCCGGGGAGGCCGTCGCCGCCGCCACGCTGGTGGTCGTGTGCCTCACCGACTACAAGGCGGTGCGGGAGGTTCTGGAGCCCTACGGCTCCGCCCTCGCGGGCAAGACCCTGGTGAACCTCACGTCGGGGCACTCCGAGGAAGCCAGGGCGACGGCCGACTGGGCCGACGGGCTGGGCGTCTCCTATCTCGACGGCGCCATCATGGCCATCCCGCCCGTCATCGGCACGGAGCACGCGGTGCTTCTCTACGGCGGCTCCGAGGACGTGTACAACGCCCATGAGGCCGCACTCGCGCGCCTGGGCGCGGCCACGTACCTCGGTACCGACCACGGACTGGCGTCGCTCTACGACGTGGCTCTGCTCAGCATCATGTGGGGTGTCCTCAACAGCTTCCTGCACGGGGCCGCGCTGTTGGAGACGGCGGGGGTGAAGGCGACGGCGTTCTCTCCGCTGGCCAACCAGTGGATCGGGGCGGTGACCAACTTCGTGTCCGCCTACGCGGAGCAGATCGACGAGGGCACCTATCCCGCGCACGACGCGACGATCACCACCCACTGGGGCACGATGGCCCATCTGATCCACGAGAGCGAGGCGGCCGGCGTTCCCGTCGAACTGCCCGCATTCGTCAAGGAACTGACGGACCGCGCGATCTCGGCGGGCCATGGCAAGGACAGTTACGCGGCCATGATCGAGCAGTTCAGAAAGTCCTCCTGAACAGTTGTCACCCGCGACCGCCGACGACTTGAAAGAGCCCCCTTCTCTTACCTTTTGGTAAGTGGTGACTTCAAGGTCAGTACTTGGCAGACCGTCAGGTCGGCGGAAGGATTGATACAACCCCTGGGCCACGGCTGCCGGTCCGACCCCCATGCGCAGCTGATGACCGGTCAGCCGAAGTACGAACGCATACGAATGATGGAGAGTTGAAAATGAACGAGCACGCCCCCCGGCCCGCCGCGGCCACACCTGTCACCGTCATCGGACTCGGCTCTATGGGGCAGGCGCTGGCGGCGGCTTTCGTCGGGGGCGGCCACCCCACGACCGTCTGGAACCGAACCGCCTCCAAGGCCGACGCGCTGGTCTCCAAGGGCGCGGTCCTCGCGAAGAGCCCCGCCGACGCCGTCGAGGCCGGCGGGCTCGTCGTCGTCTGTGTGCTGGACCGGGCATCGGCCCAGGAGATCCTCGACCCGGTCACCGACCAACTGGCCGGCCGCAGCCTGCTGATGCTGACCAGTCTCACCCCCACGGAGGCCAATGAGACCTCCGCGTGGGCGGCCGAGAAGAACATCGAGTTCCTCGGCGGGGCGATCATGGCCACCCCGGACCTGATCGGCAACCCGGAAGAGGCGTCGCTGCTGTACGCGGGTTCGTCCTCGGTGTTCGAGAGCCACAAGGCGGCGCTGGAGCTGCTGGGCACCTCGACGTACCTCGGCGACGTCGCCGCCCGCGCGTCGCTGCTGGAGACGGGCCTGCTGGCGTCGATGTACTCGATGTTCGCGGGCTTCTTCCACGGTGCCGCGCTGGTGGGCACCGAAGGCGTCACGGCCAAGGAGTTCACCGCTCTGGCCGTGCCGTGGCTGAAGGCGATGACCACGTTCCTGCCCGGCCAGGCGGAGTTCATCGACAAGGGCGACTACACCACCGACGTACAGAGCCTGGAGTTCAACAAGGGCGGCCTGGACCACATCATCCACATCAGTACGGACCAGGGCATCGGGACCGATGTCATGAAGCCCGTCGCGGAGCTGATCGACCGTCAGGTCGAAGCGGGTCACGGCCCGGAAAGCCTCGCCCGGCTGATCGAGGGGATCAAGAACCCCAAGGGCTGAGCATCCCGGCACGCACAGCCGTCTGAGCAATACAAGAGGGGCCGCCAGTTCACCGGCGGCCCCTTTTCGCATGCCCGGAACAGGGCCATCCGGTCTCCGATTGCCGTCCAGTTGCCCGCGCATGACTCAGCGATGGACATGCGATGGTCGCCCATCTGGCTGAATTCAAGCCAGCAGAAAAATCTCAGCGCCAGGAGCGACATGCAACCGGAGAGCAACCTTCCCCGTAAGAGGCACGCATACACCCCGCGCCGCAGGACACTTCTCAAACTCGCCGGACTGACCGGCATAGGCACGGCCGCCGGGGTGGGCATATCCACCTCGAACGCCGCCGGCTCGGGAGGGGACGCCGCCCCCTTCGACGTGATCGTCATCGGCGCGGGCTTCGCCGGTGTCACGGCGGCGCGTGAGCTACAGGCTTCGGGCAAGAGGACCTTGTTGCTCGAAGCGCGCGATCGCATCGGCGGGCGCACCTGGACCTCCACGTTCCAGGGGCACATGGTGGAGATGGGCGGCACCTGGGTCGACGCCAAGCAGTCGCTGATCCAGGCCGAGATCAAACGGCACGGGATACGGATCCTGGAGGACCCGGCCCCGGACTCGGTCATCTTCCGGAGTTCCGGACAGTTCAAGTCGTTCCCCCTGGAGGAGGCCTTCGGGCGCCAGGGCGAGCTGTTCGAACGCCTGGTCGCCGGGTCGAGGGACGCCTTCCCGCAGCCCGAACAGCCCTTCGTCCGTGAGGACCTGGTCACGGAGCTGGACAAGCTCACCTTGCAGGACCGTCTTCAGCAGCTGCGTCTGTCGGCCGAGGAGGAGGACTGGATCACGCCGGTCACCGCCATCGAGGGCGGGGCCGCGCGCGGCGGGCTGGCCGACCTGTGCCAGACGCACGCTCTGTGCGGTTACAGCTACATGGGCTACATCGGCCTGAACACCTTCCGTCCCGAGGGCGGCATGGGCCCGCTCCTCCAGGCCATGCTGAACAGTTCGTCGGCCGAACTCCGGCTCAACTCCCCCGTCCGGTCCGTCCACGACACCGGTTCGGGCGTCACCGTGACCACGCGGGCCGGCAAGTCCTACTCGGCGTCCGCCGTCGTCGTCGCGGTGCCGGTGAACGTGTGGAAGTCGATCCGGTTCACCCCCGGGCTGCCGGTCCCGCACACGACCGCCACCCAGCAGACCATGTCCATCGCGACGGGTCAGAAGTTCATGATGAACGTCCAGGGCGACGTGGGCCGGTTCGTCGCCCAGCCCCCGGAGGGCCACCCGCTGCTGACCGCCGTTCCCTGGGCCCAGACCTCCAACGGGCTGCTCATGGCCGGTTTCAGCTCCAGCGCGCAACTGGACACCCGTGATGTGGCCCAGGTGCAGGCCGCACTCCAGACCCTGGCTCCCGCGGCCCGTGTCACGGCGGTCAAATCGGCCCGCTGGGGTACGGAGGAGTTCTCCCAGGGCGCCTGGTCCTGGATGCAGCAGGGGCACATGAGCAAGCTCCTGCGTGCCGTCCAGCAGCCGCACGGCCGTATCTCCTTCGCCACCAGTGACATCGCCTCGGGGTGGGGCGGATTCGTCGAGGGCGCCATCGAGCGCGGCTTCGCGGCGGCGGAGGAGGCTTCCCGCGCGGTGGCCCGGTAGTCCGGGTTCCCTGAGGCGTACACCCGTGCAGCCCACCGGCCGGCCGACGGTGGGCTGCACGGGACGGGGAGAGAGAAGGCAATGGTCGAGCCATTACTGCGCACCCCGGCCCACTGTGTACGTTCGAACGCAAAGGCTTCGAGGCAAAAGCAGACACCGGCCCCCGGACTCTCCCAGGAGATTTCTCGATGACTTCCTCGACCCCCTCGCTTTTCACACCCGAGTACTATCAGAATCAGTACAAGGCTTTCGCGTGGCTGCGCGAGAACTCGCCCATTCACGAGTTCCGGTTCCCCGTCGGTGACATACGCACCTGGATCGTGTCGCGGTTCGACGACGTACAGGCCGTCCTCGCGGATCCGCGGTTCAGCAACTTCGCTCCTGTGCACGGGAGTTCCGAGTTCAAAGAGTCCGGCATGATACTCGGGGCCGACACGGTCGTCTCCCGCATCATGACCGTGCTCGACCCGCCGGACCACACCCGTATTCGCAAACTGGCCATGGGGTCGTTCACCCCGCGCCGGACCGCGCAGTGGCGGCAGCCCACGGAACGTATCGTCCAGGCGGAGCTCGACCGGCTGGAGAAGCAGCAGAGTCCCGACGTCGTGGAGTACGCGAGCTCCATTCCCGCGGCCGTCATGGGAGAGATTCTCGGAATTCCGCTGAGCCAGTACAACGAGATGCTCGACGCGATCGAGCGCGCGTTCCACCCGGACGACAACAAGGACAACGTGCAGCAGGCGTTCGAGGAGATCGCCGGCTACGGGCGCACGCTCATCATCGAGAAGCGGTCGAAGCTCGGGGACGACCTGATGTCGAGCTTCATCGAGGCGCGCGACGGTGACGAGCGCTTCAGCGAGGACGAACTCGTCGCCATGCTCGCCCTGATGATCATGGCCGGTCTCGACACCACCCGGAATCTGATCGGTTCCTCGGTCCTCGCCCTGTTCGACCACCCCGACCAGCGGCGTCTGCTGCCGAAGTGGCCCGAGATCCAGGCGACGGCCGTCGAGGAGTTCCTCCGCTACGAAGGCGCCCTGTGCGTGGGCGTGTTCCGTTTCGCCAAGGAGGACATGGACTTCAAGGGCACGAAGCTGCCGGCCGGCGCCCCCGTCGTCGCCGCGCTTCAGTCGGCCAACCGCGACCCCGACCGATTCACGGATCCCGACCGGCTGGACCTGACCCGGAACGGGCCGCGCCACCTCGGCCTCGGGCACGGCCTGCACAACTGCCTCGGGGCGGCCCTCGCCCGGCTGGAGGCCGGGATCGCGATTCCCGCGATCTTCGAGCGCTTCCCCGAACTGTCCCTGGCCATCCCCCGCGACGAGGTCACCTACGCGGAGAACTGGCTGCTGCGCGGCCTCGTCTCGCTCCCCGTCGATCTCGGCACCCGCTCGTCCCACTGAGCCGGCAGGAGACAGCGATGACCGCGAAGTTGAAGATCGACCGCACCGTCTGCGGTGGTGGCGGGCTGTGCGCCATCACGAATCCGGAGCTGTTCCAGCTGTCGGACGACGGTCACGCCGTCGTCCTCAAGGGCGAGTTGGACGACACCGACGACATCACCGCGCTGAAGGACCTCATCGAGTGCTGCCCCACCGAGGCGATCACTCTCGTATCCGGATAACGACGCGCGCAGCGCCCCACAGCACGCCGAACGTGCCTGTCCGGGCAGGTCGCCGTACATCCTCGCGCCCTCTGGAGACCCCATGCGTGTCCTGTTCACCATCTGGCCGGCGACGGCCCACGTCTATCCGATCGTGCCACTGGCCTGGGCCCTCCAAGCCGCGGGGCACGAGGTGTGCGTGGCCTCTCATCCCGCCGTCGCGCCCGCCGTCAACTCGGTGGGTCTGACGGCGGTCTCACTGGGCGACGAGAGCACGCTTCCCCCACCGCTCGGCGCGGGCAAGCCTCCGACGCCGGAGACGACACGTGTCCTGGACCGCGTCACACGGATGCTGGCCATCGACCCGGCCGACCAGCACGCCTGGCGGTTCCACCGCGACTACATGCTGCCCGCGATCCGGGACTTCCACCCCGTGGACGTCACGGCCCAGGACCCCCAGCCGCTGCTGGACGAACTGGTCCGGTTCTGCCGCGGCTGGCAGCCCGACCTGGTGCTCTGGGACCCGACGATGCCGTCCTCCTCCGTGGCCGCCCGTGCCAGCGGCGCGGCGCACGCCCGGTTCATGTGGGGTCTCGACCACTTCACCTGGGCCAGGGACCGTCACACCGAGCGCTCGAAGCAGCTGGGCGACGCGCCGGTGGACGAGGAACAGCAGATCGCCTCCGTACGGCCGATGGCCGAACGGTACGGGTTCGAGGTCGACGACGAGCTGCTCAACGGCCAGTGGACCGTCGACCCGCTGCCCACCCGCCTCCGGCTGCCGTCCGAGCTGCGCACGGTGCCCATGCGCTGGGTGCCCTACTCGGGCGCCGACGTGCTGCCGCCGTGGCTGTACGCGAAGCCGGAGCGCCCCCGGGTGGCCCTCTCCCTCGGCGCGTCCATCCGGGTCTTCTCCAAGGACAGCGAACAGCTCATCAGCCGGCTGCTTCAGGCGGTCGGGGAGCTGGACATCGAAGTGGTGGCGACGTTGAACCAGGCGCAGTTGGAGGGCATCGACCACGTTCCCGACAATGTGCGCACGGTCGACTACGTGCCTCTCGCCCAGCTTCTCCCGACCTGCTCGGCGTTGATTCACCACGGTGGTTACGGCACGATGTGCGCCGCCGCCGCGGCGAACATTCCGCAGATCGTCGCCATGGACAACTACCAGGGTATGGAGGGCCCGATCAGCGCCCGGTTCGTGGCCGAGTCCGGTGCGGGCCTGGTGATCAGGCGCGAGGAGCACTCCGCCGCCGACATGCAGAAGATCATCGACCGTGTCCTGACCGAGCCGGCGTTCCGCAGGGGCGCCGCCGACATCCATCAGGATCTGCTCGCCACTCCGTCCCCGTACGACACCGTGCCGGTTCTCGAAGGACTCACCGCGCGATACCGGCGCCACATCTGATTCATCGGCAGGCGGCTTCCCCTGGGCTCCCGAGAAAGGGAGAACGGGGGAAGTCGTCGTTTCCGCGAAGTAATTCATTCCGGGGCCCGTGGCCAATCGGCGTGGTTACTTGTCAGTGGGCGAGCGGTGTGTGTGCCCCAAGTACTGTCCTGGAGACGTCGAAATAAGCACAGCCGAATTTGGGCTGCGGCGTTCTCCCGCCCGACACGGACAGGAATTCTCCGTTTGTGTGCTGCGTGCCGGTTCGGCGCCGGGAGTTCCAAGGCACCCGATGGGAGCGGTCAGTCGGATGATCAATGTCTTTCAGCCGAGTCTGGGCGACGAGGAACTCGCCGCCGTCGCGGAAGTGTTCAGCAGCAACTGGCTGGGACACGGCCCGCGCACCAAGGCGTTCGAGGCGGAATTCGCGGAGCACCTCGGGGTGCCCGCCGAGAACACCATCTTCATCAACTCCGCCACCGCGGGGCTGTTCCTCTCGACGGAACTCCTCGAACTCGGTCCCGGTGACGAGGTGGTGCTGCCCTCGATGAGCTTCGTCGCGGCGGGGAACGCCATCGCGGCGACCGGTGCCCGTACGGTGTTCTGCGATGTGGACCCCCGTACGCTCAATCCGTCGGCCGCCGACATCGAGCGGGCGCTGACCCCGCGCACCAAGGCCGTCCTGGTCCTGCACTACGGCGGTCAGCCGGGGGACATCGCCGCCATCGCGGACCTGTGCCGCGACCGGGGCGTCACCCTGATCGAGGACGCGGCCTGCGCCGTGGCCTCGGACGTGGACGGCAAGAAGTGCGGGACGTTCGGCGACATCGCGATGTGGAGCTTCGACTCCATGAAGGTCCTCGTCACCGGGGACGGCGGGATGCTGTACGTACGTGATCCCGAACTGGCCCGCAGGGCGCGCAGCCACACGTATCACGGGCTCGAACAGTCCAGTGGTTTCGCCGCGGCGCGTGTGTCGAGCCGCTGGTGGGATCTGAACGTGCGGGCGTTCGGCCGCCGTATCGTCGGCAACGACCTCACGGCGGCCATCGGAAGTGTCCAGCTGCGCCGGCTGCCGTCCTTCGTCGAACGGCGCCGTGAGATCGCCGGGACGTACGACCGGCTGCTCGCGGACACCCCCGGCATCACGCTGCCCCCGCCGCTGCCCGCCGGGCACTCCAGTTCGCACTACTTCTACTGGGTCCAGCTCGACCCGGAGGTCCGGGACCAGGTCGCCTCCGACCTCCTGGAGCACGACGTCTACACGACGCTGCGCTATCCGCCGCTGCACAAGGTCCCGGTTTACGGCCATGACGGCCGGGAGCTGCCGATGACCGACCGGGCGTCCGAGACCACCCTGCTGCTGCCCCTGCACCAGGGGCTCGACGACGCGGAGGTCCGGACCGTCGCCGGCAGGCTCGGCAAGGCGGTCGAATACGCGCAGTCGGCCGCCGGTCCGAAGTAGAACGGGCCCGCCGATGCGTATGACCGAATCCGCTGTCCCGGGGTCGTACATCTTCACCCCGGACCAGCTGCGGGACGAGCGCGGATCCTTCCACGAGTCCCTGCGGACGGCGGAACTGGAGGAAGTGCTCGGGCATCCCTTCACTCCCCGGCAGATCAACTACTCGACCTCGCGCCGCAATACGCTGCGCGGCATTCACGGGGTCGCCCTCCCGCCGGGCCAGGCGAAGTACGTGACCTGCGTGCGCGGCGCCCTGCGCGACATCGTCGTCGACCTGCGGGTGGGGTCGCCCACCTTCGGCCGCCACCAGGTCACCCTTCTCGACGCCGCGTCCGGGATCTCGGTGTATGTCCCGGAAGGCGTCGGACACGGCTTCCTGACCCTCACCGACGACGCGTGCATCTGCTACGTCCTGTCCACCCCGCACACTCCCGGCACACAGATCGACATCAACCCCTTGGATTCCGGCCTCGCCCTTCCCTGGGGGTTCTCGGAACCGCCTCTGATGTCCGCCAAGGACGCACAGGCACCCAGCGTCGAAGAGGCACTTGCCGCAGGACTGCTCACCCCGTGGCACGACGCCGTATCGGCACACACTTCGCAGCCCTGAGGAGAACACTGTCGTGAAGGCCCTTGTGCTATCGGGCGGGGCAGGAACACGCCTGCGTCCGTTCAGCTACTCCATGCCCAAACAGCTCATACCGATCGCGAACAAACCGGTTCTCGAGCACGTTCTCGAGAACATCCGTGACCTGGGGGTGACCGAAGCGGCGATTGTCGTCGGGGACTGGGAGCCGGCCATCCGCGAACAGCTCGGGGACGGCGGCCGGTTCGGCATCGAACTGACCTATCTGCGCCAGGACGCGCCGCGCGGGCTGGCCCACTGTGTGGCGCTCGGACGCTCCTACCTCGGCACGGACGACTTCGTCATGTATCTGGGGGACAACATGCTCCCCGACGGCGTCGTGGACATGGCCGAGGAGTTCCGGACCCGGCGCTCCGACGCGCACGTGGTGGTCCACAAGGTCTCCGACCCCCGAGCGTTCGGCGTCGCCGAGTTCAACCCCGACGGCAGTGTGCTGCGGCTGGTGGAGAAGCCGGAGGTACCGCGCAGCGACCTCGCCCTGATCGGCGTGTACTTCTTCACCCCCGCCATCCACGAGGCGGTCGCGGCCATCGAACCCAGCGCCCGCGGCGAGCTGGAGATCACCGACGCCATCCAGTGGCTGCTCAGCCACGGCGCCGACGTGACGGCCAGTGAGTACGTCGGCTACTGGAAGGACACCGGCCGGGCCGAGGACGTCCTGGAGTGCAACCGGTATCTGCTCGGCACCTTGCAGCCGCGGGTCACCGGGGAGGTCGACGCCACCAGCGAGCTGATCGGGAACGTCGTCGTCGAGGCGGGCGCACGCGTGGTGCGCTCCCGGATCGAGGGGCCGGCCGTCATCGGTGAGAACACGCTGATCGAGGACTGCCACATCGGCCCCGGCACCGCCGTCGGACGGGACTGCGAGCTGCGTGCCACGAGGCTGACCGAGTCGATCGTCATGGACGGCGCGCTGATCACGAAGGTGCCGGGGCTGCACGGTTCGCTCATCGGGCGGTCGGCCACGGTGGCGCCCAGCACCCGTGACGACGCCCACCACCGTCTGGTCGTGGGCGACCACACCCAGGTGGAGGTGGCCGCATGAGGGTCCTGGTCACCGGCGGAGCCGGTTTCATCGGCTCGCACTATGTCCGCACCATGCTGAACGGCGGGTATCCGGGCTACGAGGACGCGTACGTCACCGTCCTGGACAAGCTGACGTACGCCGGCAATCGCGCCAACATCCCGCTGGGCCACCCCCGGCTGGAACTTGTCGAGGGGGACGTCTGCGACCTGGCGCTGCTGCGCGAGTTGCTGCCCGGTCATGAGGCCGTCGTGCACTTCGCCGCCGAGTCGCACGTCGACCGGTCCCTGGCGTCGGCCGAGGAGTTCGTGCGTACCAACGTCGGCGGCACCCAGACCGTCCTGGACGCCTGTCTGGAGACCGGCGTCGAGCGGGTCGTGCACGTCTCCACGGACGAGGTGTACGGCACCATCGCCGAGGGCTCGTGGCCGGAGAGCCACCCGCTCCTGCCCAACTCCCCCTACGCCGCCACCAAAGCCGCCTCCGACCTGCTGGCGCGCGCGTACTGGCGCACCCACGGAATCGATCTGTCCATCACACGCTGCTCCAACAACTACGGCCCTCACCAGCATCCCGAGAAGCTCATCCCCCTCTTCATCACCAATCTGCTGGAGGGCGAGCCACTGCCGCTGTACGGGGACGGGCTCAACGTCCGCGAATGGCTCCACGTCGACGACCACTGCCGGGCCATCCAACTGGTCCTGACGCGCGGTGGGGCGGGCGAGATCTACAACGTGGGCGGCGGCAACGAACAGACGAACATCGCGGTCACCGATCTGCTGCTCCGGCTGTGCGGCGCCGACCGGTCCGTGATCCGCCATGTGCCCGACCGCAAGGGGCACGATCTGCGCTACTCCCTGGACGAGACCAAGATCCGTGAGCAGCTCGGCTACGAGCCGCTGGTCGACTTCGAGCAGGGCATGGCCGAGACCGTCGGCTGGTACCGCGACAACGCGCATTGGTGGAAGGCGTCCAAGCACCGTCATGAGCACGGAAAGGGGTCCGCAGATGAGTGACCACAAGGCGCTGGTCCTGGACGAGACACGCAAGTACCACCAGGACAGCCAGGGGGACGGCGGGTTCGTCCCGGGGGTCACCGAGATCTGGCCGTCGGGCGCGGTGCTCGACGCGGACGACCGGGCGGCCCTGGTCGACGCCGCGTTGGAGCTGCGTATCGCCGCCGGTCCCAGCTCACGGAAGTTCGAGTCGGCGTTCGCCCGCAGGCTGCGGCGGCGCAAGGCGCATCTGACGAACTCCGGCTCCTCGGCGAATCTGCTGGCGATGTCCGCGCTCACCTCGCACCTCCTGGAGGAGCGCCGGCTCGTCCCGGGCGACGAGGTCGTCACCGTGGCGGCGGGGTTCCCCACGACCGTGAACCCCATCGTGCAGAACGGTCTTGTGCCGGTCTTCGTCGACATCGAGCTGGGGACGTACAACACCACGGCGAGCCGCGTCGCGGAGGCGATCGGGCCGCGCACCAAGGCCATCATGATCGCCCACGCGCTCGGCAACCCTTTCGAGGTCGAGGAGATCGCCCAACTCGCCGAGGACCGGGGGCTGTTCTTCATCGAGGACAACTGCGACGCGGTCGGCTCCACGTACAACGGACGGCTCACCGGGACGTTCGGCGACTTCACCACTGTCAGCTTCTATCCCGCCCACCATCTGACGATGGGTGAGGGGGGCTGTGTGCTGACGTCGAACCTGAAGTTCGCCCGGATCGTGGAGTCGCTGCGCGACTGGGGCCGGGACTGCTGGTGCGAGCCCGGCAAGAACAACACGTGCCTCAAGCGGTTCGAGTACCAGATGGGCACCCTGCCCGAGGGGTACGACCACAAGTACATCTTCTCGCACGTCGGCTACAACCTGAAGGCGACGGATCTCCAGGCGGCGCTGGGGCTGAGCCAGCTGACGAAGCTGGACTCGTTCATCGACGCGCGCAAGCGCAACTGGCGCAGGCTGCGGGAGGGGCTGGACGGAGTGCCGCATCTGCGGCTGCCCGAGCCCACGCCCGGCAGCGACCCCAGCTGGTTCGGCTTCGTCATCACCGTCGACGCCGAGGCCCCGTTCAGCAGGGCCGAGCTGGTGGCCTTCCTGGAGGGCCGGAAGATAGGCACCCGCCGGCTGTTCGCCGGCAACCTCACCCGCCATCCCGCCTACCTCAACCAGCCGCACCGGGTGGTCGGGGACCTCACCAACAGCGATGTCGTCACCGAGCACACGTTCTGGGTCGGTGTCTATCCGGGGCTGACCGACGAGATGCTCGACTATGTCATCGCCTCCGTCAAGGAGTTCGTGGGGGCGCGGGTATGACCACCGCGTTGGCGCTGCGGCCCCGCCGGGACACGGCACTGGGGCAGCGGATGGCGCACTCCGCCGCGCGGAAGTCGGCGGGCGCCTCGCTGCGCACCGAGGATTTCTCCGCCTGGCTGGACGAGCGGCACAGGGCGCACCATTTCCGGGTGGAGCGCATCCCGTTCGCCGCGCTGGAGGGCTGGGCGCCGGAGAAGAGCACCGGCAATCTGGTGCACCGCAGTGGCCGCTTCTTCTCGGTGGAGGGGCTCGACGTCACCGAGGCGCAGAGCGGCGTCCACTGGCAGCAGCCGATCATCAAGCAGCCGGAGGTGGGGATCCTCGGGATCCTCGTCAAGGAGTTCGACGGTGTCCTGCACTTCCTGATGCAGGCGAAGATGGAGCCGGGCAACCGCAATCTGCTCCAGCTCTCGCCGACGGTGCAGGCCACCAGGAGCAACTACACGAAGGTGCACCGCGGTTCGGACGTGAAGTACATCGAGTACTTCACCCGACCGGACCGTGGCCGGGTGCTCGCCGATGTCCTCCAGTCGGAGCACGGTTCGTGGTTCTTCCGGAAGTCCAACCGCAACATGCTCGTCGAGGCCTTCGACGACGTCCCCGTGCACGAGGACTTCTGCTGGCTGACTCTGGGCCAGATCGGAGAGCTGCTGCGCCGGGACAACGTGGTCAACATGGACGCCCGTACGGTCCTGGCGTGCGCGCCCGTCGCGCCCGAGGACGGCCAAGCCCTGCTCAGTGACACCGAGTTGCTGTCGTGGTTCACCGGCGAGCGCGCCCGCCACGATGTGCGGGCGAGGCGGATCCCGCTGTCCGAGGTCATGGACTGGGTGCGCGGCGAGGACTCCATGGGGCACGTTCAGGGCCGCTACTTCCGGGTGGTGGCGGTGAAGGTGTCGGCGGACAGCCGCGAGGTCACCGGGTGGACCCAACCGCTGTTCGAGCCGGTGGGCCTGGGGGTCACGGGGTTCGTCGTACGCCGGTTCGGCGGGGTCCCGCACCTGCTGGCGCACGCCAGGATGGAGGGCGGGTTCCTCGACACGGTCGAGTTCGGCCCGACGGTCCAGTACACCCCGGCCAACTACGGGCATCTGGCGGGCAAGGACCGCCCGCCCTTCCTCGACCTGGTGGCCGGGGCCGACCCGGCGTCGGTCCGCTACGACCAGGTCCACTCGGAGGAGGGCGGCCGTTTCCTGAACGCGGAGAGCCGCTATCTGTTCGTCGAAGCCGGCGAGGAGCAGGCGCCGCGCACTCCCCCGCCCGGATACCAGTGGCTGACCCCCGACCAGATGAACTCGCTGGTGCGGCACGGTCATTACGTCAACGTCCAGGCCCGCACCCTGCTGTCCGTGCTCAATTCGGGGACGGTACGCCTGTGACCGCGAGGATCCGGGTCGCCGTGCTGGGGTGCGCCGGCATCGCCCGGCGCCGGATGCTGCCCGCGTTCGCCGCGTCGCCGGACGTGGAGGTGGCCGTGGTGGCGAGCCGGGACCCGGCCAAGGCGGAGCAGGTCGCCCAGCAGTACGGCTGCCGTGCGGCGCGGAGCTACACCGACGCGGTGGAGGACAGCACCGTCGACGCCGTGTACGTACCGCTGCCGGCGGCGCTGCACGCCCGATGGGTGGAGGCGGCGCTGGAGGCCGGCAAGCACGTCCTGGCCGAGAAGCCGCTGACCCTGGACGGCTGGCACACCGCCCGGCTGTTCGAGTCGGCCGGCCGGCGGGGGCTCGCGCTGATGGAGAACGTCATGTTCGTCCATCACTCGCAGCACGCGGCCGTCGCGAGAATGGTGGCGGAGGGTGCCATCGGTCAAGTGCGGTCGATGCGGGCGGTGTTCGCGGTTCCCCGGCTGGCCGACGACGACATCCGCCACCGGCCCGAACTCGGTGGCGGAGCCCTGTGGGACACGGGCGTCTATCCGATCAGGGCGGCACTGCACTTCCTGGGACCTGAGTTGCGGGTCGTCGGCGCCACCTCCGCCCGTACGTCGCCCCACGCGGTGGACACCGCCGGCGCGATCCTGCTGGACACGCCCGACGGGGTGAGCGCCCAGCTCGCCTACGGGCTGGACCACGGGTACCAGAGCGGCTACGAACTGCTCGGCAGCAAGGGGCGTATCTCTCTGGACCGGGCCTTCACACCGCCCGCCGACCACCGGCCGACGGTCTGTCTGGAGGACGGCTCGGGCCCGCGGCGGATCTCGTTGCCGGCCGAGGACCAGGTGGCCGCCACGGTCACCGCGTTCGCGGCGGCCGTACGCCTCGGGGCCGCCCCGGCGGAGGTCACCGAGGGCAGCCTGCGGCAGGCCGCTCTGCTGGACGAGGTGCGCGCCCTTGGCACATTGGTGGGCGTCGCGTGACCGCGACGTCCGTGCCCGGCACATCTGCGAGTAATGGAATGTTCATCGCCGGCGGCGGAGAACGGCGGAGAACACGATTACTCCGACATTACTCGGCACGAATGGGCCGCTCCCATAATCGAAGAAGGGCCGCGCCGTAGTCGCGCCTTCCATCACTTCGCACACCGACGACCAATGAGGGTTGAGGAGTCAGGATGACCACGCCTGCAATTGAATCGGAATCGATACTGGAGGCAGTGCGGGAAATCGTCCCCCGGCTCCGTGAGAACGGGATCAAAGCCGAGGAGGACCGCTGGATCCCGAACGAGAACATCGAACTTCTGAACAAGGCCGATGTGTTCCGGGTGGCGGTTCCGAAGCGATTCGGCGGGCTGGATCTGCCGGTGACGGAGCAGGCGAGGATCATCGAGGAGGTGAGCCGCGGCTGCGGCTCCACCGGCTGGATCCTGTGTTCCTGGATCTCCAGCGCGTGGATCGCCACGCAGTACTCCGACAAGGCCCAGGAGGAGATCTTCGCCGACGGCGCCGTACGCATCTCCGGCGGCTTCACCCCGACCGGGACGGCGGTGGAGACCGAGGGCGGCTACACCCTCAACGGCAGCTGGCGGTTCAACACCGGTATCCGCGGCGCCCACTGGAACATCCACGCCGCCATGCTCCAGCGGCCGGGCCAGGAGGACGAGGAGATCTTCGCCTTCGTACCGGTCTCGGAGGTGGAGATCCTGGACGACTGGGACGTCTCGTCGGCGTCCGGCACGGGCAGCTCGACCACGCGCCTGACCGATGTGTTCGTCCCCTCGCACCGGGTGGCCGGCGCCGTCGAGGCGCTCGAAGGCCTGGTCGAGGGCCGCAGCAACACCGGTGCTACGGGCCGCAACTACGGGCTCACGGCGCTGGTCATGGCGCTCTCCGTGCCCGTCTACACCGGGCTCGCGCGGGCCGCCCTGGAGCTTTTCCTGGGCCGGCTGCCGGGTCGGGGCATCGCCTACACCCACTGGGCCGAGCAGCGTGAGCACCCGTACACGCAGATCCAGGTCGCGACCGCTGCGAACAAGATCACCGCGGCCGAGGGGCTCGCGGCCGGCTGGCTGCGCCGTATGCAGACGGCCGCGGACGCCGGGGAGCAGCTGCCGATGGAGCAGCGGGTGGCCACGCGTGGGCAGATGGGGTACGCGGTGCAGCTGCTGAAGGAGGCCGTGGGCGTTCTGCACGATGTCAGCGGCGCCTCGATCATCCAGCGCACCGTGCCCTTCCAGCGGGTCCACCGGGACATCGAAGGGCTGTATCTGCACGGGCTGATGACACCGCTGGGCAGTCTGGAGGCCCACGGCCGGGTCTTGGTGGGGCTCGACCCCGACACCGACTACCTGTAAGCGACGGGCCGCCGAAGGCCCGAACAGCCCCTGAGCGCCGACCGGTCCCGGCCGGTCGGCGCGAGCCGAGTCCGGTGCCCGCGTCCTCAACGCGGCGCCGGACTCGACCCGTTGGGGCGTCAGGCTCTCATTCCGGGGCTGTGGAAGCCGGGCCGGAGCGGGTGCGGGTCCGGGTGCGGGTGCGGGGGCGGTCGCGGCCGTACTTCGCGAGCGTGTGGAAGGCGGCTTTGGGCTCCCACGGCAGGCCCGGGAAGGCGGTGCCGGTGCGGCCGTCGCCGAGGACCTTGACCACGCCGAAGGACGCCTTGTCGAAGTCGCGGTCGTCGTCGGCGCCCGAGTACGGGAGGTCGTAGCGGGCGAAGGTGTTGACGAAAGCCGCGTCGACGGCGGACTCGTCGAAGACGTCGAGGAGTTCACGCAGGTAGTCGGCCTGTTCCTGTTCGTCACGTATGACGGGGCTGGTGAACCGCGCCGGACGGGCCCGGTCGTCCCACGCGATGACGGCGTCGCCCCGGCCGCCGGCGTCGGCGGCCCCGCGGTAGGTGGTGCAGCCGAACTCGGTGACGGCGGCCGGTCTGCCGTGTGCGGTCAGTGCCCGCAGTCCGTCGGTGAGCCGGTCGGCGGTCCGCGCGTCGCGGTAGCCGGCGTCGGTGGCCACGATGTCGAACGGCGCCCAGTCGACGCCCTCGAACGGAAGTGAGGCGTATCCGATCCGGCCGCCGAACCGGGTGCGCACGGCGGCCACGGCCTCGCCGAGGAAGGCGTTGACCCGGGCGGGGAGTCCGGGCAGCGCGGCCCGCAGTCGCCGCGGGTCGGCGAGGACGGCGGCGCGTTCCTCGAAGGTGTCGCCGGGGAGCATACCGGCGGTGAAGAGGGAGATCTCCGAGCCGGTGAGGAAGACGACCTCGGCGCCCGCGCGGCGCAGCCGTTCGGCGCGTTCGGCGCCGTCGGTGAGGAAGTCGAGGAGTTCGCCACGGGTGAGGCCGTTGGTGAACGGTGAGTACCAGACCTCCAGTCGGGCGTCGGCGGCGTGTCGCGCGGCCGTCTCGAGCCGGTCGCGGTCGCCGCCGGTGACGCGTACGGCGTCGCAGCCCAGCTCGTCGCGGATGATCCGCATCTCGCGGCGGACGACGGCGGAGTCGAAGGGTTCGCGGGTGGTGGTGCCCGCGGTGGTGAAGCCGGTGTCGTAAGTGATGCCGAAGGTACGCACGACGGGTGCTCTCCTCGCGTCCTACGGTACCTGCCGTACCGTACTGGGTACTCAACGTACCTTACGCATGTCCTGGAGCGGCACGCACGGGACGCCGTGACGGACGCCTTCACGGACGCCGCGAGAAGCGCCGTGACGGACGCCGGAAAGTACGATGCGTACCGTAGATCCAGAGGTGCGGGCGAGAGAGGACGGCCGGTGGCACAAGCCGGGAAGGAACCGCCGCGGACCCCGTCGACGCGGCGACGCGGGGCCGAGCTGGAGGACGCCATCCTGCGCGCGGCTGCCGAGGTGCTCAAGGAGTCCGGCGTCCCGGCCCTGACGATGGACGAGGTCGCCCGGCGGGCCGGGACGAACAAGAACGCGCTGTACCGGCGTTGGCCGAACCGCGTCGCGCTCGGGGTGGCGGCGTACCGCCGGCTGGCCGCGGCCGAGACCGTGCTGCCGGACACCGGCTCGCTGCGCGGCGACACCCTGGAGATGCTGCGGCAGGCGAACAGCACCTGGGCGTCACCGTACGGGGAGATCCTGCGCGGCCTGATCGCGGCGGCCGGCGGCGCCCCGGAACTGCTGGCCGAGCTGCGCGACCCGGCGGCGGACGGCGCGCACGCGGCGGCCTGGCTGACGTTGCTCGGCCGAGCGGTGGCCCGCGGCGAGGCCGCGCCCGAGGCACTGCACCCCCGCGTCGCGTACACGCCCATGGCGCTGCTGCGCAACGAGTACGTGCTGCTCGGAGTCCCGGCCGTGCCCGACGCCGTCCTCACGGAGATCGTGGACGAGGTCTTCCTGCCGCTGGTCCACGGACGCGGCGCCCCGCGCGCCGGAACGGACTGATCACGCCTCGATACGGACACCAGGTCCTGCCCGGCGGATGTCCGCCGGACAGGACCTGGTGCGTGTGGCGACAAATCCCGCATCCCGGGCGACGCCGCTTGCCGGACCCGCCCTAGTCGAGTTCGTCCACCAGCGCGAACAGTTCCTCGTCACTCGCCGCGTCGAGGTTCGCCTCGGCGGCACTGTCCTTGCCGGTGTCCGTACCCGTACCGTCGGCCAGCCTCAGGAGTTCCCGCAGCTGATCCGCCACCCGCGCCAGCGCTTCGCCGTCCGAGGCCAGCGACACCATCGCCGCCTTGGCGCGGCTCAGATCGGCGAGGACGGGTGCGGCGGTCGTGTCGGATGCGGGCTCGACCTTGATCTGCCCGGCGAGGTACTGGGCGAGAGCGGTGGGGGTGGGGTGGTCGAAGACGAGCGTGGTGGGCAGGCGCAGGCCGGTCACCGCGTTGAGCTTGTTCCGCAGCTCCACGGCGGTGAGCGAGTCGAAGCCCAGCTCCCGGAAGGGCCGGCCGACACCGATCGCACCGTGCCCGGCATGGCCCAGGACATCGGCGACCTGGTCACGCACCACGTCGGCCATCACCTCCGCCCGCTCGTCCGCCCCGAGCGCGGCAAGCCGGCGCACCAGACCCGACGCCCCGTCACCACCCGCGTCGTCGGCCGCCGCCCGGCGCCGACGCGCCGTGGCCGGAACCAGCGCGCGCAGCATCGGATGGGTGTCGTCGCCCTGCCGGCGCAGGACGGCCGTGTCCACACCGGTCACCGCGTACAGACCCCGTCCGCTCGCCACCGCGGCGTCGAACAGGACCATCGCCTCGTCCGACGGCAGTGGTGACAGTCCCAACCGCGCCAGACGCCGCAGATCGGTGTCGTTCAGCCCACCACTGATCGTGCTGGACTCCGACCACAGTCCCCAGGCGAGCGACGTGCCGACGAGCCCACGAGCCCGCCGATGCGCGATCAACGCGTCCAGGAACGTGTTGCCCGCCGCGTAGTTCCCCTGCCCCGCGTTGCCGATCAGCCCCGCCACCGACGAGTACACGACGAACGCCGACAGATTCAGCTCCCGGGTCAGCTCGTGCAGATTCCATGCCGCGTCGACCTTCGGACGCAGCACCGCGTCCAGCCGGTCCGCCGTCAACTCCCCCAGTACGGCGTCGTCCAGGACGCCGGCCGTATGCACCACCGCGCTGATCGGTGCCTCCGACGGGACCTCGGCGAGTGCCTTCGCCAGCGCTCCACGGTCCGCCGCGTCACACGCCGCGAAGGAGACCGAGGCGCCCAACTCTCCCAGTTCGGCGGCGAGTACGTCCGCCTCCGGGGCCTGGTCGCCGCGCCGGCTGAGCAGCAACAGCCGTCGCGCCCCGCGCCCGGCGAGATGGCGCGCCAGGACACGGCCCAGCGTGCCGGTTGCGCCTGTGATCAACACGGTTCCCTCGTCCCAGCGGGGAGTGCGGGACTCGTCCGGCGTACCGGCAGCGGCCCGGGTGAGCCGTGGGGCGAGGAACCGGCCTGCGCGCAGGGCGACTTGGGATTCCTCCGTGCCCACGGCGGCGGGCACCCGGTGCGCGTCGCCTTCGTCGTCGAGGTCGACGAGGACGATCCGTCCGGGGTTCTCGGTCTGCGCGACACGCAGCAGACCCCACACTCCGGCGTGCACCAGATCCGGCACATCCGCCTCGGCCTCGCCGGACCCGGCCGCCACCGCACCGCGCGTCACCACCACGAGCCGCGCCCCGGCCAGCCGCTCATCGGCCAGGAACGTCCGCACCTGCTCCAGCATCCGGCGCAGGGCGTCACGCGCCAGGCCGGGAGTCTCCTCGCCGTGGTGGCCGGCAGACTCCGGGATCAGCGGGCAGAGCACGGTGTGCGCACCGGCCCGAGCCACTGCTTCCAGATCCGGGTACGACCTCACGGAGGCATCCGGCCAGGCGCCCAGAGCGGCCCAGCCTGTCTGGTCCACGACGGTGTCGGGCGCTCCGACCTCGGACCAGGAGACGGGGAAGAGGCCCTCCCGCCCGGTGTCGGCAGCCGCCCGTAGCGCTTCCTTCGACAGCGGCCGCAACGACAACGCCCGCACCGCGGCCAGCGGAGCGCCTGCGCCATCGGCCACGGTCAACGACACCACGTCCGACGCCGCCTCGGACCACGCGATCCGCACCCGCAGGCGTGACGCCCCTGTCCCGGACACCCGTACGTCCGACCAGGAGAACGGAAGCAGGTCCGCCTCCCGCCCCTCCACGGCCCCCAGCAGCAGCGGATGCAACGCCGCGTCCAGCAGCGCCGGATGGAGTACGAACTCGCCCGACCCCGCCGCCGCGCCCTCCGGCAGCACCACCTCCGCGAACGTCTCGTTCACACCGCGCCACATCCGCCGCAGCCCCTGGAACGCCGGACCGTACGCATAGCCCCGCTCGGCCAGACGCTCGTACGCGCCGTCAAGATCCGCCTCGACCGCACCGGCCGGAGGCCATGCCGTCAGGCCGCCGTCGACGTCCCCGGCATCACTCGTGGCCAAGCTGCCGTGGGCGTTCAGCACCCAGTGGGCGTCGGGGACCCGGGAGTGGATCTCCACCGGGCGGAACCCGACGGCGTCGGGCGCGCCGACCACCAGCTGTAGCTGAACCGCACCGTCCTCCGGCAGCACCAGCGGCGCCGCCATCGTCAGCTCCTCCACCACCTCGGCACCCACCTGCTCACCGGCCCGGACGACCAGCTCCAGCAGCCCGGTCGCGGGTACGGGCACCACGCCCGCGACCGCGTGCTCGGCCAGCCACGGATGCGTACGCAGAGAGAGTCGTCCCGTGAACATCGTTTCGTCACGTCCGGCCACGCTCATGGCCGCGCCGAGGAAGGGATGTTCCATGGGGTCGAGTCCGAGCCCGTCGGCGTTCGCCACGTCGGCCGGTCCCTCCAGCCAGAAGCGCCGGCGCTGGAAGGCGTAGCTGGGCAGTGGCACGCGCCGGGCGGAGGGCAGTACGGCCTCCCAGTCGGGTTCGGCGCCGACCAGCCCGAGCAGGGCGAGTGCGCCCATGACGGTCTCGGCCTCCGGCCGGCCCTTGCGCAGGGCGGGGACAAGGACGTCGGCCTCGGCCGTGAGGGAATCCTGGACGAGGGCGGTGAGTACGGGGTCGGGTCCCAGTTCGACGAAGCGGGTGACGCCCTCGGCCTCCAGATAACGCACGCCGTCGTGGAAGCGGACAGCCTCACGGATATGTCTGGCCCAGTAGTCGGCCGAGGCCAGTTCCTCCTCCGTCGCCAGCGTCCCTGTCACGTTGGAGACGATCGGAATACGCGGTTTCCGGAAGTCCAGCCCGGACACCATCTGCCGGAACTCCTCCAGTACTCCCTCCATATGAGCGGAGTGGAAGGCGTGACTGACCGTCAGACGCTTTGTGCGGGCGCCTCGTTCGCGCCACAGCGCCACCATCTCGTCGACCGCTCCCTCGTCACCCGAGATCACCACCGACCGGGGCCCGTTGATCCCCGCGACATCCACCACACCGCCGCCGTCGACCAGTCGGGCATCGAGGACGGTACGTACCTCCTCCTCGGAGGCCCCGATCGCCGCCATGGCACCGCCCTCCGGCGCCGCCTGCATCAGCCGCCCCCGCTCGGCGACCAGCACCGCCGCGTCGGCCAGGTCGAGGACTCCGGCCACGTGCGCGGCCGTCACCTCGCCGATGGAGTGCCCGAGCAGGAAGTCCGGACGGAGCCCGTGGTGCTCGAACCAGCGGAACAGCGCCACCTCCACCGCGAACAACGCCGCCTGGGTGAAGGCCGTCCGGTCGATCAGCGTCGCGTCGGAGGAATCCTCGCGGGCGAAGAGCACGTCCTTGACCGGGCGCACCGTCTCACTGTCGAGATGGGCGGCCACCTCGTCGAGAGCGCGGGCGAACACCGGCGAGGAGGCGTACAACTCCCGCCCCATGCCCAGGCGTTGGCTGCCCTGCCCGGTGAACAGGAACGCGGTCCTGCCACGGAGGGGCGTGCTGCCGCGCAGGAGTTGGGGCGAGGTGGCGCCCCGGGCCAGGGCATCGAGCCCGGCGAGGAGCGATTCACGGTCGGCGCCGACGACGGCGGCCCCGTGGTCCATGACGGCCCGGGAGTCCGCGAGCGAGAACGCGACGTCGGCGGGGGTGAGTTCGGGACGTCCGGACACATGGGTGTGCAGCCGTCGGGCCTGCGCTTGCAGGGCGTCATCGCTACGGGCGGTGAGGAGCCAGGGCACCACGACGTCGGTTCCGGGGGTACGTCCGGTGGGGGGCGTCTCCGCCGGCGGCTGTTCGATGATGACGTGGGCGTTGGTGCCGCTGATCCCGAAGGAGGAGACGCCGGCGCGGCGTGGACGGCCGGACCCCGGCCACTCACGCGACCGCGTCAGCAACTCAACAGCACCCGACTCCCAATCGACATGCCCCGACGGCTCGTCCACATGCAACGTACGAGGCAGCACACCGTGCCGCATCGCCTCCACCATCTTGATCACACCACCCACACCCGCAGCGGCCTGCGCATGACCGATGTTCGACTTCAACGACCCCAGCCACAACGGACTCCCGCCCCCCGGACGCTCCTGCCCATACGTGTTGAGCAGCGCCTGCGCCTCGATCGGATCCCCCAGCGCCGTACCCGTCCCATGCGCCTCCACCGCGTCGATGTCCGCCGCACCCAACCCCGCGTCCGCCAACGCCCCACGGATCACCCGCTCCTGCGACGGACCGTTCGGCGCCGTCAGACCATTCGACGCACCGTCCTGATTGATCGCGGTTCCCCGTACGACGGCAAGGACGTTGTGCCCGAGGCGGCGGGCGTCCGACAACCGCTCCACCAGCAGCAGCCCCACTCCCTCCGACCAGCCCGTCCCGTCCGCGCCCGCCGCGAACGCCTTGCACCTGCCGTCGGCGGCGAGACCCCGCTGACGCGAGAACTCCACGAACGTGGTGGGCTGCGCCATCACCGTCACACCACCGGCCAGCGCCAGGTCGCATTCGCCTCGGCGCAGGGCGTTCGCCGCCAGATGCAGAGCGACCAACGACGACGAACACGCCGTGTCCACCGTCACCGCCGGACCCTCGAACCCGTACGTGTAGGAGACACGGCCGGACAGGACACTGGAGAGGTTGCCCGCGAGGAGGAAGCCCTCGAACTCGCCCGGTGACGCGCTGACATGGACCGGGTAGTCGTCGTACATCGCACCCATGTAGACGCCCGTGGCGCTGCCCCGTACGGTCGCCGGGTCGATGCCGGCGCTCTCCAGCGCCTCCCAGGTGGTTTCCAGGAGCAGTCGCTGCTGGGGGTCCGTGGCGGTCGCCTCGCGGGGCGACATCCCGAAGAACTCCGCGTCGAACAGATCCGCGTCATGGAGGAAACCGCCGTGGCGGGTGTAACTCGTCCCCGCCTTCTCCGGATCCGGGTCGTACAACCCCTCAAGGTCCCAGCCCCGGTTCGACGGGAATCCGCTCACCGCGTCCACGTCCTCGGAGACCACACGCCACAGGTCGTCCGGCGAGGACACCCCGCCCGGATACCGGCACGCCATCCCCACGATGGCGATCGGCTCGTCCGCCGCGCTCCCGCGTCGCGCCCGGGGTGCGGCAGGGGCCTTCGGCTGGGCGAGCCGGCTGACGACGTACGACGCGAGCGCCTGGGGCGACGGGTGGTCGAAGACGACGGTGGAGGGCAGCCGCAGGCCCGTGGCCAGGCCCATTTGGTTGCGCAGTTCGACGGCGGCCATCGAGTCGAAGCCGATGTCGTTGAAGGCGCGCTCGGGTGCGACGGCCGAGGCCCCGGAGTGGCCGAGGACGGCGGCGACCTTGGTGCGTACGAGTTCGAGGGCGGCCTCGCCCCGCTTCTCGACGGGAAGCGCGCTCGTCCGGCGTACCCATTCGGAGCCCTGCCCGGTGTCCTGCTTGGTCCGCGCGGTGCGGCCCGTGCGGACGGTGCGGGCGGGCAGCAGATCGCGGAAGAGCGGGCCGGGTTCGCCGTCCGCGAGGCGCCGGGGGTTCAGGGCCACGGGGACGAGCAGCGCGGTGGTGCGTGACAGGGCCGTGTCGAACAGGGCGAGGCCCTGCTCGGGGGTGAGCGGCGGCAGGCCGGCCCGTTCCCAGCGGGCGAACTCGGCGGTGGTGAGGGTGGAGCCCATGCCGTGAGTGGCGTCCCACAGGCCCCAGGCGAGCGATGTCGCGGGCAGGCCCTGGGCCCGGCGGTGTGCCGCCAGCGCGTCGAGGGCGGCGTTCGCGGCGGCGTAGTTGGCCTGTCCGGCGGTGCCGGTGAGGCCGGAGACCGAGGAGAAGAGGACGAACGCCCGCAGGTCCAGGTGCGCGGTCAGCTCGTGCAGATGCCGGGCCGCGTCGGCTTTCGGGCGCAGTACGGCGTCGAGCCGCTCGGGGGTCAGCGCCGGGATCGTCGCGTCGTCCAGGACGCCGGCCGTGTGGACGACGGCGGTCAGCGGGTGGGCCGCCGGCACGGTGTCGAGGAGCGCGGCGAGGGCGCCCCGGTCGGAGACGTCGACGGCTTCGACGCTGACGGTGGCGCCCAATTCGGTGAGTTCCGCCGTCAGTTCCGCGGCTCCGGGTGCGGCGGCTCCCCTGCGGCTGGTCAGCAGCAGATGGCGGACGCCGTGGGCCCCGACCAGGTGCCGGGCGAAGAGCGCGCCGAGTCCGCCGGTGCCGCCGGTGACAAGGACGGTGCCGTCCGGGTCGACGGCGGGCTCGGGGTCCGGACCCGCCGGTGCGGCGGGCGCGAGTCGTGGCACGGTCAACCGGTCGTCTCGTACGGCCAGTTGGGGCTCGCCGGAGTGGAGCGCGGCGGCCAGGAGGGCGGCCGTGGCGTCGGTGGCGGCCGTGCCGTCGCTGTCGTGGGTGGCGTCGAGGTCCAGCAGCATCAGGCGGCCGGGATGCTCGGACTGGGCGGAGCGGACCAGGCCCCACACGGGGGCCGTGTCGAGATCGGTGACGTCCTCGCCGGGCCGGGCGGCGACCGCGCCCGAGGTCACCACGGCCATACGCGAGTCGGCGAACCGCTCGTCGGCAAGGAACTCCTGGACCAGACGCAGCACACGGTGGGTCGCCGCGTGCCGCCCGTCGGCGGGAGCCGCCGAGGGGCGGACAACGATGACGTCGGCCGGTTCGACACCGGTGAGGGTGTCCCCCACGACTTCCGCCGAGGTGAGGTCCTCGGTCGGCGGCTGCGCGGTGAGGGCCGGCCAGCGCAGCTCGTACAGCGCGTCGCTCACGGCTGTCGTGGCCGGCTGCGCCCTGGCGGTGGCTCGTAGGGTCAGGGAGTCGATGTCGGCCACGGGCGCGCCGGTGCCGTCCGCCAGGGTCAGACCGAAGGTGTCGGTGCCGGGCCCGCGCGGGCTGATCCGGACGCGGAGTTCGGTGGCGCCCGCCGCGTGCAGGGTCACGCCCGCGAGGGCGAACGGCAGCCGGATGGTCTCCGGCTCCGCGTCGACGGCGGCGGCCAGCACCAGCGGATGCAGGGCCGCGTCGAGGAGCGCGGGGTGCAGTCCGAAGCGGCCCGCGGCCTCGGCGCTGTCGGCCGGCAGACGGATCTCGGCGTAGATGTCGTCGCCGGCGCGCCACAGCGCCGTGAGGCCGCGGAAGGCGGGGCCGTAGAAGTAGCCGAGGTCGGCGAGGCGGTCGTACGCGTCGTCCACCGGTTCCGGTACGGCGTCGGCCGGCGGCCATACGGCCAGGGACGCCGTCGGATCGGCGGCGGGCGCCGAGGGGGCGAGGGTGCCGGTGGCGTGGCGGGTCCAGTGCCGGGCGCCGCCCTCGGTGTCGGGGCCCGCGTGGACGGTGAAGGCGCAGGCGCCGGTGTCGTCGGCCGCGCCGACGGTCACCTGGACGCGTACGTCCTCGCCCTCGGTGAGGGCGAGAGGCGCTTCCAGGGTGAGGTCCTCCACGTGCGGCAGGCCGAGGTGGTCGCCCGCGGCGACGGCCAGTTCGAGGAAGGCCGTGGCGGGAAGCAGTGTCCCGGTGCCGATGCGGTGGTCGGCGAGCCAGGGCTGGTCCGCGAGTGAGAGGCGCCCGGCGAGGACGGTGTCCTCGTGTCCGGCGAGGTCGACGGCGGCGGTGAGCAGCGGGTGGTCCGCGGTGTCGAGGCCGAGGCCGCGCGCGTCGGCCGCTGTCCCCGGGGCCAGCCAGTAGTGCTCGCGGGTGAAGGCGTACGTGGGCAGGTCCATGTACGGGGCGCCGGGGAAGAACGCCGTGGCGTCCAGGGCTGCGCCCTCGGTGTGGGCGCGGGCGATGCCCCTGGCCAGGGTGTCGGCCTCGGGGTGGCCGGGGCGCAGCAGGGCGACGGCGGCGGCTGTCTCGTCCAGGGTGGTGCGGGCGAGGGTGGAGAGGACGGCGTCGGGGCCGACCTCGATGAGGACGGTGACGCCCTGGCGGCCGAGTTCGCGCACGGTGTCGGTGAAGCGGACGGTGGCGCGGATCTGGTCGGTCCAGTAATCGGGCGAGGTAAGACTGTCGGGGGCGGCGAGCTCACCGGTGACACTCGACACCACAGGGATCACCGGCGGGTGATACGTGATGCCCGCGGCAACCGACCGGAACTCCTCCAGAATCCCGTCCATGTGCGGCGAGTGGAAAGCATGACTCACACTCAGACGCCTCGTCCTACGACCCCGAGCCGCCAACTGCCCGGCCACCTCACCGGCAGCCACCGCATCACCCGAAATCACCGTGGACACCGGCGAGTTGAGCGCCGCGACCGCCACCCGGTCCGCCACACCCTCCAGCAGAGACAGAACCTCCTCCTCACCCGCCTCCACCGCGATCATCGCCCCACCAGACACCGCAGACTGCATCAAACCCGCACGCGCACCCACCAACCTCGCCGCATCCCCCAGCGAGAACACCCCCGCCACATGAGCCGCCGCCAACTCACCAATCGAATGACCCGCCACAAAATCAGCACCCACACCCAAATGGGCCAATAACCGGAACAACGCCACCTCGACAGCGAACAACGCCGGCTGAGTGAAAACCGTCTCGTGGATCAGGGCGGCGTCGGGGCCTTGGGGATCGGCGAACAGCACATCGCGCAACGGCCGCTCCAGCCGGCCCTCGAAAGCCTGGCACACCTCGTCGACAGCCTCGGCGAAAACGGGATGGGTGGCGTACAACTCCTGTCCCATGCGCAGGTGTTGCGCGCCCTGGCCGGTGAACAGGAAGGCTGTGCGACCGGCCGCGGCGGCGCTTCCGGTGAACACGTCGGGGTGCTCGTGACCGGCCGCGAGCGCGGCGAGCGCGGCGACGCGGTCCGCGACGCGGGGGCCGAAGACGACGGCGCGTTCCTCGAACGTGGTGCGCGTCCCGGCCAGGGACCGACCGACCGAAGCGAGGTCGGCGCCGTCGGTGGTGTTCAGGTGCGCGGACAGCCGGGCCGCCTGGGCTCGCAGGGCCTGCGGGGAACGGCCGGACACGACCCAGGGCGCGGCGACATCGGCCACGGGGGCGGTCCCAGCGGCCCCGGCTTTCCCGGCCGCGTCGGCGGTCCCAGCCGGGTCGGCGGTCTCGGCCGCCAGGTCGTACTCCACGACGACGTGCGCGTTGGTGCCGCTGATGCCGAACGACGACACGGCGGCGCGGCGCGGCGCGCCGGCATCCGGCCAGGGCCTGGCCTCGGTGAGGAGTTCGACGGCGCCCGCGGACCAGTCGACCCTCGGGGTCGGCTCGTCGGCGTGGAGTGTCCTGGGCAGGACGCCGTGGCGCAGCGCCTGCACCATCTTGATGACTCCGCCGACACCCGCTGCGGCCTGGGCGTGCCCGATGTTCGACTTGAGCGAGCCCAGATACACCGGTTCGCGGTCCCCGCGCCCCGTCCCGTACGTCGCCATGAGGGCTTCGGCCTCGATGGGGTCGCCGAGTGTGGTTCCGGTGCCATGGGCCTCGACCGCGTCGATGTCGGCGCTGGTCAGTCCGGAGTCGGCCAGCGCCTGGTGGATGACGCGCCGCTGGGCGAGGCCGCTGGGCGCGGTGAGGCCGTTGCTGGCGCCGTCCTGGTTGACGGCGGAGCCGCGCAGGACGGCGAGTACGGTGTGGCCGTTGCGGCGGGCGTCCGAGAGCCGTTCGAGGAGCAGTACGCCGACGCCTTCGGACCAGCCGGTGCCGTCGGCCCCCGCGGCGAACGACTTGCAGCGGCCGTCGGGGGCGAGTCCTCGTTGCCGGGAGAATTCCACGAACATGCCGGGACTGGCCATGACGGTGGCGCCGCCGGCCAGGGCCAGGTTCGTCTCGCCGTCGCGCAGCGAGCGGATCGCCAGATGCAGGGCGACCAGTGACGAGGAACAGGCGGTGTCCACGGTCAACGCGGGCCCGAGCAGGCCGAGTTGGTAGGCGATGCGACCGGACATGACGCTGCTGGTGGAGCCGGTGAGGACGTTGCCCTGTACGGATCGCGGGGCGTCCTGCATTCGGGGCCCGTACTCCAGGGCGGTCGCTCCGACGAAGACGCCGGTGCGGGTGCCGCGCAGCGTCTCGGGCAGGAGGCCGGCGCGTTCCACGGCCTCCCAGGAGGTTTCGAGGAGCAACCGCTGCTGGGGGTCCATCGCGAGGGCCTCGCGCGGGGAGATCCCGAAGAAGGCGGGGTCGAAGTCCCCGGCGTCGTGCAGGAATCCGCCGTGTCGTACGGCGCTCCTGCCCTGCTGTTCGGGGTCCGGGTCGTACAGGTCGTGGGGCCAGTTACGGTTCGTCGGGAACTCGCTGATCGCGTCGCCGCCCTCGGACAGCAGACGCCACAGGTCCTCGGGGGAGGCGATGCCGCCCGGGAAGCGGCAGGCCATGGAGACGACGGCGATGGGCTCGCCGCTCTCGGCCTCCGCCGCCGCCGGGTCGGCGGCGGGTGCGGAGCCGAGCAGTTCCGACTCCACGAACTCGATGAGCGCGCCCGGCGTGGGGTGGTCGAAGAGCAGCCCCGTGGGCAGACGCAGCCCGGTCGCGGCGGCGAGGGAGGAGCGCAGCTCCGTGGCCATCAGGGAGCTGAAGCCCAGTTTCTGGAACGGGGAGTGCTGTGGGGCGCGTTCGTCGGGCCCGTAGTCGAGTACGGCGGCGATGTGCCGGTCGACCAGGTCGGTCACGGCCTGCCGGCGCGCGGTGTCGGACAGCGCGGCCAGGCGTGCCCCGAGTGCGCCCTGCGGTTCGGGTACCGGCTCGGCGGGTGCGGCCGAGGGTGGGGTGAGTGGTTCTTGTGCGGTGCTGGGTGTGCCGCCCTCGAACCAGTGGTGTCGCCGCTGGAAGGCGTACGTGGGCAGATCGGTCCGCCGGGCACCGGTGCCCTCGAAGTACGCGGGCCAGTCGACCTCGGTGCCTCGTACGAACAGGGTCGCGAGCGCCGTGAGGAACGTCTGCGTCTCGCCTCGGTCGCGGCGGAGCGTCACGGTGGTCGTGGTGTCGGGGTGGTCGGCGGTGTCGTGGGCGAGGCCGGCCAGGACGGCGTCGGGGCCGACTTCGAGGTAGGCGGTGACGCCTTCGTCCTGGAGGGTGCGCACGGTGTCGGTGAAGCGGACGGTGGCCCGGATCTGGTCGGTCCAGTAATCGGGCGAGGTAAGACTGTCGGGAGCGGCGAGCTCACCCGTGACACTCGACACCACAGGAATCACCGGCGGGTGATACGTGATGCCCGCGGCAACCGACCGGAACTCCTCCAGAATCCCGTCCATGTGCGGCGAGTGGAAAGCATGACTCACACTCAGACGCCTCGTCCTACGACCCCGAGCCGCCAACTGCTCGGCCACCTCACCGGCAGCCACCGCATCACCCGAAATCACCGTGGACACCGGCGAGTTGAGCGCCGCGACCGCCACCCGGTCCGCCACACCCTCCAGCAGAGGCAGAACCTCCTCCTCACCCGCCTCCACCGCGATCATCGCCCCACCAGACACCGCAGACTGCATCAAACCCGCACGCGCACCCACCAACCTCGCCGCATCCCCCAGCGAGAACACCCCCGCCACATGAGCCGCCGCCAACTCACCGATCGAATGACCCGCCACAAAATCAGCACCCACACCGAAGTGAGCCAACAACCGGAACAACGCCACCTCGACAGCGAACAACGCCGGCTGAGTGAAAGCCGTCTCGTCAAGGCCCTCCCCGTCGGCGATGATCTGCGCGACCGAGCGCCCCAGATGGGGATCGAGAGCGGCTGCGACCTCGTCGAACGCGGCGGCGTACACGGGGAAGGCCGCGTACAACTCCTGTCCCATACCGATCCGTTGCGCGCCCTGCCCGGTGAACAGGAACGCCGTACGGCCCGGTGCCGCCTCGCCCGTGACCACACCGGACGCGGGCATGCCCGCCGCCGCGGCGGCGAGTCCGTCCACCAGTCCCGCGGAATCCGAGGCGAGCACCACGCTCCGGTGCGCGTGCGCGGTACGGGTCGCGGCGAGGGACCAGCCAATGTCCACCGGCGACGACCCGGCGCGGGCCGTGACGAACGTCCGCAGCCGCTCAGTCTGGGCGAGCAGCGCGGTCCGGCTCGCGCCGGAGACGACCCACGGCAGGACCGTGGGGGTGAGGGGACTGGTCTCCTCGGGTGCGTCCTCGGGTGCGTCCTCGGCCGCCGGCACCTCGCTGACGACGACGTGGGCGTTGGTGCCGCCCATGCCGAACGAGCTGACGCCCGCGACCAGTTGACGGTCCGGGCTCGGCCAGCCCGTCAGCTCGTGCTGCACGGCGAGGCCGAGTTCGGCGAGCGGGATCGCCGGGTTCGGGGTGTCGAAGTTGAGGCTGGCCGGCAGCTCCCGGTGATGGATGCTCAGGAGTGCCTTGATCAGGCCGGCGATACCGGCGGCACCCTCCAGGTGTCCGATGTTGGTCTTGACGGAGCCGACGCGCAGCGCCCCTTCTGCGGCCCGCCCCGCGCCGAGCGCGGCACCGAGCGCGGCGGCCTCGATGGGATCGCCCACCGGGGTGCCGGTGCCGTGCAGTTCGACGTACTGCACCTCGTCGGCGGCGATGCCCGCCCGCTCGCGGGCGGCGCGCAGCACCTGCTCCTGGGCGTCACGGCTCGGCACGGTCAGGCCGTCGGTGGCACCGTCGTTGTTGACCGCGGTGCCGCGGATCACGCCGTACACGCGGTCGCCGTCGGCCAGTGCCCGGCGCAGCGGCTTGAGTACGACGACACCGCTGCCCTCACCGGGCACGAAGCCGTTGGCGCGCGCGTCGAAGGTGTACGTCGTCCCGTCCGGGGACAGCGCGCCGAACCGCTGCTCGGTGACGGTGTTCTCGGCGAGCAGGTTGAGGTTGACACCCGCGGCGACGGCGGCCGTGGACTCGCCGTGGCGCAGGCTCTCGCAGGCCAGGTGGACGGCCACCAGCGAGGAGGACTGGGCGGAGTCCACGGTCAGGCTCGGTCCGCGCAGGCCCAGCAGGTGCGAGACACGGTTCGCGATGACACCGCGGTTGACACCGGTCATCGTGTGCTGGGCGATGGCCCGCGCACCGTGCTGGTACAGCAGGTTGGTGTAGTCGTCGCGCAGGGTGCCGACGAACACGGCGGTCCGGCTGCCACGCAGCGACGCCGGTACGATGCCCGCGTCCTCCAGCGCCTCCCAGGCCAGTTCGAGGACGAGCCGCTGCTGCGGGTCCATCGCGGCGGCCTCGCGCGGTGACACCGCGAAGAACGCCGCGTCGAACTCCCCTACGCCGTCGAGGAATCCGCCACGGGTGACGGCCGCCCCGGCGTCCTCGCCCCACCGGTCGGCCGGCACGTCGGTGATCGCGCTCGAACCGCTCCTGAGAAGCTCCCAGAACGCGGCGGGCCCGTCGGCTCCGGGAAGCCGGCAGGACAGACCGACGACGGCGATGGGCTCCTGGCGCTCGATGTCCGTGTCGACCGGTGTCGGAGCGTGCTCACTCATCATGAACCTCGGCTGACCTTTCATACGTGTCCTCTCCGCACGCCGGCGCTTTCGCAGACGTGCGGAGAGAGGGAGCGGAAACGGTGATGGACGCGCCGGACCGGCGGAGGTCTCCCCGGACGGGGGTCTCCCCCAACACCGGGGAACGGGGCGGTGATCAGATGGGTCGGTGATCAGGTGGGGCGACGTTCCGTGGAGCGTCAGTGGGAGCGAGGGTGGGAGCAGGGGCCGGCTGCCGACGGCCGTACGGTCGGCGCCGGGCGGTCAGGCGTCAGGCGGTCGGACGTCAGGCGTCAGGCACGCACGGCCAGACGGTGCGACGCCTGCTCGCGCAGAATCCCGCAGACATCGGTGAGGGCCCGCTCCAGAAGGTCGATCTCCTCGTCCGTGATCAGGATCGAGGGCTCGAAACGCAGCGTGCTGACAGCACTGGCCGTGGGGAAGGTCCGAATGGCGTGGGCGTTGAGCAGGTGGCCGGCGACGACGTACCCGAACAGGCCGGAGCGGGACGCGTCGCGTATCACCTCGTCCTCGGCCTCGGACTGGTCCTGGAACTCCAGGCCCAGCATCAGGCCCCTGCCGCGTACCTCCTTGACCACGTCGGGGAACGCGGCGCGCACCTTGTCGAGCATGCTCTCCAGGGCGGCGCCACGCTCGGTGGCCTGCCGGTAGGCCCGGCCCCCGTCGGCTTCGAGAAGTTCGAGGACCTTCAGCGCCAGATGGCAGGAGAAGTGGTCCTTGGCGAAGGTCGAGCTGTGCACCAGCTCGAACTGCGGGCGGTAGCGGGCCGCGCGCACCAACATGACGGCGGCCTTGGCGATGCCGCCGCCCAGAGCCTTGGCGAGCACGTAGTAGTCGCCGCGCAGCCCCAGGTGGGAGCTGGCGAGGAGCGCGCCGGTGCGGCCCATGCCGCTCTGGATCTCGTCGATGACGAGCGGACAGTCGGCGCTCTCGCCGAACTCCTGGATCCGGCGGGCGAATTCCACGGAGAGGGGCCGGATGCCGCCCTCGCCCTGGACGGGTTCCAGGAGGAAGGCGCAGAAGGCGGGGTGCGGGCGCTCGACGAGCCGCAACTCGCCGCCGTCGAGGGCGGGTTGCAGCAGGGTGCCGCGCTCCTGTTCCAGGATCTCGCGCAGTGCCTCGGGCCGGTCCTGGGGGACGAACCGGGTCCGGGCGCCCAGTGCCGCGAACGGCGTCCGGTAGCCCTCGTTGTGGGTCAGCTGCACGCTGCCCATCAGCTTTCCGTGGAAGCCGCCCTCCAGGGCCAGGAACACCGGAGCCCGCCCGCCCTGCTCCGCGTTCCTGCGGGTGACCTCGGCGAGCACGTCCTCGGCGGTGGCCTGACCGGTGAGCCCAAGCCGCCCGGGCACGTCGGCCGCGACGGTGACCTGCCCGGCGGTCACGGCCGCGCGCACCTGCTCGCTGCCCGCCTCGATCTCCGCCAGGATCTCCCCGAGCCGCAGGACACGGTCCATCTCGGCGTGTTTGACCGCGGCCTCGACGGCCTCGGCGCCGCTGTTGGCGAAGGTGGCGTAGTACGGCTCGTCGGTGCCGGTCTCGCGGTGGACGATCCGGTTCAGCTCGGCGGCCAGTTCGTTGGCGTACGGGTGCGACGAGAACTGGGCGTGCACCGGCGACTGTTCGTCCAGGAGCTGCCGTGCGCGCGCCACGACGGCGGGGTGGTTGTGCCCGAAGATCAGCGACCCGTAGCCGCCCGCGTAGTCGACGACGGGGGTCTCGGTGCCGTCCTCGTTCCGGCGGTAGAGCGTGTTTCCCTCGGCGCGTACGTACTCCACGTCGAGACCTGCGGTGGCCAGCAGAGCGCGCAGGTTGGGCTCGGCGAGTTCGGATACAGCCGGTCCTGATTGCATGTCTGGCTCCTCGTCGGGTGCGGAAGGGATATCTGAAACGGGGCCGGCCGCGCTCCGAACACCCGGGAGAACTGACCTCCATCCTGTTTCGCTCTTCGCGATTCACGGTCACGACGAGGTCATCCGCTCTTCCGCGGTGGGGAGATGGGCGGGGGGGGGGGGGGGGGGGGGGGGGGGGGGGGGGGGGGGGGGGGGGGGCCGCCCCCCCCCCCACCCCGTTCATCCGCTGAAACTCTCCGATCCCTCGCTGCGGGACGCGGAGAGGAGGAACTCCACCAACTGCTCGTTGGTGATCCGCTCGGGCCAGTCCAGAGTGACCGTGGTCGTGTGGCTCTTGCCGCCGGCCCAGGACGGCCGCCGGGCCAGCAGCTCGGGGCCCGCGCAGGCGACCACGAACAGGGCACCCGACCCGGCGGCCTCGGCCAGCCCCTCGACGGCGTCCAGGACCGTGTCGGGAGCGAGGTGGAGGTCGTCCAGGCACAGCACGAGAGGGCGCCGCTGCGCGGCCTCCTGGATGAACTCCCGCCAGGCGTCCAGGATCTCTCCCGGGCACAGCTGCCCGTAATGGAGCTCGACGCCCTCGGTGATGAGGAGAAACCGCAGTCTCTCCAGTCGCAGCCGCGCCGTCTCCTCGGAGGGGTAGAGGGAGTGAACCTCCCGTGCGAGGGCGGCCTGGGCGGTCTCCTCGTCGTCGTCGGGCCCGATATCGCAGTACATCGACAGGATGTGGCTCGCCACCGTCAGCGGAAACTCCTCGGTCTCCTCGGACGTGTGCGCCGCCATGAGCACCTGGGGCGCCTCGGGCTGGTCGACGGCCCAGCAGGCCAACTCGCCCAGCAGTCTGCTCTTTCCGCTGCCGGCCTCGCCGAGAACGGTGACCAGATGAGGTACGGACCGGTGCTGCGCGCGTCTCATCAGACCGCGCAGCACATCGACCTCGACGTCCCACTCCTCGTCCTCGGAGCACCCTCCCAGGGCTCGCCAGCCCACGGCCGGGGCGGCGCAGCGACGGTAGAAGACGGAGTGCTCGCTGGCCTCCTTGACGGTGTCGCTGACCCGTACTTCCCCGGCCGGTACGTCGGAGAGAAGCCGCTGGCACTCGTCGAGAACCGCGCCGACCACGGTCGGCGGCTCCCCGCGGCCCCGTCTGCGGAGCAGTACCTCTCCGCTGGTGACCACGGCGTGGACCGCCGACTGCGGCGCGGCGGACCCCGAGTCGATGGAGACGTCGAGGGCGTCGCGGATGGCGAGGGCCGCGAGTACGGCCTGGCGGGCCTCGTTGCCGTCGCTGTCGTCCAGGCCGAACAGACCGAAGCAGACGGAGCCGATGGACGCCGTCACCGTGCCGCCGAACCGCTCGATCTGCTCCCTGACCAAGAGGGCCGCGCCGTCCAGGAGGTCTTCGTGGTCCTGGTCGTCGGCGCCTCCCAGGGAGGGCGCGATATGGGTGCGTACGGAGACGACGCAGACCTGACGGCGGTCGCGGCCGTCCGGCGCCGTACCACCCGCGCCGGCCTCCTGGCCCGCTCTGCGGTCCGGGCGCGCCTCGGGGAGGCGTACCACCTCACCGGTCCCGCCGCCTCCGCCGCCTCCACCGCTTCCACCGGTCCCGCCGGTCCCGCCGGCCGGTGCGGTCACCGTCAGGCGCTCCCTGGCGGCCTCGCCGTCCATGGTGGGCGGCAGACCGCGAACGGGGGCGCGTTCCAGCGCGAGTTCCGGATCCTGGGTGAGGATCGCCTGTTGCAGCCACTGGAGGCTGCGGCCGGGCTCAAGGCCGAGGTTCTCCACCAGGACGGCGCGGACCCGGCTGTAGACGGCGAGCGCGTCGGCCTGCCGTCCGCATCGGTAGAGGGCCAGCATCAGATGCCCGCAGGAGCGTTCGCGGAGCGGCTCGGCGCTCACCATGGTCTCCAGCTCGGCGAGTACCTCGTGGTGCCTGCCGCAGGCCAGCTGTGTCTCGAAGTAGTCCTCCAGGACGTCGAGCCGGGTGTTCTGGATCGCGGTCAGCTCGGGCCATTCGATGCCCTTCTCCACGAGGTCGGCGAGGGCGGGGCCGCGCCACAGTTCCAGGGCGTCGTGCAGCAGGAGCGCCGCCGCCTCCGGTTCGTTCCGGACGAGGCGGTCCCTGCCCTGGCCGACCCAGGTGTGGAACAGGTGCAGATCGACCTGCTCGGGCGGTACGGACAGCATGTAGCCGGGTGGCTGCGTGAGCAGCGACCCGCCCGGCTCGTCGCCGGCGGTACGACAGGACGGCAGTACGCCGCGCAGTCCGTAGATCGCGTTCTGAAGGATCTTGCGCGCGGTCATCGGAGCGTCGTCGACGCCCCACAAGGCGTTCAGGAGCTGGCTGGTGGCCACCACCTTGTTCGCGTGCAGAATCAGAAACCCGAGCGTGGCACGCTGCTTGGTGCCGCCGAGCCCCACCGTTTCACCGTTGTGGACCACTTCCATCGGCCCCAGTAATCGGAATTGCATCGATCCCCCCATCTCACGATCCGTCCACTGACCCCACCGCAAGAATGATCGCTGATCCGGAGCGCCCCCGAACCGGTCAACGACCTCTCACTCTCCAGAGTGCTTGAGGGCGGTCCAAGCCCACACAAATCTCGGACAAGGCCCCCTGCCGCACTCCTGACCAGGCCGGGTCGGGGGGGGGGGGGGGGGGGGGGCCCCCCCCGGGGGGGGGGGGGGGGGGGGGGGGGGGGGGGCCCGGGGGGGAGTTGGCCCTTCAGCGGGCCCCACTCGTTCGGGTCCGGGACGCCCGGGG
>NZ_JBIAHA010000032.1:0-103038 GCF_042870175.1 Streptomyces sp. NPDC006643 | reverse complement strand
GCGCGGGATCCGCCCCACGGGGTGGGGTCCGCCGGGTGGCTGCGGGCGCGGGGCCCCCCCCGGCCCCCCCGGCCCCCCCCCGGGATACGCGGACGTGGTCCCCGGTGAGCGATCGGCTCACCGGGGACCACGTCGATGTGTGCCCGCGCTACCGCGGTTGTTCCTCCGCGTGCAGGCTCTTGACCTGACTGTCCGTCAGCGCCGTGTCGTAGACGTGCACTTGGTCGATCGATCCGTCCCAGAAGTCGCCCTTGGCGCCGTCGTACTTGGCGCGGCCGAGCGACAGCGGTCCGGTGCTCACATCGACCGGCCCCGCCGCGACGGTCGCGGCCGGTACGCCGTCGACGTACAGCGTGATGTCGTCCGACGCCGAGTCACGGACTCCGACGAGGTGGTACCAGCGGTCCGTCTCCGGCTCGGTCACCAGGCGCGCGCGGTTGCCGCCCGGGGTGCTGAACGCGAACGCGCCCTGACCGTACTGGAGATAGAACGGATTCTCCGTACGCCGGCCGTCCTGGCTGACCGCCGTCGCATAGTTGCCGGGGAGCGCGTCGAGCGTGACCCAGGCGGAAACCGAGTAGCTCTTGGTGGTGTCGACGACCGGGCCGTCGGTCTGCGCGTACTGGCCGTTGCCGTCGAAGGCGAGTGCCGAGCCGCTGACGCCCGTCGTCCAGGTGGAGCCGCCGACGAGGCCGAGGGCCTTGGCGTTCGGGCCGCTGTCCTTGGCCGTGGCGCCCTTCCCCTCGTCCAGCGCCCAGTGTCCGCCGCCGCTCAACTCGTCGCGTTCGCCCGCTTCCGCGCCGGCCTTGATGACCTTCAGATTGATGTCACGCACGCGCGCCGGGTCGATCTTGATCTCCCTGCGATCGTAGGTGTAGAAGCCGTTGAGTTCGTTCTCCAGGTCGCTGACCTGGGTGTAGACGGAGCCCGACAGTTCCGCGCCGGCCGCTTCCAGATAGAAGTCGGTGGTGTTCTGGACGTACTTCGCGGTGAGCGCGTCCTTGTCGGCCACCCCGCTGTAGATCGCGGCGGGCGGGCCGGGCCACATGTGCCCGGGGGTGCGGAGCGTGAAGCCGCCGTGCTCACCGTCCATCGCCGCGCGGTGGTCGGGGAAGGGGGCGTCGTTGTTGACGTAGTCGTGGTGGTCGATGATCTCGCCCTTGCCCGAATCCCCCTTGGAGGAGCAGCAGTTGACGCCGCTGTGGGCGTTGACGATTCGGGAGGGGTCGGTCTGCTTCACGGATTCGGCGATCCGGCCGGTCTCCTCGCGGTTCCACTCGCCCCAGCCCTCGTTGAAGACGATCCAGCCGATGACGGAGGGTGCGTTGTGCAGCTGACGCATCATCTGCTTGCCCTCGTCGACGAAGGTCTTCTGTCCCGCTTCGTTGGTGATGTCGCTGGAGACGAAGTCCTGCCAGACGAGCAGACCGAGCTTGTCGGCGTGGTGGTAGAAGCGCGCCGACTCGACCTTGATGTGTTTGCGTACGGCGTTGAAGCCGAGGTTCTTCTGGGCCTTGAGGTCGAAGGCGAGTGCCGCGTCGCTGGGCTGGGTGTAGAGGCCGTCGGGCCAGAATCCCTGGTCCAGCATGGCGAGGGAGAAGACCGGCTTCCCGTTGAGTACGAGCTTCTGGTAGCCGCCGACCTTCTCGATGCCGACCGACCGCATACCGAAGTAGCTGTCGACGCGGTCGGTGGACCGGCCGTCGGTGAGGGTGACGTCGAGGTCGTACAGGTACGGGTCGTCCGGGGTCCAGAGCCGCTGGTTCTTGACCGGCAGACGCAGTTCGCTGCCGGGGCGGCCGGTGACAGTCGACACGATCCTCCCCCGGGCGTCGCGTGCGACCGCCCTGACCTTGGCGTCGGGTGAGGCCTTGGCGGAGTTGACGGTGACGGCCAGGGTGCGGCTGTCGATGTCGGGTGTGGTGACGAGTTCGTCGACGGCCGCCGTGGCGACCGGCTCCATCCAGACGGTCTGCCAGATGCCCGACGACTGGGTGTAGACGATGCCGCCGGGGTCGGTGGACTGTTTGCCCATCGGCTGGTTGGGGCCGTTGGTGTCGGTGACGGCGACCACGATCTCCTGCGGTCCCCTGCCGCCGTTCTTCAGCGCGTCGGTGATGTCGGCGCTGAACGCCGTGTAGCCGCCGGTGTGCTGGGTGACCTGTTTGCCGTTGACCCAGACGCGGGTCGCGTAGTCGACGGCGTCGAAGTTGAGCTTCAGCCGCTTGCCGCTGCCGACCTGCCAGTTGGCCGGGACGGTCACGAGCTTGCGGTAGAACATGTGGTCCTCGTGGCGTTCGAGGCCGGAGAGCTGCGACTCGACCGGGAACGGCACGATGATCTTCTCGTCCAGGTCCTTGCCGAAGACGGGCTGTTCGTCCTTCTCGGCGCCGGTGAACTGCCAAGGCCCGTTCAGGTTCTGCCACTTGTCGCGCACCTGCTGCGGACGCGGGTACTCGGGCAGCGGGTTGTCCCGGTCGAGCTTGTCGCCCCACTCGGTGGTGAGCCGGTGCGTGGACTCGTTGGCCGCCGTGCGCATGATCTCCGGCACGGTCTCGCCGCCGGCCTGGAGGCCGCCCTTGCCGTCGTAACGGAAGCTCACCCGCTGGTCCCGCTGGATCGGCGCCTTCAGCGTGACGGTGAGGGAGTACGGGTCACCGGGGGTGCGGGCGACGGAGGAGACCGGCATCGGGGTCGTGTCGACCTCGATCTTCAGATGGTCCCTCAGCGCGGCGATCGTGCCGCCGACCTTCTCCTCGAAGGTCGCGCGGATCCGCCGGCCGTCCTTCCCGACCGTCGGCGAGACCGGGTAGATCTCGAAGTCGGCGGGCGGGGTGAACGCGGACTCGGGGACGATCTGCTTCTCGGTCCCCGCGCCCGACCAGCGCAGGAACATGTTCGCGCCGCCGATGTCCTGGAACATCTCGACGCGGATGTCCTGCGGCTCACCGGCCTTGAGCGTGACGGGCGCGCTGGTCTGCTCCTTGTCCCAGTCCGGCTCCCAGTGGTCGATGACCACCTTGTCGCCGATCCAGACGCGGAAGCCGTTGTCGCCGGTCGCGTAGAAGGTGTAGTCGCCGCTCGCGGGGGCCTCGACACGGCCGGTCCAGCGGGCGGTGGTGTGTTCGGCGCGGCCGGTCAGGGACTCGAACGTCGAGGCCAGGCCCGGGAATTCGATCTGCGGGTCGAGGGCCACTCCCCCGAGGTCGGCGAAGTCGCGCGCACCGGGCGCGGACATGCTGAAGTACTCGCCCTTGAGGCCGTGCACCTCGCCGGCGGGGGCGGCGGCGGGCGCGGTGTCCGCGGCGGTCGCGCCCGGGGCGAATCCGGTCGTCGGCAGCAGCAGGGCGACCGCGAGCAGCAGCGAGCGGATCAGGGGGCGGGAGCGCAGCGTTGGGCGGGCGGCGGGCTTTCGTCTCATGGAAGTCCTCGATGTCCTCGCGCGGACGGGGGCGGAAGGGGTTTCGTCCCGGCATTACAACGTTGGAAAGTGTCCGCAGCGGAATGACAGCACGACCGCTCGGCAGGTGTCCAGGGTTAGGACAGAAGGTGTTCGCGGGACGCGGGTGGTAAGTGGTGCCCGTGAGAAATGCGGTTGCCGTGGCGCGGGTCGCGCTCTACCGTCGATTCCATGAAGCGTGCCGCGATGACGACGACGCCGGAGAGTGTCCCGGCGCGCTGACTGCTGATCCAGTTCGAAGCCCCGGGGCGAGTGCCCCGGGGCTTCGTCGCGTGGTCATTCGCTCCGTACCAGCGAGGAGACGACCATGCATGACCACCGCCGACTCGGCCGCGAGTTGGACCTGTTCGACACCGATCCGCTGATCGGCGCCGGCCTGCCGTACTGGCTGCCCGACGGCGCGACCGTACGGCACGCCCTGGAGGAGTACATCCGTGCCGTGGAGCGGCGCGCGGGCTACCGGCATGTGTACTCGCCGGTGCTGGGCAAGCGGGAGCTGTACGAGATCTCCGGGCACTGGTCGCACTACAGCGACGACATGTTCCCGCCGATGGAGCTGGGCGGGGAGGAGTTCGTGCTGCGGCCGAGTCTGTGTCCGCACCATGCGTTGATCTACCGGTCCCGCGCCCATAGCTACCGTGAACTTCCGCTCCGGATGGCCGAGTTGGGCGGCATGTACCGCTCCGAGCTGTCCGGGGTGCTGGGCGGTCTCACCCGCGTACGGTCGATCCAGCTCAACGACGCGCACATCTTCTGCACCGTGGACCAGGTGGCCGAGGAGGCGCGGGCGGCGCTGGAGCTGATCCGGCGGGCGTACGACGCGCTCGGCATCCGCCCGGCGCGGTTCCGGCTGTCGCTGCCGGGGCCCGGCGGGAAGTACGTCGCCGATCCGGCCATGTGGGAGCGGTCGGCGGCGCTGCTGACCGAGGTCCTGGACAGTTCGGGTGTGGCGTACGAGGCGGTGGAGGGCGAGGCGGCGTTCTACGGCCCGAAGATCGACGTCCAGATCGCCGACGCGGCGGGGCGCGAGTCGACCCTGTCCACCGTGCAGGTCGACTTCCACCAGCCCGAGCGGTTCGATCTGCGGTACATCGGCGCCGATGGGGCCAGGCACCGGCCGGTGATGATCCATCGCAGTGTGATCGGCAGTGTGGAGCGGGCGGTCGCGCATCTCGTGGAGCGGCACGACGGCGCGTTTCCCGGCTGGCTCGCGCCGACCCAGGTCGTGGTGCTGCCGGTCTCCGACGCGGAACTGCCGCCGGCGGAACGGCTCGTGGAGCGATGCGCCGAGCGGGGGCTGCGGGCGGAGGTGTCGGGGCCGGAGCACGGCACCCTGGGCGCGCGGGTCCGGGCGGCCAGACTGGTGCCGTACCAGGCCGTGATCGGGGCGCGGGAGGCCGCGGGGGACGCGGTGGCGCTGCGGCTGCGGGACGGGCGGCGCGTGGACGGCCTGCCGGCCGGCGAACTGCTGGACCGGGTCGGGGCACTCGTGGGCGCGTACAGCACCGCTCTCTGGGACGAGGGCCGGCAGGAGCCGGGGCCGGTCGTGGGGAGTCCCGCCCGTGATCTTGGGTAGCGGGTTGTCATGCTGAAGCACAGACGTATCCGAATCCTGCTGGTCCTGCTGGCGAGTTGGGCCGCGACGGCCGGGGTGGAGCGGTTCCGCGGGGAGCTGCCCTGGTCCACGGCCGTCACGCACGCGCTGCCGTGGGCGGTGCTGGTCGCCTTCGTCTGGTGGTTCGCGGAGTGGACCCAGGTGCGGCGCCGCCACCCCTGACCGGGAGGGGTGCCGCCGCTGCCCGGGACGCGGCGCCACTGCCCGGGATACGGCGCCGCCGCCCGGCCGGACCGGAGTGTCGTGTCCGTCTCACCCCGTCGACCGCTGGACGGCGATCGACGGGGTACCCGGTTCCCAGGCCCGGAAGGCCGGCATACGGCCGGCCCCGCCGGCCCGAACCGCACTCGGCGGATTCACGAGCAAGGAGTCTCAGATGTACATAGGTGTTGGAACAGTCGTCGTCATCCTGGTCGTCATCGTCGTGATCATGCTGCTGCGTCGGCGCTGACTCCCTCAGCTGGATCCACATGCCGGATCCACACGCTTACTCCGGTCGACAGCCATTAGGGCTCGCATTACAGTCGTCCGTATGGTGAGCATTCGGCCCGGTACGTCCGCGTCTCCGCCGCCCACAGCGGCTCCGCTGCTGGGCGAGCCCCTGCCGGTCGAGCTGATGAACACCATCTGGGCCGGCCGGGACGGCGTACACGACGAGCTGACGCGTCCCGAAGGTCTCGCGGCCTGGCTGCGCGGTGTCCAGCCGCGCCTCGTACCGGCCGGCGGACCGTCCCTCGCGCAGCTGTCGGACCCCTCGGAGGACGAACTCCGGCGGTTCCGGCAGCTGCGCGACGCGCTGCGGTACCTCGCCGCGGTCACCACCGGCGACACACGGGCCGCGCGGGACACCGGCCCGGTCGCCGATCCCCTCTCGGCGGCGGTCTCCGCCGTCAACGAGGCCTGCGCGTACGCCCCTTCCTGGTCCGCGCTGAGGTGGACCGGGGCCGGCGTGCCGATGCGCGCGGAGGTCGCGAACGGCACCCCGCCCGCGCGGATCCTGTCGCGCGTCGCGGAGGAAGGCGCGCGCCTCTTCGCCGGACCCGACCGGGCCGAATTGCGGGCCTGCCACGGTCCGCGCTGCGTGCTGTATTTCGTGCGCTCCCACCCACGCCGGGAGTGGTGCTCCGCGGACTGCGGAAACCGCGCCCGGGTGGCCCGCCACTACCGGCGCCGTCGTGACGCCGGCGCGGCGGCGCAGGCGTGAGCGTTCCGCGTACGCGCGGTGGCGCGGGCGGGAGCGTTTCCCCCACGCGGGGTGTGAACCGGCAACAGTCACTCGGGGCCCTTGAGGCAAGGAGTGCGTCATGGTCAACGTCCACCACCGGTATGCGACCGTCCAGGGCCGTGAACTGTTCTACCGGGAGGCCGGCCCGCCCGGCGCGCCCGTGCTCGTGCTGCTGCACGGCTTCCCCACCAGCTCGTTCATGTTCCGCCATCTCATCCCGGAGCTGGCCGACCGCTATCACGTCATCGCCCCCGACCACCTCGGCTTCGGCCTGTCCGACGCGCCGCCCGTCGGGGACTTCGACTACAGCTTCGACGCGCTCGCCGATCTGACGGCGGCGCTGCTGGCCGGACTCGGCGTGACCCGGTACGCCATCTACGTACAGGACTACGGGGCTCCCGTCGGCTGGCGCCTGGCACTCAAGGACCCGGACGCGATCACGGCGATCATCACGCAGAACGGAAACGGGTACGAGGCGGGTCTCGTCGAGACCTTCTGGGGGACGGCCCGCGCGTACTGGCGCGAACAGAACCCCGAGACGATCGCCGCCATCCGTGAGGCATTCAGCCTGGACATGATCAAGTGGCAGTATCTGCACGGAGTTCCCGACCCGAGTCTGGTCAGCCCCGACACCTGGCACCATGACCACGCCCTGGTCTCCCGCACCGGCAACGACCGCGTCCAGTTGACGCTGCTGCTCGACTACGCCACCAACCTGCCGCTCTATCCGCGTCTGCACGCGTATCTGCGCGACCGCCGGCCTCCGCTGCTGGCCGTGTGGGGCAAGAACGACGAGATCTTCGGCCCGGCGGGCGCCGAGGCGTTCGCGGCCGATGTGCCCGACGCGCGGGTGCACCTCGTCGACGGAGGGCACTTCCTGCTCGAAAGCGCGCTGGACGAGGTCGCCGGGCTGATCCGCGGCTTCCTCACGAAGGCGGACCTGCCCGCGGGCTGACACATCGCCTCAGGCACGGGGTGCTCAGCCCGCCCGCCGCCCGTAGTGCCATGTCCGAATACCGCCAGCACGGGAGATCTCCGGACGGCACTCTCGACAGTGCGACGAGAGCGACCGGAGAGGCGGAGAGACGATGAAGACCATCAACCGAGCAGGCCGGACCGGCGATCGTGTCGCCGCGCAGGACTGGGACACGATCGCCGGCGATCTGGACGCGTACGGCAACGCCCTCACCGGGCAGCCGCTCCTCTCCCCCGCCGAGTGCCGCGCGATCACCGCGCTGTACGACGACGGCGAGCGGTTCCGCAACACCGTCGACATGGCCCGCCATCGGTTCGGGTCCGGGCAGTACCGGTACTTCACACACGATCTCCCGGAGCTGGTGCGGGAGTTGCGTGCCGCGCTCTATCCCCGGCTGCTGCCCGTCGCACGCGACTGGGCCGCGAAGCTGGGCAGGATCGCGCCCTGGCCCGACACGCTGGACGAGTGGCTGACGCTGTGTCATGAGGCGGGGCAGGCCAAGTCCGCCCAGATCCTGCTCCGTTACGGCGCCGGCGACTGGAACGCGCTGCACCGGGACGTGTTCGGCGACATGGTCTTCCCGCTCCAGGTCGTCGTCGGCCTGGACACGCCCGGCACGGACTTCACGGGCGGCGAGTTCATCATGACCGAGCAGCGCCCGCGCGCCCAGTCGCGGGGCTCGTCGGCGACGATCCCGCAGGGCCACGGGCTGGTCTTCACCACCCGCGACCGGCCGGTGCGCTCGGCGCGGGGCTGGTCGAACGCGCCGATGCGGCACGGCGTGAGCACGGTGCGCTCCGGCCACCGGCACACCCTCGGCCTCGTCTTCCACGACGCCACGTGAGGTACGTCCTGCTGGGCCCGGACGGCGTACCGTACCCGAGCGCCACCCCCGGCACACTCGGCGGCCACCGCCGCGGTCGCCTCTACGGCCGGCTCGACTGCCCGTCCGCACTGCGCGCCCTGAGCCATGGGCGGTATGCCGCGCACCGGGTGTTCTTCGCCGACGAGGCCACGGCCGTCGCGGCGGGGTACCGGCCGTGCGCCGTGTGTCTGCCGCGCGCGTACGCCCGCTGGAGAGCCGACACGGAAGGGAGCGCCACGGCATGTCCCGCTCACCCCTGATCAGCGCCGAGGATCTTGTCGCGTACGGGGCCGGCTTCGGTACGGGTCCCGCCACGCCCGCCACGGAGCCTGCCGCCGCGCACACCGACGCCGAACTCGACGCGCTGATGGGCCTGTTGACGGCGCCGAAGACGCGGATCCACTCCGTCGCCGTCGGCCACAGCCGTGACGAGGCGTCACGCGCCGCGGCTGCGGCGTTCGGCGACGCGTGGACGGCGCGCGGCGGGGGGATCCTCGCCGTGGTCGACTGGCCCGAGAGCGCCGCGTCATGGCTGCGGCCCGCCCGGCGGCTGACCGCCGGGCACCCGGACGCGTGGGTTATGGCGGCCACTCCGCTCGGTTTCGCGCAACTGGCGCGCCGGCTGCGGCACAGCACCGCGTGGGATCCGGCGCGCACCGTCGCCTTCGCGTCGTTGCTGGACTCGCGCGTGCCCGCGCTCGCCGGGCCTGAGACGGTGCACGGTCTGCGGGGCGCCGCCGCCGACGGTGGCACCTGGGACATACGCCGAGGCTGGGTCACCGTCCGTCCCGCGGCCGTAAGCCGGTGAACGGGGCGGTTACGGCGAGAGCCCCGGGCGACACACTGCCCGCTGCCCGTCCCGCCCGCCCGGCGCGTAGAGAATCCAGAAATGACGGATTCCTCATCAGCCGCCGGATACACCGCGCAGACCGAGTGCGGCGGGCCGACGCGGACACCATGGCGGGTGTTCCTGCGTACCGAGACCGGCAGCGCGGCCGTCCTGCTGGTCGCCGTGATCGCCGCGCTCGCCTGGGCGAACGCCGACCTCTCCTCGTACGACCGCTTCTGGCGGACACATGTGGGGCTGTCGTTCGGGTCGCGGAGCCTGTCTCTCGAAGTGCGCGACTGGGTCAACAGCGGCCTGATGTCGGTGTTCTTCTTCGTCGTCGGTCTTGAGGCGCGCCGCGAGCGGGACATGGGCGAGCTGCGCGACGGGCGGCGTATCGCGCTGCCGGTGTTCGTCGGGGTGAGCGGCATGCTCGTGCCCGTCGCGCTCTATCTCCTCGTCAACGCCGGGCACAGCAGCGTCCACGGGTGGGGCGCCGCGATGTCCACGGACACCGCCTTCGCCCTCGGCATGCTCGCCCTGCTCGGCAAGCGCCTGCCCACGGGGCTGCGTACGTTCATCCTGGCCGTGACCGTCGTCGACGACTTCGTGGCTCTGGGGGTGATCACCTTCGCCTACAGCGAGCGCGTCGCGCCCGTCGCGCTGCTCGTGGCCCTCGGCATTCTCGGTGTGATCGTGCTGCTGCGTTACGAGGGGGTGCGCCGCGGCGGCTGGTACGCGCTGCTGGGGGCCGCCGCGTGGGTCGCCCTGTGGGAGTCCGGTGTCGACCCCGTCGTCATCGGGCTGGTGATGGGGCTGCTCACGTCCGCGTACCCCGCCGCGCGAGACGATCTCGAACGTGCCAGCGGCCTCTTCCGCCGGTTCAGGGAACAGCCGACGCCGGAACTCGAACGCTCCGCGCGGATCGGGCTGGCGTCGGCGATCTCGCCGAACGACCGGCTGCTGCGGATGTACCACCCGTGGTCCAGCTATGTGATCGTGCCGGTGTTCGCGCTGGCCAACGCCGGGATCCAGATCTCCGGCGACCAGTTGTCGCAGGCATTCACCTCCCCCGTGACGCTCGGCATCGTGTGCGCGTTCGTCGTGGGCAAGCCGGTCGCCGTCCTCACCGCCTCGTGGCTGTCCGCGCGGTTCAGCCACGGCCGGCTGCGCCCGCCGGTGGGCTGGGGCGCCGTCGCCGCCGGGGGGACGATCGCGGGTGCCGGTTTCACGGTGTCGCTGCTGATCGCCACGCTGGCCTTCGAGGGCGAACAGCTCGAGAACGCGAAGATCGGAATCCTCACCGCGCTGCTCGGAGCGTTCACGGTGACATGGGCCGTCAGCGCCGTGATCGGGCTGCTGCCGAAGCGGCGCCGTAACCGCGCGCTGCTCGGCACGGCCGAGTCGATCGTCGACCTCGCGGTCCCCGTCGATCCCGAACTCGACAAGATCCGGGGCCCGTTGACGGCGCCGGTCACGGTCGTGGAGTACGGCGACTTCGACTGCCCGTACTGCGGGAAGGCCGAGCCGGTCATCCGGGAACTGCTGGCCGACTTCGGGGACGTCCGCTACGTGTGGCGGCACATGCCGCTGACCGACGTGCACCCGGGCGCGATGCTCGGCGCCGAGGCGTCGGAGGCCGCGCACGACCAGGGCGCGTTCTGGGGGATGCACGATCTCCTGCTCGCGCGCGAGGGCACGCTCCAGCTCACGGACGCGCTGCGCTTCGCCGCCGACCTCGGTCTGGACACGGAGCGCTTCGAGCGGCAGCTGCGGCGGCGCAAGGGCGCGGGGCGGATCGCCGACGACGTGGACTCCGCGGATCTGAGCGGTGTGTCGGGGACGCCGACGTTCTTCATCAACGGGCGCCGTCACCACGGGGCGTACGACATCGGCCATCTCTCGGCGGCGGTGCGCACCGCCCGGCAGCAGGCGGCGCTCACCGAGCCGGAGTCATGACATCGGGGTGACGCTCCGTCGGATGCTCGACGGGTCGCTCGGTCGGGTGCTCAGCCGGTCGTCCCGTCAGGTGCTCAACGGGTCGCCGTCGACGGCCAGTTCGGCCGCCGCCCTGGCCAGGGTCGGCGGGTGGCCGAAGAGTCCGGGCAGCCCGCCCGAGTGCAGGAAGACCGTGCGCCGGCCCGGGGTGATCTCACCGGCCTGGACGGCGGCCGTCAGTCCGGCCATCGCGCGCCCGGTGTAGATGGGGTCGAGCACCATGCCCTCGGTGCGGGCGGCGAGCGTGAGGGCGGTCATGACCGGTTCGGTCAGCACGGGGTAGCCGGCGCCGACCTGGTCGAGCCGGATACGCAGGGACTCCGGCGGACAGTGCGTACCGGAGAGTCCGGAGACCAGGTCCGACACGACGCGGGCGGGATCGGTGACGGCTCCGCAGTGGACCCCCAGCACCCGCTCGGGTCCCAGTGAGTCGACCAGTCCGGCCATGGTGCCGCCGGAACCGAGCGCGACGACCACGGACGTCAGATCGGGTGCCTGGCTGAGGAGTTCCTGTCCGCACTCGACGTAACCGCGGGCGCCGAGTGCGCTGGATCCGCCGAAGGGGATCAGCGCGGGGACGGCGCCCCGGTCCCGCAGTGTGCCGGCCACGTGCCGCGCGGTGGCGGCGATCTCGTCCTTGCCGCCTTCACCGGCCCACACCACGCGCGCGCCGAACAGCCCGTCGAGCGTGAGATTTCCGGACTCGGACGATCCGGATTCTCCGGCCAGGACGAGAACGACATCGAGGCCCAGCCGGGCACCGGCCGCCGCCGTGAGGCGTGCGTGGTTGCTCTGCGGCGCGCCGGTCGTCACGAGGACCGTGGCGCCCTCGGCCAGTGCCGCGCCGCAGGTCCATTCCAGTTTCCGTACCTTGTTGCCCCCGCCGCCGAGACCGACGAGGTCGTCGCGTTTGACCCACAGGTCGTCGGCGCCGAGGCCGAGCGCGCGGGCCAGTCGTGGCATCGGTTCGAGCGGGGTCGGCCAGCTGCCGAGCGTGGCGCGGGGCGGCTGGGCGTCGCCCGTGGAGGTGGTCACCATGGCTCCACTCTGCCTGCCCGCCCCGCGATTCGCCGCTCGTGGTGTCCCGCCCCGCGCGGCGCGCCGCTCTACTCCCTCTCGTCACCGGCGGGCTCGTCGGTCGCCGTACGCCCGACCAGCCGTTCGTAGCGCTGACGGGCGGCCTGCGGGGTGCCGAGACCGAGGCCGAAGGCGACCTCCTGCCAGGTCATACCCCGGCCCCGCGCCATCTGGAGGAGTCCCGCTTCCAGTTCGTCCATGTCTCCACGGGCGCGCGGCACGAGGCTCAGCGCGGCGGTGATGTCGGCGTGGTCCACCTCCGGCTCGTCCGCCTCCCGCTTCGCGGCACCGCTGAGCAGGAACGACACGAGCCGGACGGCTTCGTGCGGAGCGATGACGGACGGATGCGTCTGCCTGCGCCGCTGCGCGTCGGTGGCCGCATGCCGCTCGGCGATACGGAACAGCGACGCGTGCACCCGGTGCGCACGGGCCTGGTCCGGGTGGGGAGCGGTGAAGGGGTCGGAGGTGTGCTGGTCAGGAGTCGATGGCATACGGCAAGCATGCTCGGCACACATGTTGGTGTCAACCGATCGTGTTGAACACTCTGTTCAACTCCGACCTGTTCGGCAGCTCATGGGCGGTACACCTCGCCCGGCTTCGGGACCGCCGGCGCGAAGAGCTGGGGAACGGTCACGAACGTGAAGCCGCGCTCCTTCAGCTTCTTGATGATCCCCGGCACGGCGGGGACCGTCCCGTCGTAGATGTCGTGCAGCAGGATGATCCCGTCGGCGGACGCGTCGTCGAGGATGCGGCGCTCGATGAGGGCGGAGTCGGTCGTGGAGTAGTCCTTGGCCGTGGCGCTCCACAGGATCTGCGAGAGGCCGAGTTCTCGGGAGATGTCGGTGACGTCGCCGTTGGTACGCCCCTGGGGCGGGCGCATCAGCGTCGGCTCGCGTCCGGTGATGTCGGCGATGGCCTTCTGTGTGCGGGCGAGTTCCTCGCGTATCCCGTCCCGGTCGAGATCGGTGAGTATCCCGTGGCTCCAGGTGTGGTTGGCGACCTCGTGCCCCTCGTCGGCGATGCGACGCACGGTCTCGGGATGGGCCAGTACGTGATTCTTGCCCAGCAGGAAGAAGGTGGCCGGGACCTTCTCGTCCTTGAGGATGTCCAGCAGCCGGGGCGTGTCCTTGCCGGGGCCCGCGTCGAAGGTCAGGGCGATGCACTTGGCCTCGGCGCAGTCGACGGAGCCGTACCGCCCCTTGCCGTCACCTCCCGCGTCCCCTCTGACCGATGCGGGCGAGACGGTCTGCGTGCCGCAGCCGGTGAGGGTCAGGGCGAGGGCCGCGACGACGGCGAGGGCCGCGACGGCCGTGCGGCGCACGGGTGCGAATGAGCTGTTTTCGGGCATGGCGGAGCCAGGTGTGGCGGTCTCGGGCATGGCGGTGCTCTCTCTGCGTTCTGTGTGGTGTTTCCGGCGGCGCTCGGCGCACGAGCGGCACGAAGGCGTACGGCCGTGAGCGGCGCGACCGGCATGACGGAACCCGCCCCGAGGCCTCGCGACGGCGCGCGCGGGGGGTTGCCGTGTGACTGAAGGGGCCCTCGGAAGGGCGGGTGCTTACATCCGGTTCCCGTCACCGCGAGGGGGCGCGGGGCAGGGCGGATGGAGCCGGGCATGACGGAAAACGCCAGGCCAGATGGGGTCCCATGACATGCGAGTCACTATACACACGAGGTATACGCACAGTGCATAGAGGTCCGGAATCCGCCCTTCGGGAATGGGCAACACGGTGAACTCGCGCAGTTCGTACGTTGGAGTGCCCCGTTACGGGAAGACGCTCGGGGACAGACCCTCAGGCCGTCAGGTCCTCAGGCTCTCGCCACAGGAGGCCACGGAAACGATGGACACCAGCCCCACGGTCATCCTGATCGTCGCCGCCGTCGCGCTCGCGGTCGTCGCGATGCTCGTCGCGACGGTCGTTCTGTTCGTCAAGGTCTTCCGGACGCGCGCCCTGCTGCGCGAGGCCGGGGTGCCGCTGTCCAACCGCGCCGCCTACTGGGGAGCCCTCATCTACACGGTGAGCCCCGTCGACCTGCTGCCCGACCCCGTCTATCTCGACGACATCGGCGTCCTGCTCCTCGCCCTGCGCTCCCTGCACGCGGCGTCGGCGGGTGCGGCGGCGCGCGTCCACGGCCGGGAACTCCGGGGCGGGGAAGCCCAGGACGAGGAACTCCGGGGCCGCAAACGCAAAGGATCGCGGACGAGAAGCACTCGTCCGCGATCCCTCGGTTCGCCGTGAGGGAGCCCCGCCGGGCTCCGGTCGATCAGCTGAGTCGGTGGACCAGCTGGGTGTTCAGTTCGTAGCGGGCGCCGACTATCTCCAGCTTGCCCTCGGCCACCTTGGCGGCGAGGTCGGGGTCCGACGCCAGGCTTGAACGGACCAGCCGCACCTGGGCGTTGACGGTGGAGTCCACGCGCGCGTCGCCCTCCAGCGAGTGGTCGATCGCGGGCTCGATCTGGTCGGCCAGGTACTGGATGTGGGCGGGCAGGGACTCGCCCGTCTCCTCCGCGTGCACGGCGGCGGCGACGGCGCCGCACGACTGGTGCCCGAGGACCAGGATCAGCGGGATACCCAGCTCCAGGACGCCGTAGGCGATGCTGCCGCGCACAGCCTCGTCCAGGACCTCACCGGCGGAACGGACGGTCATCAGATCGCCGAGCCCCTGGTCGAAGACCAGCTCCGGCGGTACCCGCGAGTCGATGCAGCCGAGTATCAGCGCGAAGGGGTCCTGACCGGACACCAGCGCCTGCCGCACGGAGTGCGACTCGTTCGGGTGGTGCTGGTTGAAGGTGCGCCACCGGCGGTTGCCCGTGGAGAGTTCCGCCAGTGCGGCGGCGGGAGTGGTGGGCCTCTTGGAACGAGAGGCCGAAGTCCGGGTGGCGGCGCTCGCCGGCGCACCGGCGATGATTCCGCTTCCGGCCGCGGTGGCGACCGCCGCGGTGGCGACGGAGGCGCGGAGCAGCGCGCGGCGGCTGGTCGCCACCGGCATCTGAGCATGTGTGGTCATCTTCACGCACGGACGTTAACTTCCGTAACATTAAAGGACTTTCATACATAGGAAGTCTTGGGCGTCTCTTGAATAATCCTTGGCTATAAATAACCTGAACGTGACCATTGACGATCGTTTCGCGACATCCAGTGATCGATGAAACGCCCCCGCGCGGTGCGTGCGCGAGGGCGTTCGACAGGTTGAACTACGCCTGGAACGACAGGAGTTCACCTTGTAGACACATTCCGTTCCGGCTTCCGCTCAACGGAATACACCGCTGTACGCATTGAGAGCGGGCTGGCCGCCGAGGTGCGCGTAAAGCACGTTCGACGTCGGCGGGATGTCTCCACCGCGTACGAGATCGATCAGCCCGGCCATCGACTTCCCCTCGTACACCGGATCGATGATCATGCCCTCCAGGCTGCCCGTGAGCCGGATGGCGTCGAGCGTGGACTCCACCGGGATGCCGTAGAGGTCCCCCGCCCAGCCCGACAGGACGGTTGTCTCGTCGTCCCTCACCTCCCGCCCCAGGCCGATGAGTTCGGCGGTCGCGCGGGCGATCCTCGCGACCTGGGCGCGGGTCTCGCCGATCTTGGCGGAGGCATCGATACCGAGGATCCTGCGCGGGCGGTCCTGGCCGGCGAAACCGGCGATCATGCCCGCCTGTGTGCTGCCGGTGACGCTGCAGACCACGATCGTGTCGAAGAAGACGCCCAGCTCTCGCTCCTGGCGCTCCACCTCGTAGGCCCAGTTGGCGAAGCCGAGTCCGCCGAGGGGATGGTCCGAGGCGCCGGCCGGGATGGCGTACGGGGTACCGCCGCCGGCCTCGACGTCGGCCAGGGCCTGGTGCCAGCTGTCCTTGGCGCCGATGCCGAACCCCGCCTCGACCAGGCGCACTTCGGCGCCCATGACGCGGGAGAGCAGGATGTTGCCGACCTTGTCGTTGACGGCGTCCGGCCAGTCGACCCAGCTCTCCTGGACCAGGACCGCCTTCAGCCCCAGCCGGGCGGCGACGGCCGCGACCTGGCGTGTGTGGTTGGACTGGATGCCGCCGATGGTGACTAGGGTGTCGGCGCCCCGCGCGAGGGCGTCGGGGATCAGATACTCCAGCTTGCGGGTCTTGTTCCCGCCGTACGCCAGACCGCTGTTGCAGTCCTCGCGCTTCGCCCAGATACGGGCGCCGCCGAGATGGGCGGTGAGGCGGTCGAGCGGGTGGACGGGGCTGGGGCCGAAGAGGAGAGGGTGGCGAGGGAAGTCGTCGAGGGGCATGCGTGGCTCCTGAGGTCGGGGCGGCGGGGCGGGTGTCAGTCCTCGTGCTCGTCCTGGGCCAGGCCTTGGCGCTCCTCCCCGTCCTCGTCCTCGTCGGACGGGAGGGCGTCCAGAAGAGGGGCGAGCGTCTCCCAGTTGGCCCGGGTCGCCGCCGCGGCGCCGTCCACGTCACCGGCGGCGCACAGCTCGACGATGCGGTCGTGCTGAGCGACCGAGCCCCGGCCGCTCAGCGAGGAGAAGCGCAGCCGCTCGACGCGGCGCAGCACCGGTGTGAACTGTTCGAGTACGGCGCGCAGCGCCTGGTTCGCGCTCGCGGTGACGGCCACATCGTGGAACGCGTCGTCGGCGGCCACGGCCGCGTCCACGTCGTTCCTGGCCAGGGCGTCGGCGAAGCGGGTGTTGGCGGCGCGCATGGCGTCGAGTTCGGCGCTGGACAGGTTGGGCAGGGCTTCCCGTACGGCCAGTTCGTGCAGGGCTGCGGTCACGGACTGCGCGCCCCGGGCGGCCCGGAGGTCCAGCGGGCTGACGATCGTGTAGCGGCCGGGCTTGGTCCGTACGAGGCCGGTCTGCTCCAGGCGTCCCAGCGCCTCCCGGATGGGGGTGCGGCTGATGCCGAGCCACTCCACCAGATCACCGTCGCTCAGCCGCTCCCCCGGCGCGAGTGTGCCGTCGACGATGGCGTCCCTGAGGGCCTTGTAGGCGTTCTCCCGGAGGAGCGATCTGGAGACGAGCCCTCAGCTCTGCGGTACCGGCATGCAATATATTGCACATCGCGAGCCCTCGACCGTCAAGGTCGTGGAGGTCACCGGCCCGGTGCGGTCAGCTCACGCCGCGCGGCCGGAACTGGACGCTGATGCGCGCGCCCACCGCGCGCGTCGTCTTGGGGATCGCGTGCTCCCAAGTCCGCTGGCAGGAGCCGCCCATCACGATGAGGTCGCCGTGCCCGAGCGGTCGGCGGACGACGGAGCCATGACGGTGGCGGGGCCGTAGCACCAGGTCGCGCGGGGCGCCGACGGACAGGATCGCGACCATGGTGTCCTCACGGGAGCCCCGGCCCGTCCGGTCGCCGTGCCAGGCGACGCCGTCGTGGCCGTCGCGGTAGTGGCAGAGCCCGGCGGTCGTGAACGGCTCGCCCAGTTCGCCCGCGTAGTACGCGCTGAGTGCGTCGCGCGCCTCGGTGAGGACCGGGTGCGGCAGCTCCTCACGCGTACCGTCCGCCCGCTCTCCGTAGAAGGCGAGCAGCCGGGGCACCGCCACCACCCGTTCGTACATCTGCCGGCGCTCGGCCCGCCAGGGCACGCCGGCGGCCAGTTCCTCGTACAGCGCGTCGGCGCCGCCGAGCCAGCCGGGGAGCAGATCGATCCACGCGCCGTCGCCGAGCACGGTCCGGGACATGTCCGTGAGCGGACCGAGCCGGATCTCGTCGGTCTGGTCGAAGAGGGAAGCCTGCGCGTGTGCTGCCATACGCCCAGCATAACCACACATTCGAACGTACGAACGATTACAGGTCCTGGTCCGTGGCAGGCGGCATGATGAGGCGTATGCGCGATCTCACCTACTCCGACGTGGGCATGACGGCGAAGGGCGGACCGGTGCCCCCGGGCTTCCACAAGCTGGAACTGCGCACATCGTTGGGACTCGGCACCTACGACCGCGCTGCCGAGGCGCTCTTCACCTGGCGGATGCACCGGGCCACACCGTTCATCCGTGTCCCGGTCGGGACACCGCGCGCCGCGCCGGGTGTACGGGTGTCGCTGCGGGCAGGACCGCTCACGGCACCGTGCGAGGTCGTCTGGACGGTCGACGAGACGGACCGGACCGGGTTCGCCTACGGAACGCTCGCCGGACATCCCGAGTGCGGCGAGGAGTCGTTCGTCCTGGAACGTCGGCCGGACAACTCCACCGACTTCGTCGTCGTCGCCGTCAGCCGGTCCGCGGCCTGGTACACGCGGGCGTTGGGGCACTGCGGACGCGGGCTTCAGCGGGCGGTGGCGCTCCGGTACGCCAAGAGCCTCAAGGATGTGGCCGGCACCAGGTGAGGCGTCGGTCCAGCGCCACGCGGACTCCTACGGCGTGACGCGCGCCCCGAGCCGGGCCGGAGGTCGCGCCATCGGCGCCGTGCGCCCATGCCGCCGCGTGCGGCCTCCGGCCGTGCGTCCGCTCCGCCGGCCCCCGCGGGCCGGGTGACCGACTCAGCTGAGGCAGCTCGCCGGACGGGCGTTCACCGGGTCGAGCGCGTTGAGTACGAGCCGGTACATGACTGTGCTGTACGCGATGCCCAGATGGGCGCTCATGTCGATCGGGCACGCGTCCTGGAGGGTGAGATTGTCGACCGGGGCGTCGGGGCCGGCGGTCAGGTACTGCTGGCGGTAAGGGGTGACCACCTCGTCGGTGCGTGTGACGACGGTCGTGTAGCGGACGCCCGGGACGGTGTCGCCGCCCGCGTCCAGCGTCACGTTGACGTCTGACCCGACGGTCTGGTCCTTCGCCGCCTGTCCGGCCATCCGTGCCGTGGTGTCCAGCACGCGCAGCGACTTGGCGAGGGACGCCATGCCCGACGCCGTCGTCCCGTGGTTGCTCGGCGCGACGCCCACCAGCCGGTGGGTCTTAGCCGCGCCCCCGTCGAACTTCAGATACCAGCGCGGCAGCAGTCCGCCGCCCTGCGAGTGCCCGACCAGGTCCGCCTTCCGCGCGCCGGTGGCGTCCAGCACCTTGTCGACGAAGGCGGCCACCTCCTTGGCGGACTCGGGGACATGGGCCCTGGCTTTGAAGACATCGCCTTCGGGGGCGCCGTAGTTGAGGGCGTAGACGCAGTAGCCGGCCTGCTTCAGTACGGGCGACAGACCCGACCAGTTGGCGTGGGCGTTGGCCCAGGTGCCGTGGATCAGGACGACGGGACGCGGATGCCCGGCGCTCGGCCGGCACGTCCAGTCGTTGGCACCGGGCGGCGCCATCTCGGGGGCGGCCTGCGAACGGGTGAACGCCGCGGCGAACTTCGCCAGGCCGGAGTTGGGGGCGACCGCCGAGGCGCGGGCGGAGCCGGAGGGAACGGAAGGCGACGAGGACGAGGGCGCCGCCGCCGCGACGGCGATCACCGCGGATCCGACGAGTACGGCGGCGGCATGTCTGAGCTTCAAGGGGTGCTCCCGGGCGTGTGGCCCCCGCTCGGCCCCGCGCACGGTCCCGGCGCGGGGCTCGGGGACGCGACGCCGGGTGGGGCGTCTTTCGATGACGCCCGTCATCCGAACGCATCCGCCCGCCCGCCGGTGGGATTGCCCCATCGGTGGGCGCGGAGCGCCGCGCACGGGACCCGGGGGACGGACCGGGCCCCGTCTCTCACACGCTCAGCGCGTCCCGTACGTCCCGCTGCGCGGCCTCGCCGCCCGCGCCGGTGGAGGTGACCCGCCCCGATTCCAGCACGTAGTACCGCTCGGCGGCGCGCAGGGCGAAGCCGACGTGCTGTTCGACGAGGAGCACCGAGAGCCCGCCCGCCGCGCTCAGCCGCAGCACGGCCTCCTCGATCTCGGCGACGACCGACGGCTGGATTCCCTCGGTCGGTTCGTCCAGCAGGAGCAGGCGCGGTTCGGTGATCAGGGCGCGGGCGATGGCGAGTTGCTGCCGCTGGCCGCCCGAGAGCAGCCCGGCCCGGCGCCCGAGAAGTCCTCGCAGCGCCGGGAAGAGATCGAGGGCGGCGGCCAGGGACGCCTTGCCGCCGCGTCGGCCGTCGGCGACGAGCTGAAGATTCTCCCCGGCGGTCAACTGCGGGAAGCTCTGCTGGCCCTGCGGTACGTACGCCATGCCCCGGGCGACCCGCTCGTGCGGCGCGAGGCGGGTGATGTCCTCGCCGTCGAGGCGCACGCCGCCTCCCTGGGGCCGCAGCAGGCCGATCGCGGTGCGCAGGAGAGTGGTCTTGCCCGCGCCGTTGTGCCCCATGACGACCGCCACGCCATCGAGGGGAACGGTGAGGGACACGCCGTGCAGGACCGAGCTGCGGTCGTAGCCGGCCCGGACGTTGTCGATCTCCAGCATCAGGCCTCCAGCCGGGCGGGAACCACGGTGTCGATGTCGGTATCGGTGGCGGTGGCGGTGGCGGTCTCGGTGTCGGGCGCGTGCCCGAGGTAGACCTCCTGGACCTGTGGATCGGACTGCACCTGGGCGACGGTGCCCTCGCTCAGCACGCGCCCGGCGTGCAGGACGGAGACGCTCCGGGCGAAGGAGCGCATGAAGTCCATGTCGTGCTCGATGACGACCACGGTCCTGTCGCGGCTCACCTTCCGCAGCAACTGCCCGGTGGCTTCCCGCTCCTCGTGGCTCATCCCCGCCACCGGCTCGTCCAGCAGCAGCAGTCGGGCGTCCTGCACCAGCAGCATGCCGATCTCCAGCCACTGCTTCTGGCCGTGCGCGAGGACCCCGGCGAGTCTGTCGCGCTGCGCGGTGAGCCCGATCTCCTCCAGGGCGTGCTCCACGCTCTCCGGTGCGGAGCGGCGCCTGCGCAGCAGGGTCAGCGCGGAGCGGCCGGCGCCGGCGGCGATGTCGAGGTTCTGCTCCACCGTCAGCTGCTCGAAGACGGTGGCGGTCTGGAAGGTCCGGCCGATGCCGGCGCGGGCGATGCGGTGGACGCTGCGCCCCAGCAGTTCCCGGCCGTCGAACTCGACCGAGCCGCTCGCCGGGGACAGGCCGGTGACGGCGTCCACGAGGGTGGTCTTGCCCGCCCCGTTCGGCCCGATGAGGAAGCGGATGTCGCCCCGCTCGATGTCGAGGTCGACGCCGTCGACGGCGGTGAATCCGTCGAAGGAGACGCGCAGGTCGCGGATCCTGAGCAGGACGTCTCGGGTCGTCGTACCGCTCATGAGGTCACCTCCGATGTGACGGCGGGTACGGTCCGGGCGGCCGGCGCGGAGGGTGACGTGGCCGGGGTCCGCGGCGGGGCCGTGTCGGTCGGGCCGGTCGTGTCGGTCGGGCCGGCGGAGGAGCGTCGGCGTCTCAGCACCCCGGCGAGGGACGCCAGACCGCCCGGCAGGAAGCCGACCACCAGAACGAAGAGCAGGCCCTGGGCGTAGGTCCAGGCGGCCGGGAACTCCTCCGACAGCGCGGTCTTCGCCCACGCCACGGCGATGGCGCCGAGTACCGCGCCGACCAGTGAGGCACGGCCGCCGAGCGCCGCGCCGATGACGAACTCGATCGAGGGGACGATGCCGATGAGCGCGGGCGAGATGATGCCGACGGCCGGGACGAAGAGCGCGCCGGCGAGACCGGCGGTGCCCGCGGCCACGACGTACGCGAAGAGCTTGACGTTGGCGGGGTCGTAGCCGAGGAACCGTACGCGCTCCTCCGAGTCCCGTACGGCGACGAGGAGTTCGCCGTAGCGGCTGTGGACGAGCTGTCGGACCAGGATCATCAGGATCAGCAGCACGGCGGCGATGAGGAAGTACACCGTGCGCTGGTTGACCGGGTCGTCGAGGTCGTAGCCGAAGAAGCCCTGGATGTCGGTGAGTCCGTTGGTGCCGCCCGTGGTGCCCTGCTGGCCGACGAGCAGGATGACCATGGCGACGGCGAGTGCCTGGCTGAGGATGGCGAAGTACGCGCCGCGCACCCGGCGCCGGAAGATGAGGAGGCCGAGCAGCGTGGCGACGGCCATCGGCAGCAGTACGGTCGCGGCCAGCGCGATCACCGGGTTCTCGAACGGCCGCCACCACCAGGGCAGTTGATCGACCTGCCCGTAGAGCTGCATGAAGTCGGGGAGTTCGCCGGGCCCGGCGTCGGCGAGCTTGAGGTGCATGGCCATCGCGTAGCCGCCGAGGCCGAAGAAGACGCCCTGGCCGAGGGTGAGGAGTCCGCCTCGGCCCCAGGCGAGGCAGATACCGACGGCGACGATCGCGAAGCACAGGTACTTCGCGAGGAGGGAGAGCCGGAAGTCGCTGAGGAGCGCGGGGGCGAGACCGAAGAGCGCGAGCGCTCCGAGGGCCAGGACGGCGGCGGCGCGCAGCCGTTTCGGGTCCCTCGGGCCGGGTGTCCGGGCCTTCTTCGTGCCGGCCGGGTCCGTCGTGGTGGTCGGTGTCGTCATGCCAGGCTCCGGGTGCGCAGGGTGAACAGGCCTTGGGGACGCCACTGGAGGAACGCGACGATGGCGACGAGGACCACGACCTTGGCGATGCTGACGGTGGTGGAGTACTCCATGACGGACTGGAGCATCCCGAGCGCGAAGGCGACGATGACACTGCCCTTGAGCTGGCCGATGCCGCCGACGACCACGACGAGGAACGCGTCGATGATGATGTTGGTGCCCATGGTCGGGCCGATGGGGCCCACCAGTGTCAGCGCGACACCGGCGATGCCCGCGAGACCGGACCCGATGAAGAACGTCGTACGGTCCACCCGCGCGGTCGCGAGGCCGGACACCTTCGCCAGATCGCGGTTCTGCACGACGGCGCGGATACGGCGGCCCAGCGGCGTCAGTCTGAGCAGCAGTGTCATGCCGACGACGGCGGTGATCGCGAGGGCCAGGATGAACAGGCGGCTGTTGGCGAGGGTGAGGCTGTCGCCGCCGGACTCGTACAGCGTGGTGTGACCGGTGAGCCAGTCGGGCGCGCGGGTCTGGACGTTGGGCGCGCCGAAGATGTCGCGGGCGAGCTGCTGGAGGATCAGGGAGACGCCCCAGGTGACGAGGAGTGTGTCCATGGGGCGCTCGTAGAGGCGTCTGATGAGCAGGATCTCCAGGAGGACACCCAGCGCGCCGGCGACGAGGAAGGCGGCCGGGAGGGCCACCAGCAGGGACGTTCCGGCGCTGCTGACGGTCTGCTGGACGACATAGGCGGTGTAGGCGCCGGCCATGATGAACTCGCCGTGGGCCATGTTGATGACGTTCATCTGCCCGAAGGTCAGGGAGAGCCCGAGCGCGATGAGCAGCAGGACGGCGCCGATGCTGACGCCGATGAAGAGCTGGCCGAGTATCACTGTCATGAGAGGTCCGCGGCCCAGTCGTAGCCCTTGAGGAACGGGTCCGGTTTCACCGGTCCTTCGGACTTCCAGACCTCGGTGATGAGCCCGTCGGCGCCTATCTTCCCGATGCGCGCGGTCTTGTGGATGTGCTGCGTGGCGCCGTCCACGGTGACCGTGCCCTCGGGGGCGTCGAAGGTGATGCCGTCGGACGCGTCGCGCACCTTGGCGACGTCGAAGGAGCCGGCCTTCTCGACCATGGCCTTCCACAGATGCACCGAGGTGTACGCGGCTTCCATCGGGTCCGACGTGGGCTTGTCCTGGCCGTACTTGGCCTTGTACGCCTTGACGAAGGCGGTGTTCGCCGGGGACTGGGTGGTCTGGTAGTAGTTCCAGGAGGTGAGCTGGTCCTTGAGGTAGGCGGCGCCGATCGACTTGACCTCCTCCTCGGCGATCGAGACGGAGACGACGGGCATGCCGGCCGCTGTGAGGCCGGAGGACTTGTACTCCTTGAAGAAGGCCACGTTGCTGTCGCCGTTGAGGGTGTTGAAGACGGCGTCGGCCTTGGCGGACTTGACCTTGCCCGCGATGCTGCTGAACTCGGTGGAGCCGAGCGGCGCGTAGTCCTCGCCCGCCACGGTCATCCCGTTGGCCTTCGCGTACGCCTTGATGATCTTGTTGGCGGTGCGCGGGAAGACATAGTCGCTGCCGACCAGATAGATCGACTTCTTGCCCTGCTTCTTCAGATAGTCGAGGGCGGGCACGATCTGCTGGTTGGTGGTGGCGCCGGTGTAGAAGATGTTGGGCGACTGTTCCAGGCCCTCGTACTGGACGGGGTAGAACAGCAGCGCGTCGTTCTTCTCGAACACCGGCTTGACGGCCTTGCGGCTCGCGGAGGTCCAGCAGCCGAACACCGCCGCGACGCGGTCCTCGCGGATGAGCTTCTCGGACTTCTCGGCGAAGGTGGGCCAGTCGGACGCCCCGTCCTCGCTGATCGCCTCGACGCGCTTGCCCAGCACGCCGCCGTCGGCGTTGATCTCGCCGATGGCGAGGTTGAGCGCGTCGCGCACGGTGACCTCGCTGATGGCCATGGTGCCGGAGAGCGAGTTGAGCAGACCGACCTTCACGGTCTTGCCCGACACGTCGGCCTTGACGCCTTCGCCCTCGGCCGACGTGTCACCCGTCTTGGCGCCGCAGCCGGTCAGGACCAGTGCCGCGGTGGTGACAAGTGCCGTACAGCTCAGGGCTGTTCGGATGGCGCGGGGAGTGGGCATCGAAGCCTCCTCGCCCCCGGACGGGGGCCGTGAAGTGCGGGTTGCGGTGACGGCAACGAGCTTCGAGGCGGCTGGTTTCCCCGCTGTTTCACGGCAATTAATACTTCCCACAGGAAGTAACTCGACTGCGGACCGCGTCAGTTGTCCCGGTGTGGTCCCTCTTGGCGCAGTTCGGCCAGCACGTCGAAGTCGAGCCCGTCGGCGCGCGCGAGATAGATGCGCTGGCTGACATGGCGCCGGCGCAGCCGCAGGAAGCCGCGCGGTCCTTCGTACGAGACCTCGTCGGCGCCCGCGCCGATCGCCGTCACATCGAGGGTGCGGGCGCGCTCCACCAGCGCGGCGAGCAGCAGCACTCCCTCGTAGCAGGACTCACCGAGGCTGCCGGGCAGCGGCGCCTCGACACCGAACCGGCGGGCGTACAGGCCGTGGAAGTCGAGCGTGTCCTGGTTGGCGAGCGAGGCGAAGAAGCCGGCGGTGCTGTAGAGGTCGGCGGTGGCGTCGGCGCCGCTGGCCAGCAGCATGTTCTCGTCCATGAGGGTGCTCAGGCGCGGTGCGCGCACCGGCAGTCCCGCCGAGGCGAAGGCACGGTTGAAGCGCACGGCGTCGCTGCCGACGAGCAGCATGAGGACACCGTCGGCGCCCGACCGTTCGACCGCCCGCAGCACCGGCCCGAACTCCTCGGTGCCCAGCGGGAGATACGTCTCGCCGCACACCACTCCCCCGCTCTCCCGGGCGTAGCCGCGCGCGGCCAGGGCGGTACGGCGCGGCCACACGTAGTCGTTCCCGACCACGTACCAGCGCCTGATCCGGCGCTCGTCGGCCAGCAGCCGCATGGCCGGGCGCAGTTGGGCGGCCGGTGTCTCGCTGGTCAGATAGACGCCGTCGGTGCGCTCGCCGCCCTCGTACAGCGCCGTGTAGACGTACGGCACCCGGTGGGCGATACGGGGCGCGAGGACCTGCCGTACGGAGGAGATGTGCCAGCCGGTCACGCCGCGCACCGCGCCGCTCGCCACCAGCGACTCCACCTCGGCCGCCACCTGGTGCGGCGGGGCGCCGCCGTCCACGGGGACCAGTCTCAGCTCCCGGCCGAGGACACCGCCGTTGCGGTTGACCTCGTCGGCGGCGAGCTGCGCGCAGAGTCCGCAGGCGGGCCCGAAGATCCCGGCGGGCCCCCGCATGGGGTGGACGAGCGCGACGCCGATCGAGGTGTCGGCGTGCCAGCTGGACCGGCGCATGGCCCCATAATTGCCCGGCGCGGCGTGGGACTTCCGTGCTGTCCGCCCAGTGGAACGGGGGATCCGGCACGGGGGATCTCCGCGCCGCCCGGCCGCGCTTTGTACGATGGGCCGGTCACCGGACCGAGGAGCGAACGGCCCATGCCTCCCTCTGCGTCTCCCCCCACGCGTCAACCCCACGACCTGGTACGCCTGTTGACCGGCGCCGAGCGGCTGGTGCTGCGCCGGCTGCGCGCCGTGCTGGACGCCGCCGGCACGTCCGTCGACGCCTGGCGGGTGCTGTCGCTGCTCTCGGACGGGCAGGGGCACCGGATGAGCGCGGTGGCGGACTGCGTGTTCCTGCCGCCGCCCACGCTGACCAAGCTCGTCGATCAGCTGGTCGACCAGAATCTGGTGCACCGCCGTGTCGACCCGCTCGACCGGCGCCGGATCCTGGCGTATCTGACCGACGCGGGCCGGGTGTTGTGGTCCCGGCTGGACCAGGAGATCCGCGACGACTGGGCGCGGCTGCCACTGGCGGCAGAGGAGGACGAACTGACCCGGGGGCTCGGCCGGCTGGTGGCGACGCTGGAGGCCGCCGAGGCGGGCCGGGGCACGGAGGCCTCAGGCGTAGGGACCTCAGGCGCGGTTGGTGAACGGCGGGTGGGTGCCGTTGAGGTAGTGGTCGCCGATGTCGCGGAGCCGGTGGGCCGGTGAGCTCTGCGCGGTGAGCGCGCGGGCGTTGCGCCAGAACCGGTCGAGCGCGGCGCGGCCGTCGAACGACGCGGCGGACACGGTCAGTTCGAGGATGCGGGTGGTGATGTCGACGGCGGATCTGCTGGTGACGGCCTCGGCCGCGGCGACCAGGACGGCGATCTCGGCGCGCTCGTCCATACCGATGTCCCGCCCGGTCATCAGCCCTTGCTCCAGGGCGTCCGTCGCGCGTTCCACGACGGCGGCGGCGGTGTGGGCGGCGGTCGCCAACTCCCCGTACGCCAGCAGGAGATACGGGTCACCGCTCGGCCGTACGGCGTAGGTCGCCGGGTCGGACGCGTCGACCACGTCGGAGCGGGGCGCGGGGCGCACCGCCCGGCTGACGTCACGGGCCTCGGCGAGCGCGCCTTCGGCGATGCCGAGGGCGACATGGCTGAGGACGAGCCGCAGGGCGAGCGGCGCGAGCGCGGTGAAGGCGGAGACGGCGTGCTCGTCGCCCGGCAGTGCGCCGAGGATGTCCTCGGCGGCCACGGGCACGTTGTCGAAGTCGACGCTGCCGGCGCCGGTGAGCCGCTGGCCGAGGCGGTCGTTGTCGGTGCCGGTGAGTACGCCGGGATGGGCCGGGTTCACGAGTGCGATCAGCAGTTCGCCGGTGCGCGTGGAGGTGGCGCCGACGACGAGCCGGTCGGCCACGGTGACACCGGCCGCGAAGGTCCGCCGGCCGTTGAGCAGATGGCCCGGCCCGGCCGGGGAGAGGGTGAGACCGGGACCGGTCTCCGGGTCCGGGAGGTCGGTGCCGCCGCCGAGGAGCCAGCCCTGCGCGGCGGCGGACGGTTCGAGCCGGGTGGCCGTGTCGTCCTGGGCGGCGAAGAAGCGGCTGCTCCACGACAGCACGTAGTGCCGGGCGATGAGTTCGCCGATGGAGCCGTCGGCCGCCGCGATCTCGCGGATCACGGTGGCGGCGGTGCGCCAGTCGGCGCCGCCGTGGCTGACGTGGCCGGAGGGATCCGGGAGCGGGCTGTTCCCGCCGAGGAGCGCGGGCGGTGTCAGCAGCGCGGGCAGACCGGCTTCGCGCAGCCGTGCCACCTCGTCGTACGGCGGCTTGCCGGCCCGGTCGCGGGCGATCGCGTCGGCGGCGAGATCGTCGGCCACCTCCCGGGTGACGCGCGGCCACATCGCGTCGTCGGGCGCCGGGGGCTTGCGCAGGGGGGCGGTTCGGACCACGGGTTTCGTCGGCACGGTGCCGGCCACCTCCAACATCCCTAGTTTTCCCACTGGATTAGTAGGAATACTGGCACGGAGTTCCCGCCGCCCCAAGAGCGTGTTCATATGGTGGACTCGGATTCCGGTCAGCGGAACGGCACGGCGACGGCGCGGCGTAGGGCACCGCGAACGGCGCGTCGGTCAGGGGTTCGTCCAGGCCTCGGGGTCCGCCGCCAGCGCCGACACATGGTCCGGCAGCCCCGCCGTGGCGATGTCGGCCAGGGTCACCACATCGAGAATCTGGCGGACATTGGCTCGCAGCGCGATCCACAGCGGCAGCAGCGACTCGGCGGGGCCGGAGTAGGACAGCTCGGGCGGACGGACCCCGCGTACGGAGACGAGAGGTCCGTCCACCGCGCGGACGACATCGGCGACGGTGATGGTGTCCGCGGGCCTGGCCAGCCGGTATCCCCCGTTGCCGCCGCGCCGGCTCACGACGAGGCCGCCCCGGCGCATGTCGTTGAGGATGCCTTCGAGGAACTTGTGCGGGATGTCCTGGGCGGCGGCGATCGCCTCCGCCTTCAGCGGGGCCTCGTCGCGGGATGTCGTGAGCTCCAGCGCGGCACGTACCGCATAGTCCGCTCTGGCTGAAATGCGCATGCGCGCAGTATCGCGCACGACGGCGCCCCAGCCCCTGTCAGCCCGTACCGGCGGCGTTCCCCACCGTGTCGAACAACCGGTTGGCGGGGCGTGGCAGCCCGTAGTGCTCGCGCAGCGTCGTACCCGTGTACTCGGTGCGGAACAGGCCACGCTCCTGGAGGATCGGTACGACCTGGTCCACGAAGACCTCAAGGCCGGAGGGGAGCAGCGCCGGCATGATGTTGAAGCCGTCGGCCGCGCCGCTGTCGTACCAGTGCTCGATGGTGTCGGCGACCTGCTCGGCCGTGCCGGCGAAGGTGCGGTGCCCGCGGCCACCGCCGAGCCTGCCGATGAGCTGACGTACCGTCAGGCGCTCACGCCTGCCCAGCTCCACGATCAGGGTGAAGCGGCTCTTGGCGCCTTCGATCTCGTCCTCGGTGGGGATGTCGTCGGGCAACTCCTGGTCCAGCGCGAGCCGTTCCTCGGGTACGCCGATGAGACGGGCCAGTTGGCGCCGGCCGTACTCGGGGACGATGTGCCGCTCCAGCTCCGCGTCCAGTTCCAGCGCCTCGGCCTCCGTGGCGCCGATGACCGGCACGATCCCCGGCAGGATCTTGATGCCGTCCGCCTCGCGCCCGAAGGACTCCGCGCGCCGCTTGACGTCCTTGTAGAAGGCGACGCCCTCCTCCAGGGTCTGCTGCGCGGTGAACACGGCCTCCGCGTAGCGCGCCGCGAAGTCCTTGCCGTCCTCGCTGGAACCGGCCTGGACGAGGAGGGGGTGGCCCTGCGGGGAGCGGCTTACGTTCAGGGGTCCGTCGACCCGGAAGTGGGGACCGCGGTGATCGATCCGGCGGACGCGTTCGGCGCGTGCGTAGACACCGCCCGCCTTGTCGTTCACCACCGCGTCGTCGGCCCAGCTGTCCCACAACTTGGTTGCCACGTCGAGGAATTCGGCCGCCCGCAGATAGCGCTCGCGGTGGAGCGGGGTGTCGTCCAGACCGAAGTTGCGGGCTGCGTCGGCGCCCGCCGTGGTGACGATGTTCCAGCCGGCGCGACCGCCCGAGACATGGTCGACGGAGGCGAACCGGCGGGCGAGGTTGTACGGCTCGTTGTAGCTGGTGGACGCGGTGGCGATGAGGCCGATCCTGCTGGTGACGCCGGCGAGGGCGGTCAGCAGCACGGTGGGTTCCAGGATGCTGGAGGGCCGCCGCCCCGGATCGCCGTGCAGGACGGGGCCGTCGGCGAGGAACAGGGAGTCGAGTCTGCCGCGCTCGGCGATACGGGCCAGGTTCTTGTAGTGCTCGACGTCCGTGCCGTCGGTGGGGCTCTGCGGGAGGCGCCAGGCGGCCTCGTGGTGGCCGACGGTCATCAGGAAGGCGTTGAGGTGCAGGGGCTTGCGGTCCGGGTCGCGGGACATGGGTCTTCTCCTCGGGGCGGGTGTGGGCGGCGTACGGCTCAGAGCGCGAGATAGCGGCCGTCGTGGAAGAGCAGCGGGCGCCGGTTGTCGTCGTGCTCGGCGTCCTCGACACGGCCCACGACGATGCGGTGGTCCCCGGCGGGGAGGATCTGCTGGACGCTCAGCCGCAGCCAGCCGGCGACGCCGTCGAGTACGGGCTCCCCGTCCGGCAGCCGGTGCCAGGCCGTGGGCGCGGCGAATCTGTCGATGCCGCTGGTCGCGAACGTCCGTGCCAGCGGCTCCTGTTCGGCGCCGATGAAGTTGACGACGGCCGACGACGCGCGCTCGATCGTCGGCCAGGACGATCCGGTGAGGGCGATGCCGAACGACACGAGCGGCGGGGAGAGGGACAGGGACGTGAGCGAGGTGGCGGTGAATCCGACCGGGCCGTGACCGGCGTCCGCGGTGATGACGACCACTCCCGCCGGATATCGGCGGAAGAGATTCTTGAAGCGCTCCGGGGCAATGCCCGCAGCGAGATGCGATGACACGGTGACAGTCAACGTCTCCCCCAGGAAGAAGGGTGGATGAGATGGAAAAGCGCAGGCAGTGGCCGGGTGTGCGACTGCGGGCGGGCCGGTGGCGAGGTCCGGCGAATTCAGTGATGGACCGTGGCGCGAGGAGAATTCAGGCGCGACAACAGGGGCAGGGCACGTAACGCGAGATCCGCTGCCGAATGGTCATGAATTCATTGTCCGGCGTGTCTTCAGGCCCGGTCAACATTGCAACTCGTCGAATTAACTCGGGAATCGGCGGCCGGGGGATCGACCGGGGACCAGGGGGCGAGCGGGTCCGCGTACAGCGCGCCGAGCGCCACGGCCGCGCCCGCCGTGGACAGCACGCTGCCGGTGAAACTGCTTGCCACGACGGCCTGTTCGGGGTCGTCGCAGACGAGCGAGCGCTCGGCGACCGCCGTCCGCAGATCGGCCAGGCAGTGGGGCAGGAGCCCCGTGCCCGGCTCGACGACCACCACGACCCCGGGGTCGAACATGTCCAGCAGCAGCGCCACCGCCCGGCCGACCAGTCTCGCTCTGCGGCGGAACAGCTCCAGCGCACGCGGCTCCCCCGCCAGCGCGCGCTCCAGCAGGGCGGGGAACGACGGTACGGGAAGGCCCTGTTCGGCCGCGAGCCGCACCATGGCCTGTTCGGAGACCTCCGATTCGAGGCTGCCGCCGCCACCGACCGGCAGATGGGCGATGCTTCCCGTGCCGTGCCGGGGTCCGAGGTGCACCTCTCCGGCCGTCGTGAACGCGGCGTCCACCACCGCGCCGACGAAGAGCAGTACGGCGCTCCCCCGCGTCGACGCCTCGCCGAACAGTTGCTCGGCCCGCGCCAACGCCCGTGCGTGGCTGTCCACCTGGACCGGCAGCCCGGTCGCGGCGGCGAGGTGGTCGCGTACCGCCACGTTCCGCCAGCCCAGTTGGGGATGGTGCACGACCACCCCGGCGTCGGGGTCCACCCGGTGGCCGGTGGCGACGCCCAGCGCCAGCACCGAACGGCCGTCGGCGTGGGCGGACATGAGCCGGGGCAGCCGTGCGGCGAGCGAGTCGAGCACCTGGCGCGGATGCGGGCGGGCCCCGTCGTGCGGGCGGCGGTCCTCGGCGACGATCCGGCCGCGCAGATCCATCAGGGACAGCGTCGAGTTGGTGACCGCGATGTGCGCGCCGGCCACCAGATGGCGGCTGGTGTCGATGTCCACGGGGACGTGCGGCCGGCCGAGCCCGCGTGGCCCCGTGGTCTCGGGGCTCTCCCGGATCAGCCCCCGGGCGAGCAGCCGTGCGCTGTGCCCGGTGACGGACGCCGGGGACAGTCCGGTGAGACGTGCGACGGTGCTGCGGGCGACCGGGCCGTGGTCGAGGACGGCGTTCAGTACGGTCCCGGTCCCCGGGGCACGGCGTGGCGGCGCGGCGGGCGGCGCGATGTCCGCGCGGCGTACGGGGGTGGGTCGGCGACGGACGGGCACCGGCGGCTTCTTCACGGGTGTCTTCCAGATCCTGGATGGCGGCGGTGGGGACCTCGGGGGAACATCCCGTCGGAGGCCGGCCGAACCGCGTGGGCGCTGTGACGTCAGGCCCGGTGACACGCCGCGGAGCACACACGCTTGAGGTCGATATGACCCCGAGTCGTCAGGTGCGCGGATCGCTGCATGTCTGGGACCGTAACCGCGGCGGCCGAACGAGGTCAATGACCGGCCGCATCCTGGACGCGCGGCGTCCACCTCCCCGTACGGCGCCGGGACGGGCGAGTTGGAGATCGGGCGCGTTACGCGTGGACGGGGGGCGCCGCCGCGTCCTTGCCCGCCGCCTTCGCGATGTTGCGCGCCATCCCGCCGAAGACGACGGCGTGGAACGGCGCGATGCTCCACCAGTACGCGTGCCCCAGCAGCCCGTGCGGATAGAACACGGCGCGCTGCCGGTAGCGCGTACGGCCCCGCTCGTCCCGCTCGACGCGCATCTCCAGCCAGGCGAGGCCCGGCAGCCGCATCTCCGCGCGCAGCCGCAGCAGTCGGCCCGGTTCGATCTCCTCGACGCGCCAGAAGTCCAGGGAGTCGCCGACCCGCAGCCGGGCGGCGTCACGGCGCCCCCGGCGCAGCCCGACACCGCCGACGAGCCGGTCCAGCCAGCCCCGTACGGCCCAGGCGAGCGGGAAGGAGTACCAGCCGTGGTCGCCGCCGATCCCTTCGACGACCCGCCACAGCGCCTCGGGGCCGACGTCGACGGTCAGTTCACGCCGGTCGGTGTAGAGGCTGCCGCCCGCCCAGTCGGGGTCCGTCGGCAGCGGGTCGCTCGGCGCGCCCGGGACGGCGGCGGCGGACCAGCGCGTGGTCACCTGGGCGTCCTGGATCCGTTTGAGGGCCAGGGTCAGCGCGTCCTCGAACCCGATGGGCCGGCCGGGGCCGTCGGGGACGTACCGCGCGATGTCGTGCTCGTGGCACACGACTTCGTGCCGCAGGGACTCGGCGAGCGGGCGGGCGATCGAGCGGGGTACGGGGGTGACCAGTCCGATCCAGTGGCTGGACAGGGTCGGGGTGAGGACGGGCACGGGCATGATCAGCCGGCGCCGCAGCCCGGCGACCGATGCGTACGCGTGCATCATGTCGAGGTAGGTCAGGACGTCGGGGCCGCCGATGTCGAAGGCGCGGCTGACCTCGGCGGGCATCCGCGCGCTGCCCACGAGGTAGCGCAGGACGTCGCGTACGGCGATGGGCTGGATCCGGCTCCGGACCCAGCTCGGTGTGACCATCACCGGCAGCCGTTCGGTGAGGTAGCGCAGCATCTCGAAGGACGCGGAGCCGGAGCCGATGATGACGGCGGCGCGCAGCACGGTGGTGGGGACGGGCGAGTCCAGCAGGATGTGCCCGACTTCGGCGCGGGAGCGCAGATGGGGCGAGAGGCTCCGTTCGGGTACGCCGGCCGGGGTGAGGCCGCCGAGGTAGACGATGCGCCGGACGCCCGCCGCGTGCGCCTGTTCGGCGAAGACGCGGGCGGCGTCGGCGTCGGTCCGCTCGAAGCCGGGGCCGGTGCCGAGCGAGTGGACGAGGTAGTAGGCCACGTCGATCCCCCGCATGGCGTCGCCGACCGACTCGGCGTCGGTGACATCGCCGCGTACGACCTCCGCCCGGCCCGCCCACGCGTGGTCGCGCAGCTTCTCGGGCGTACGCGCGAGACAGCGCACCCGGTGCCCGGCGTCCAGCAGCTCCGGTACGAGCCGGCCGCCGATGTAGCCGCTGGCACCGGTCACCAGACAGTGGAAGGCGGGCGCCCCGTCCGTGTCGGCCGCCGTGTCACCGTTCGTCATGAGGCCCTCCGTCGCCGGTTGTGCGTCGGCTCCACCCTCCCCCGGCAAAAGGAGTTCCGCCCGGCCGGGCACGCGCTAGAGCGGCAGGAACGCCGCCGCCGTGGCCGCGCCCAGTGTGGCGCCCGCGGCCGTCTGGGCGAGCGAGTGGTAGCCGAGGCGTACCCGGGACCAGCACACGGCGACCACCAGGACGTACGCCGCGAGCCACCACGGGTCGTGGACGGCGGCGAGCAGCGCGACGACGGCGGAGGCCACGGCGGAGTCGACGCTGATCTTCCATACGGTGTTGACGGCCAGAAGGACGACGGTCATCGCCCACAGCGCGGTCATGGCGACCAGGATGCCCGTGGGCGCCCCTCCGGCGACCATGGCGAGCGCGCCGAGCCCGATCGAGCCGAGGATCACCAGGAAGATCGGCGCCCGCTGTGTGCGGTCCACGACGTGCCGGTCGCCCCAACGGCCGCGCCCGCGCTCCCACTCGATGTACGCGGCGGGCACGAGCCCGGCGCACACCGCGCCCCACAGCCCCCAGGGGACGCCGGTCCAGTCGCCGGCCGCCGCGGCGCCGATGCCGGTCATGCCGGCCAGCAGGGTGTTGCGGGGCTGGAGCACGTCGGTGAGACGGCGGGCCGTCCGGGTGCCGGAAGGGGCGGTTCCGGTGGCCCCGGCGGTCCCGCTGGTCATGTACGGCTCACGCCATGTCCGACGGGCGCGCCTGGCCCGCCGCGATCCGCCGGTTACGCAGGACCGACGACCAGAAGGACAGGCCGATCAGGACGACGCCGATGAGACCGGTGACGATCTCACTGATCTGGTACTGGATGGTGATGAGAAGGATCACAGCCAGGGCGCCGATGGCGTAGTGCGCGCCGTGTTCCAGATAGACGTAGTCGTCCAGTGTTCCCTGGCGGACCAGGTAGACGGTGAGCGACCTGACGTACATCGCACCGATACCGAGGCCGAGCGCCATCAGCACGATGTCGTTGGTGATGGCGAAGGCGCCGATCACGCCGTCGAAGGAGAAGGACGCGTCGATGACTTCGAGGTAGAGGAACATGAAGAACGCGGCCTTGCCGGTGACGGCCACGAGCGAGGGACCGCTCCTGCCGCCCTTGTCGCCGTTGTCGTTCTTCTCACTCCGGCCGGACGCGGCCCCGGTCCCCTCCTTCTCGGCCGGCTCACCCGGCGCACCCGGCGCACCCGGCTCGATGACCTCCTCGTCGGCCTGGGCGTCCGCCTCGTCGGCGAGTCTCTTCTCGAAGAAGCTGGAGAGTCCGCCGACGATCAGATACGTGACGAGCCCGGCGAGTCCTGAGGTGAGGACCGTCTGCGCCTTGTCGGCGTGCCCGCCGCCGTGCTGGTGGGCGTGGGTGGCGACCGTCATGGAGGCGATCAGCAGCACGATCAACGAGAGGCAGACGGACAGCATCTCGACCTGTCCGAGCTTGGCCAGCGGGCGTTCGATCCAGCCCAGCCACTTGATCTCGCGGTCCTCGAAGATGAAGTTGAGGAAGATCATCAGCAGGAACATGCCGCCGAAGGCCGCGATCGACGGGTGCGCGTCGGTGACCAGCTGCTGATACCGGTCCTTGTCGTTGACCGCCAGCTGCACCGCCTTGACCGGGCTGAGCTTGGCGGTGACCGCGACGATGAGTACGGGAAAGGCGAGCCTCATGCCGAACACGGCGATGAGGACACCGATGGTGAGGAAGATCTTCTGCCAGAAGGCGCTCATCTTCTTCAGGATCCCGGCGTTGATCACCGCGTTGTCGAAGGAGAGCGAGACCTCCAGCACGGTCAGGATCGCCACGACACCGAGCGCGGTCCAGCCGTCGTAGAACACCGCCAGCGCGAGACCGAGCACGGTGACCCCGAATGCCCAGCCGAATGTTTTCAGTACCACGACTCACCAGCCTTCCGCGGACATGCTAGGCGATCTTCGGCCACGCATCCCGTCCGCCAGGCCACTTCGGGGCAACACTTGCCAGACAGCAACTATTAGGCCACGGTAGGACCGGACGGGTTCTCAGGCAGTGGCATCACAGCAGAGTGCCTACACCAACAAAGGCGATGACGTGACGATGAGTACGCATACCTCCGCCGCTTCGGCCCATCCGGGCACCGTGGCGGCCACCACTCGTACGGACTCGCCCTCCGGCGAGCTTCCCTGGATCGAGGACACGGGGAAGGTTTCCCCCCAGGACGCGCGGAAGCTGTCGAAGCTCTTCTTCGACAGGCTCCAGGTCCTGGAAGAAGGCACACACGAGTACCAGTACGCCCGCAACACACTGATCGAGATGAACCAGTCCCTGGTCAGATTCGCGGCACGCCGCTTCCGAAATCTCGGCAGCGGCGACCTGGAGGACATCCTCCAGGTCGGCACGATCGGTCTGATCAAGGCGATCGACCGCTTCGACCTGTCGCGCGAGGTGGAGTTCAGCTCCTTCGCCGTGCCGTACATCCACGGTGAGATCAAGCGGTTCTTCCGGGACACCACCTGGGCCGTCCATGTGCCGCGCAGGCTCCAGGAGCTGCGTACGGAACTGGCGAAGGCCCAGGACGCCCTGACCGACACGCTCGGCCGCACACCCACTGTGGCGGAGCTGGCGGAACATCTGGAGCTGACCGAGGCCGAGGTCATCGACGGGCGGATCGCCTCCAACGGCTACACCGCCGGCTCGATCGACCTGCCGACCGACGGCGGGGACGACGGACCCGCCGGCACCGGGGGCCGCGCCTTCGCCGACACGCTCGGTGAGTGCGATCCCGCCATGGAACTCGTCGAGAACTTCCACGTGCTGGCTCCGCTGCTGGAGGAGCTCGACGAGCGTGAGCGCGGAATCGTCGAGATGCGATTCGGGCGTGAGATGACCCAGTCCGAGATCGGCGCCGAGCTGGGCGTGTCGCAGATGCATGTGTCCCGGCTGCTCGCCCGGATCCTGACGACCTTGCGTACGGGAATGCTCACCGAGGAGTGAGCCACAGCCCTGCCTGAACAGTGGACCCGGTCAACGGGGGTGCGAACGCCGGTCCGGCGCACGCACCCCCGTCCGGCTCTGTTCGGGTTCCGATGCCGCTGGGCCCGGTACCGCTCAGATCCGGAGCCGCCCAGGCCCGGTACCGCTCAAGTCCGGTCTCAGCCGCGCGCCGACGGCTCGGTGTCCGCTCTGCCCGACCAGTCGAGGCAGAGCACGAGTGCGTCGTCCGTCGTGTCCGCCTTGCGGAACTCGGCCAGCGCGCGCAGCAGTGCGCGCGGCGCCGTCGCCGCCGGCAGCAGGCTCGTCGAGTTGATCGCGCGGGCCAGCGCCCGCTCCCCGTACGCCTCACCCTCCGGCGAGAGCGCGTCGTACACCCCGTCGCTCACCATGAGCAGCCGGTCGCCCGGGAGCAGATGGAACTCCTGGGCCTCGTAGTGGGACTCCTCGAACATGCCGAGCGGCAGCTGCGCTTCGAGCGGGATGCGCTCGACCGTCCGGCCCCGTCTGCGCCACAGCTGCGGTGAGCCCGCGTCCACGACCTCCACCCGGCCGGTCGCCAGCTCGAAACGCATCAGCAGTGTCGCCACGTGCGACGCACCCCGGTGCTGCTCGTACAGCGCCTGGTCGGCGAGGGCCGCCTGGCCGGCGATGTCGAGGCCCGAGCGGCGCGCGTTGCGCAGGGCGTTGACGGCGAGATTGCTGAGCAGGGACGCCTGGATGCCCTCGCCCATGCCGTTGGTGACGGCGACGGTCAGCTCCTCCGCGTCGGCCGCCCAGTCGAAGTTGTCCCCGTGAATCGCGTACGCCGGCTCCAGCTGGGCGCCGATGGCGAACTCCTCCGCGGCGCAGGCGCGCGCGGGCAGCAGTTGCCACTGCATCTCGGCCGCGAGGGTGAGGCGGCTGATCCGGCGGGCGCGCTGGTAGGCGTCGGTGTCCCGTTCCGCCACCAGGATCTCGTGCCCCAGCAGATCGGCCACATGGGCCAGTTCCGCCACGGCCTCCGGGGTGGACCGCTCGTTGGGCAGCCGCACCGAGAGGATCCCGGTCCGCTCGCCCCGGACAGTCACCGGAAGGTGGTGGTCCACGGCGTCACCGTGTCTGATCTGCTGCTCGCGCGGTTCCTGGCTGCCGAACGCCCGGCCCTCGGGGCTGTTGTACAGGGAGAGCGGCTGTTCCTTGCCCGGCAGCGGGTCGTACGGGGTGAGGACCGTGGCGCCGTAGTCGGCGAGGAACAGTTGCACGCGCGTCGCGCCGTGCGAGGCGGCGAGCGCGTCGCGGACTCTGTCCACGAGCGCGTGCGGCGCGGCTGCCCGCACCGATCTTCCGAGTACGTCGTCGCTTTGCGTCACAGTCTCTCAGACAATCTTGCTAGGGGGACGGGGGTGGCCTCGCGGGACGCCCGGTGGGCGGCTTCGGAGGCGGGGCGGAGCTGACAGAGGTCGCCGTCGGGTGACACAGTGGACGGATGTCCCCCCTCACCGGTCAGCCGCGTCCGCGCGAGAAGATGTCCGAGGCCGCTCGTGCCGCCTCGGAGCTGCTTGAGGTGTTGTGGGGACGCGGACAGGAGGCGGCGCCGTCGGGAACGGTCTCCCCCTCGCAGCTCCGGGCTCTTCTCGTGCTGGAGAGGTACGACGGCACGAACCTGCGTTCGCTCGGCAGGGCGCTCGGCTCCCGCCCCCCGTCCGTCAGCCGGCTGTGCGACCGGATGGAGGCCCTGGGCCTGGTGGAGCGGCGCACCAGCACGACCAGCCGCCGTGAGGTGGAGCTGCGGCTGAGCCCCCGTGGGCGCAAGGTGCTGGACGAGCACCGGGCGATCCGGGCACGGGAGGTCAGCGCCGTACTGGACGGCATGGACGCGGCGGCCGTGGCCGCGCTCACGGAGGGGCTGACCGCGTTCCACGCGGCGGCGTCCGCCCGGCTCGACGCGGCGGCACAGGCCCGCCCCACGGATGACCGGGGTTCCGCGGCGGACAGTGCCTGACGGCATCGCGCCTCTTTTCAGCGTACGAGTGGTGGACACGCGGGTCCGGAGTCGGCCCGCCGAGAATGTTTACGTAAGGCAACAGTCTCTGTTGTGAAGTTTATCAGCGCGCCGAGCCCGTCTCAGAACGCGCGCGGCAGCTTGACCACGGTCACGAAGAAGTCGTCGATCTGCTGGACCGCCTTGATGAACTGTTCGAGATCGACCGGTTTGGTCACATACGCGTTGGCGTGCAGTTTGTAGCTCCGGAGGATGTCCTCCTCGGCCGCCGACGTGGTGAGGACCACCACCGGGATGGGGCTGAGGTCCGGATCGGACTTGACCTTCTCCAGCACCTGCCGGCCGTCGTACTTGGGCAGATTCAGATCGAGCAGGATGAGATCGGGGCGCGGCGCCTCGGTGTACTCCCCGCGCTGGTAGAGGAAGTCCAGGGCCTCCAGACCGTCCCGTACGACATGGAGGCTGTTGCCGATCTTGTTGTCCTCGAACGCCTCGCGGGTCATGAGTTCGTCGCCGGCGTCGTCCTCGACGAGCAGGACTTCGACGGGCCGCGGCTGGGGAGATGTGCTCATACAGTGCTTCCTTCGGTGGTGGTGACAGGTGTGGTGCCGGTGGTCGGCGTGTCATCGGTGCTCGGCGTGGCGGCGGTCGGCGTGTCATCGGCGACCGGCGTGGCGCCGGTGTCGGCCGGTGAGGACGGCTCCACGGCCGCGGACGCCGGGGGTTCGGCGGGGAGGGTGAAGGCGATACGCGCGCCGTCGGTGTGGGCCGTGTCGATCCAGATGTGCCCGCCGCTGTGCTCGACGACCTTCTTGCACAGCGACAGGCCGATGCCGGTGCCCGCGTACGCGTCCCTCGCGTGCAGGCGCTGGAAGATGACGAAGACCTTCTCGGCGAACTCCTCGGCGATGCCGATGCCGTTGTCGGTGACGGTGAACGTCCAGGAGTCGGCGCCCTCCACACGGTCGACGGCGATACTGATACGCGGGTCCCGGTCGGGGCGGCGGAACTTGACCGCGTTCCCGACGAGGTTCTGCCAGAGCATCGTGAGCAGCGTCGGATCACCGATGACCTCGGGCAGCTCGGCCGGGCGCTCGATGACGGCGCCGCTCTCCTCGATCGTCGCCGAGAGGTTGCGTACGGCGCGGTCCAGGGCGGCGTCCAGGGCGACCGGTTCTTCCGCGTCCTGGACCCGGCCGACGCGGGAGAAGGTGAGCAGGTCGTTGATCAGGACCTGCATGCGCTTGGCGCCGTCGACGGCGAAGCCGATGTACTGCGTGGCGCGGTCGTCGAGCTGGTCCCCGTAACGCTTCTCCAGCAGCTGACAGAAGGAGGCGACCTTGCGCAGCGGCTCCTGGAGGTCGTGCGAGGCGACGTACGCGAACTGTTCCAGCTCGGCGTTGGAACGCCGCAGCTCGACCCCGCTCGCGTCCAGCTCGGCGGCCTGGCGGGCGAGCTCCGCCTCGCTGTCCCGCGAGGTGGCGAGTTCGCTGACCACCCGCAGCCGCATGCCCTCCACGGCCGCCGCGAGGGTCCGCAGATCGGCCGGCCCGTGCGCGGGGATCGCGTGGTCGAAGTCCCCGTCGGCGACGCGCCGGGAGGCGGTGCGCACCGTGTCCAGCGGCCGTACCACCGTGAAGTGCACGAGGACGGTGATCGCCACCCCGGTCAGCAGGAACGCCACCAGGGCGGCCACCAGTGCCCGGTCGCGGTCCGCGCGGGCGTCGGCGAACGCGGCCCGCGCGTCGCTCTGCTCCTGCCCGAGGTGCTCCTGCTGGGCGTCGAGCGCCGCGCGGACCCGGTCGAACGCCCGCTTCGCCTCGGTCACCGATGCGGCGTCGGCGCCCGACGCACCCGCCAGTGCCGGGTCGGCGAACTCGGTGCGCCACTCGCGCGCCGCCCGTTCGACCGCCCGCAGGTCGGCGACCGGCCGGTCGAGTCCGTCGATCAGCTCGCCGAGCCGTTCGCGCGCCGCCGTCTCGGCGGTGAGGCCCCGCCGGTACGGCTCCAGCAGGCTTTCGTCCTTGGTCAGCTGATAGCCGCGGACACCCGTCTCCTGGTCGAGGAGGGCGGCCTGGAGCCGGAAGGCCTGGGTACGGGCCGGGGACACCTCGTCGATCAGATGGTCGGCGGTCTCGCTGGTGCGCGCGAGCGTGGCCGCGGCCACCGCCCCGGCGGCCAGGGTCATCACGCAGAGGGCGGAGACGGCCAGCAGGAACCAGCCCTGGACGGTGAGCCGCCGGAGTATCCGCACCCGGTGGCCGGACGGCGGGCGCGCCGTCCCGTCGGGGCGTCGTGGGGAGTCGGACATCAGTGGGCACCGTTCCATTCGAGGTGGAGCACGGCGACGTCGTCGGCCAGGCCGCCGAAGCTCGCCGCGAGAGTCTGCGCGGAGTGGATCAGGGTGTCGACGAACGTCTCCGCCGCCTCGTGCGCGTGGCGCCGGGCGAGTTCCAGGAGCCCGTGCTCCCCCAGCCGTTCGAAGCCGGTGCCGGTACGTCCCTCGATGAGCCCGTCGGTGAACATCATCACCGCGCCGTGCCGGTGCACGGGGACGGCGGTCACCGGCCAGGACACCCGGCCGGGCAGCAGGCCGAGCACCGGCCCGCCGGGCACCTCCTCCAGGCGTACGCCGCCCTCGGGCGACCGGATCAGCAGCCCGGGGTGACCGGCGCGCTGCACGTTCATATGGTCCTCGGCCGGCAGCCGGGTCAGACAGGTGAGGGTGGCGAAGATCTCAGGCCCGGACCGTTCGGCGACCAGGATCTGTTCGAGCAGGGCGAGGAGTTGCTGGCCGCGGGCGCCCGCGAGGACGAACGAGCGCCATGCCACCCGCAGGCACACGCCGAGCGCCGCCTCGTCGGGCCCGTGCCCGGAGACGTCGCCCACGACCGCGTGGGTCATGCCGTCGGGTGTCTGGACGACGTCGTAGAAGTCACCGCCGAGCAGCGCCTGGGAGCGGCCGGGCTGGTAGCGGGCACAGACGGCGACCGTCGAGTCCAGAAGCAGCGGGGTGGGCAGCAGGCCGCGCTCCAGGCGGGCGTTCTCCTGGGCGCGGAGCCGGCTGGTCTGGAGGGCGGACGCCGCCTGTTCGGTGTGCTTGCGCTGGATCGCGTAGCGGATCGCGCGGACGAACAGGTCGGGCTCCACCCGCCCCTTGATCAGATAGTCCTGCGCCCCGGCGGCGACGGCCGCGAGGCCGGCCTGCTCCTCGGCGAGCCCGGTCAGTACGACCACGGCCGCTCCACCGGCGTGGACGAGGACCCGCTCCAGGGCTTCCAGTCCCTGGGCGTCCGGCAGATGCAGGTCGAGCAGGATGCACTGCGGCACCTCCGCCTCCAGCGCGGTGACCGCCTCCGCCAGTGTCCTGGCGAGGCTCAGCCGCAGCGGGACCTCGCTGTCGGCCACCAGTTCCTCGACCAGGAGCGCGTCGCCGGGGTCGTCCTCGATCAGCAGCACCGTGGGCGGCCGGCCGCTCCACAGGGCCTCGGCCGCTTCGTCCCCGCGCATCGTGTCCCGGCTCGCGGGGACACGTCCCCGTGCGGCGGGCGACACAGGGGTGCCGGGTCTGCCTGAGGCGGATTTGACCGCTGTGTTCGGGCGGGTGCCCATGGCAGTTGTTCTCCTCTCGCCACGGGCACCGCGGCCCGTGGGACCGCCGGGTGCGTCCGGGTTGAGACTAAAGCGATCAGTTACCGCATGACAACATTTTCTCGGATCACCCTCGGCAGGCCGGTGGGCACCCGCCCCACGGCCCGCGCGCCCGCCGAGGAGGTGATCCTGACAGAGACGAGGACCGTACACGCGAATCGGTCGCAAACTGACCTCCGGGTCGCCCGCGAAGGGACTCGGCCCGTGACGGCGGGCCGCATACGGGTGATTCCGAAAACGATTCTTCGGGTGAACACATCCCGCTGTCGTCGCCGGTGCGCCGGAGGGCGGCCCGGCCGGGACTAAACACCAGTCATGGATGATCCGTTCGCTCTCAGTCCCGTGAACCGGCCCAGGGAATCAGGGGCTCCGCACGCAGAACAACAGACAGGACGGAAGGCGCCGGGAAGCGCCGTCCGTCGTTGGTGGCCGGCCGGGTGGGCTCCCTGGTGGCCGGCGCACACCAAAGGCTCCAGGCGCGCGCGTCGTTGAGTCCGCGCTCCCACTGGGACGCGGCTCACAGAGACGCGGCTCACAGGGAAGCGGCCTCCTCGGCAAGGAGGGCGACATCGGGGTGGGCGCTGTAGGGGCGCAGTGACTGGCGCATGGTGGTGAGGGAGGCGGTGGCACGGGCCGAGCGGAGACCCGGGTAGTCGACGAGGAATCTCTTCCAGGTGGTGACGGACTGTTCGAGATTCCCCTGAAGGAGCTGTGATTCGGCCAGAAGGGCCGTCGTGAGCGCCCTGGCCCTGCGTGCCTGCGGGGCGCGGGCGCGCAGCGAGGCGTTGAAGGCCCGGTCGGCCGCCTGGTGGTCCCGGAGCGCCGTCAGGGTCCGGGCCCGCTGGTAGTACAGCGCCGCGGCCGGGTAGCTGCCGAAGGGGTCGGACGGGTCCTGGTCCGCGCGGTCGTGGAGGACCTCCGCGGTGTGCAGGGCCAGGAGCGCCCGGGGGCGGTCGTGCGCCCGCGCGTGGGCCAGGGCGAGGTGGGACTGGGTGAAGGACTGGGTCAGCGGCGACGAGTGGCGGGTGGCGGTGGTCGCGGCCTGCTCGGTCAGGGTGAGCGCGGGTTGCCCGTGCCCCAGTTCCAGTGCGTGGGAGGCGAGAGCCCTGAGGGCGATGGTGTACGTGTGGGGGTCGTCGGCCTCGGCGGCCAGATGGGCGGCCGTGCGGTGGTAGTGCTGGGCCAGCGCGTCGGCGCCGTCGTCGGCGCACATGTTGCCCAGGAGGACGGTGAGTTGGGCCGCCTGCGTGAGGAGTTGCCGGTGCACCTCCTCACTGGCGTCGGCGAGGAGCCAGGGGGTGACGTCGTCGGCGAGATACGTGGTGAGCGCGGTACGGGCGTGGCCGCCGCCGAACGCCCCCGTCAAGGACGCGAAGAAGACGGTCATGCCCTGGAGTGCCTCCACCTCCGCGCGTCCGACACGGCGTCCGACCACGGCTCCGGCCCGGCGCGCGGTGGCCCGCGCCAGGAGGTCCTCCCAGCTCGGGACCGTCAGGGCGGCGAGGCTGTAGACGTCCACGCCCAGGAGCTTGCCCCGGTTGGGGTCCAGTTGGCTGTTGGTGAGCTTGGCCAGTCGGCGCACGGGATGTGCCTCCCAGGTCCAGTCCGGTATTCGCGCGGGGGCTTGGGTGAGCCCGGCGTCGACGGCGGCCAGCGGTCTGCCCACGCGCCGGGCGAGCGCCTCCAGAAGGTAGGCGGGCGCGGGGGGACGAGGGTGGGTGCCAGCGAGCCAGCGGGTCACCGTCGAGCGGCTCACCGTGAGGTCGTGGCCGTGTTCGGCCGCGACCGACGAGACGGCATAGGCGAGTCCGGCCGCACTCCATCCCGCCTCCTCAAGCAGCCGAGCGAGTCGTGTGTTGGGTTGCCGAGAGGACACCGCTGCCTCGTTCCCGCCCCTGGGTCGCGCCCGGAGAGTCCGTTTCGGTCCGGTGGGCCGTAGGACGCCACTTCGACGACTCGCTCCAGCCAACGTGACGTCCGTACGGCGCTCGTGACAAGGGCGCACGGATGTACGACGTGCGGCGCGTCCGCTCTCCCCCACCCGTGCGCGGGGCGGAGCCGCGGATGCGCTGAACGGGAAATACCCGCCCCGGAGCACGGCCAGACATACGGACGGCCGTCGCATCCCGATCCGGCCGGCGGTCCGGTCACCGGCTTCCAAAGAATCGCGACGGGAGTCCGGCCGTGGGACTGAAAGGGTTCAGCAACTCAGCCCAAATCGCCTGCCTGGTAAGGCAATGTGAGCGCGACACCTTGACGCGCCAAGAGCCCGCCCCTACTTTCACGCGATGAATCGATTCACTGTCGAATTGTTCTGGGGTTGACGTGATCAGTAGACGCCGCATGCTCACCACCACCACCGCAGCCGCGCTGGGCACCTCCCTCGCCACGGCCGGCGCGCCGTCGGCAGGGGCCGCCGAGCAGTCCGGGGCCGGCGCCGCGGGCCCGGGGCGGGCCGCGCTCCGGGTCGACGCCCCGACGGTCGAGTACGTACGCAATCCGCTGGGCCTCGACTCCCCGGAGCCCAGGCTGAGTTGGCCCCTGCTGTCCGACGCGCCCGGTCAGACGCAGAGCGCGTACCAGATCCGGGTCGCGTCGAGTGCCCGCAAGCTGGCCGAGCCCGATGTGTGGGACAGCGGCAAGGTCGAGTCGGACCGGTCGGTCCTCGTGCCGTACGCCGGCCCCGCCCTGAGGCCCCTGACGCGCTATCACTGGTCGGTCCGCGTCTGGAACGCGGCCGGTGAGGTCTCCGGCTGGAGCGAGAGCGCCTGGTGGGAGACCGGGCTGATGAGCACGGCGGCCTGGTCCGCGCGGTGGATCGCCGCACCCGCCGCGCTGAGCGGCGCGCCGACCCTGCGGGGCTCGTCCTGGATCTGGTTCCCCGAGGGCGAACCGACGAGCAATCTGCCCGCCGGGACCCGTTGGTTCCGCCGCGCCTTCGACGCCCCGGCGGGTGCCACGGGCGCCCGGCTCGTGGTGGGCGCCGACGACGCGTACACCGTGTATGTGAACGGCACCGAGGTGAGCCGCACCGAGCCCGACGGGCCCGCCGAGAACTGGCGCCGGCCGGCCGTCGTCGATGTCACGGCCCAACTGCGCCCGGGCGCCAACGTGCTGGCGGTGGCGGCGGTCAACGCCACCGAGAGCCCGGCCGGGCTCATCGCCGCACTGGAGCTGACTTCCGCCGACGGCGACGACGCCGTCCACACGGACGGCACCTGGAAGAGCACGGACGAGGAGCCCGGCGCCGAGTGGCGGCAGACCGGTTACGACGACAGCGCCTGGCCCGCCGCCACGAAGGGCCCGGCGTGGGGCTCCGGTCCGTGGGGCGCGGTGGCGCCCGCGTACTTCCCCGCCACCCAGCTGCGGCACTCCTTCCGGCTGGCCGACAAGCCCGTCGCGAGCGCGCGGCTGTACGCGACGGCGCTCGGCCACTACGAGCCGCATCTCAACGGACAGCGGGTCGGCAAGGACCTGTTCGCGCCGGGCTGGACCGACTACCGACAGCGGGTGCAGTACCAGACGTACGACGTCACCACGCTGGTACGGCGGGGCGCGAACGTGCTCGGCGCGCATCTCGCGCTCGGCTGGTACGGCGGGAACCTCGGCATGTTCGGGCCGCACCACTACGGCGAACGGCCCGCGCTGCTGGCCCAGTTGGAGGTCACGTACCAGGACGGGACGCGTGAGCGGGTGGTGTCCGGTGACGACTGGCGGGCCGCCGCCGGGCCGCTGGTGTCGTCCGACATGCAGGCGGGCGAGGACTACGACGCCCGGCTGGAGACGAAGGGCTGGACGGCGCCGGGGTTCGACGACGCGGGCTGGCTCCCGGCCGAGGCGGTCGACGGCGTCGAGACGGAGATCGTCGCGCAGGTAGACGGCCCGGTGCGGATCATGAAGGAGCTGCCCGCCCGGAAGGTCACCCGCGTCGCCCCGGGGGTGTTCGTCTTCGACCTCGGCCAGAACATGGTCGGTTCGGTGCGGCTGCGGGTGACCGGCCCGGCGGGCACGAAGGTGACGCTGCGGCACGCCGAGGTGCTGAACCCGGACGGTTCGCTCTACACCGCCAACCTGCGTACGGCGCGCGCCACCGACACGTACACGCTGCGGGGCGGCGGCGAGGAGACGTACGAACCGCGCTTCACCTTCCACGGTTTCCGCTACGTCGAGGTCACCGGCTTCCCCGGCACACCGCGCGCGAGCGCGATCACCGGCCGGGTCATGCACACGTCGGCGCCGTTCACCTTCGAGTTCGACTCCGACGTCCCCATGCTCAACCAGCTGCACAGCAACATCAGTTGGGGCCAGCGCGGCAACTTCCTCTCCATCCCGACCGATACGCCCGCGCGGGACGAACGGCTCGGCTGGACCGGTGACATCAATGTCTTCGCCCCCACCGCCGCCTATGTCATGGAGTCCGCGCGCTTCCTGACCAAGTGGCTCCAGGACCTGCGTGACGCGCAGACCGACGCCGGCTCCTTCACCCATGTCGCCCCCGACATCGCGGGCGTCGGTGACGGCTCGGCCGGCTGGGGCGACGCCGGGGTCACGGTGCCGTGGGCGCTGTACCAGGCGTACGGCGACACGCGGATACTCGACGTGTCGTGGGACTCGATGGTCAAGTGGCTGGACTATCTGCGGGCGCACAGCACCGGCTTCCTGCGCCCGGCGGACGGTTTCGGCGACTGGCTGAACATCGAGGACGAGACGCCGAAGAACGTCATCGGCACCGCCTACTTCGCGCACGTCGCCGATCTCACCGCGCGGACGGCCCGGGTGCTGGGCAAGGACCCCGCGCCGTACGAGACGCTGTTCGGCCAGGTCCGCGACGCGTTCCGGGCGGCGTACGTGAGCGACGGCGGCCGGGTGAAGGGCGACACGCAGACGGCCTATGTGCTCGCCCTGTCGATGGATCTGCTGCCCGAGGCGGCCCGGGGGCCCGCCGCCGCCCGGCTGGTGGAGCTGATCGAGGCGAAGGACTGGCATCTGTCGACCGGCTTCCTCGGCACGCCCCGGCTGCTGCCGGTGCTCACCGACACCGGCCACACCGATGTCGCGTACCGCCTGCTGCACCGGCGTACGTTCCCCGGCTGGGGATATCAGATCGAGAACGGCGCGACGACGATGTGGGAGCGCTGGGACTCGATCAGGCCGGACGGCGGTTTCCAGGACGCCGGGATGAACTCCTTCAACCACTACGCCTACGGATCGGTGGGCGAGTGGATGTACGCGAACATCGCGGGGATCGCCCCGGGCCGGCCCGGATTCAAGGAGATCGTCATCAGGCCGCGTCCCGGTGGTGAGGTGAAGCGGGCCGGGGGCCGGTACGCGTCGGTCCACGGGCCGATCACCACGAGCTGGGAGTCCGGGCCCGGCGGTTTCGAGCTGGAGTGCTCGGTGCCGCCCAACACCACCGCCGAGGTATGGGTGCCGGCGCGGAAGGCGGGCGACGTCAGGCACAAGGGCGGGAAGTTCCTGCGGATGGCGGACGGGTGCGCGGTGTACGCGGTGGGCTCGGGGCGCCACCGCTTCACCACCTGACCGCACGCGACGGCGGCCGGGTACGGGAGGCTTCCCGTACCCGGCCTCCGGCCGTCGACGCGGCTCAGCCGCCGAGCAGCGGCGGCAGTCCGAGGAGACCGCCGAGAAGGCCGTCGACCGGATTGCCGTTGCCCTCGGGCTCGTCGGCCGGCGGGTCCGGCTCCTCCTGCGGCTCCTTCGGCGGCGTACCGGCGTCGTCGCCGGCGGGCGGGGTGGTGTCCGACGGCGTCGGCGCGGTGTCCACGCCGGGATCCGTCCCCGTCCCCGTCCCTGTTTCCGGCTCCGCGTCCGAACCGGAGCCGGAGCCGGAGCCGGAAGCGACCGTGTCCGCCGCGCCCGCCGGGGTCTCGCGCGGCGCTGCGGCCCCGTCGCCCCTGTCCCTCGCGCTGACCGCTTCGGCGGGAGCCGCCGTGGCCGACGGAGGTACGACGCCCTCCTCCCAGCCCCAGCCGTCGGGCAGGGTCCCGTTCGGGATGGTCGGCTCCCAGCTGGGCTGCTCGGCCTCGGCGCCTGCCCCCTCGACCTCGGCGGCCTCGGCCACCGCGTCCGTCACGCCCGGTATCCGGAGAAACGGTGCGCCGGAGCTGCCGCCGACCAGCGAGGCAGCCACGGTCGTCGCGTAACAGGCGCAGACGATGGCGACCGCCCAGCCGAACCGCCGGAACATCCGGCTCCGGCGACCGCTGGTGTCGACGAACACCTGTCGCGTCTCCGCCTCACTGTCTCTGTGTGCGTCCACTGAATCCGCATGCCCCTCTGGTCTTGTCTCCGCGAGTCGCGGATACGCCCATTCAGACATGTCTTCGGAGTCAACAACGCCATGGATTGGTCGGATTACCCGATCGGCGGAAAACGTTGGTCACTGGCGCGCGGTCAGCGTCCCCGTGTGTTCACGCACCTGCTCCGGCGTCAGATACTCGTTGGTGAACTCGAAGTCGTGCAGCGAGGCCGGCTTCTGCGCCTGGAACCCGGTCCGTACGAAATCGTCCCCGGCGACGGCGTTGAGCACCCAGTTGGTCAGCACCCGCGCCTTGGCGACATTGGTCCGCAGCGCCGACCAGTGGTAGCCCCGGGCGACGGCCTGGGCCGGCAGCCCGCGCAGTTCGACCCCCATCGGCTTGGAGACCGCGTCCCGGCCGCCGAGGTCGACGACCAGTCCCAGATCCTTGTGCTCGTAGCGCGTGAGGGGCTGACGCCGCACCGAGGCGATGACGTTGTCCGCGGCCGTACGGCCCTGCCGCATGGCGTGCTGCGCGGTCGGCGGGCAGATCGCGTCGCCGCCCTTCGCCAGGTCGGGCACGGCTCCCGCGTCGCCGAGCGCGAACACGCCGTCGAGGCCGCCGACGCGCAGTTCGGGCGAGACCACGAGCCGGCCGTGCAGCGTCTCTGCGTCGAACGTACGGACCAGCGGGCTGGCGACGACGCCCGCCGTCCAGATGAGCGTGCGGCAGGGCAGCACGCGGCCGTCGGTGAAGGTCACCTCGTCGGGGCCGGCCTTGGCGATCGACACCCCGAGCGACACCTCGATGCCGCGCGCCCGCAGGATGTCCAGGGCGGTGGCGCCGAGTTTGTCGCCGAGTTCCGGCATGAGCTTGGGGGCGATGTCGATGAGGTGCCACTTGATCTGCTTCGGGTCCAGCCGGGGATAGCGCCGCAGGGCGTTGGTGGTGACGCGTTGCAGACAGGCGGCCGTCTCCGTGCCCGCGTAGCCGCCGCCGACGACCACGAATTGCAGGCGCCCCGCGCGTTCCTTCTCGTCCGGGCTGGCGTCCGCGATGTCGAGCTGCGCGATGACGTGGTCGCGTACGTAGGCGGCCTCGGCGAGTGTCTTCATTCCGCGCGCGTTGTCGACGAGTCCGGGGATGTCGAAGGTGCGGGTGACGCTGCCGGGGGCCAGCACGATGTAGTCGTAGGGCTGGTCGACGATCTCGCCGGTGATCTTCCGGATGACGCAGATCTTCGCCTTCGGATCCACTCCGATGGCCCCGCCGGGGATGATCCGGGTGCGGTGCTTCCTGCTGCGGCGCAGCGAGACGGCGACCGACTGCGGGGTCAGCACCCCCGACGCCACCTGCGGCAACAGCGGCAGATACAGCTGGTACGAGAACGGCGTGACCAGAGAGATCTCCGCCCCTCCCGGCTCCAGCTTCCGCTCCAGACGGCGTACGCACGCCACCCCCGCGAAGCCGGCGCCCACTACGAGAATCCTCGGTCGTGCCACGGTGTCCATCCCTTCCCGGTGGTGCTGGGTCGCCCTTCACCTTCCCCGGGACCGGTTTCTCTCACGGACCGGTTCACTCCGTCGCGGATTTCACCACCGCGGTGCTGTTCCGGACGACGAGCCGGGTGGCGAACTCGAGCCGGGTGTCGGCCTGGCCGATCGGAGCCTCCGACCGGTCCCCGCCGCTCTGGTAGGCGCGCCGCAGCCGCAGCAGCATCCGCGCGGCCTCCTCGGCCATCTCGACCAGTGGCTGGTGCACAGTGGTGAGCGCGGGGCTCGACCACTGGGCGAGCGGGATGTCGTCGTACCCGACCACGGAGAGGTCTTCGGGCACCTGGACGCCGAGCACCCGGGCGGCCTCCAGTACGCCGAGCGCCTGGAGGTCGCTCCCGGCGAAGATCGCGGTCGGGCGCTCGGGGAGCCGCAGGAGTTCCATCGCGTGGTCGTAGCCGGCCTGGACGTGGAAGTCGCCGAATCGTACGAGACCGGGGTCGACCTCCACTCCGGCCATCGCCATCGCGGAGCGGAAGCCGTCGAGGCGCGCCAGGGAGCACAGCATGTCCTCGGGGCCGGTGACGACCGCGATGGCGCGGTGGCCGAGGTCGAGCAGATGGCGGGTGGCGGCCAGGCCGCCGGCCCAGTTGGCGGAGCCGACGGAGGGCACGTCGGGTTCCGGGTCGCCGGCCGGGTCGATGATCACGAACGGGATGGCGCGTGACCACAGCTTCTTCTTGAGTTCGTCGGGGAGCGTGGAGAAGACCAGCACCACGCCGAGCGGCCGGCGGCGCAGGACTCCCGCCACCCAGTCGGCCCCCGGGGAGTGCCGCGTGCCGGTCTCGGTGAGGACGACGCTGACGCCGGCGGACTTGGCGACGTTCTGCATGCCCCGGATCAGCTCCATCGACCAGGCGCTGTCCAGCTCGTGGAAGACGATCTCGATGAGCGGCGCCTCGGGGAGGGCGGCGGAGGAGCGCCGGTAGCCGTGCGCCTCCAGCAGTTCCTCGACCTTGACGCGTGTCGGGGCGGCGACATCGGGGCGCCCGTTGAGCACCTTCGAAACTGTCGAAAGGGAAACGCCTGCCTGGGTGGCCACCTGAGCGAGGGTGACTCGCCCCGCACTCCTGTCATCTCGCATGGGCTGAAGGATAAAGCACGGCCTTGTGTAACGGTTTCGCCGAGCCATGACATCGATGTTGACCGGCACTTGAGAGGACCTTACGGTCGCTCCCCACAGAGACTTTCGGGCAGATTCCCGATACTTTCGAGAGGTCGACCGATGAAGACACGCGTACGGTTCCGTCGGGCCGTCGCAGGCGGCGCGGCGCTGGCTCTGAGTCTGGGCCTGGTGGCCTGTGGCGGCGGCTCCTCCTCCGGTGGTTCGGACGAGTTCCACGTACTGGTCTACGGCGATGCCGGGAACCGGGTGGAGAAGCAACTCGTCGCGACGTTCAACAAGACCTCCGAGGTCAAGGCGGTCCTGGACACCGTCCCGGGCGCCGACTACCAGCAGAAGCTCCAGACGGTCATCAACACCCCGCAGGCCCCGGACGTGTTCTTCAACTGGGGCGGCGGCAGCATCCAGCCGTTCGTGGCGGCGGATCTGCTGTTGCCGCTGGACGACATGATCAAGAAGGATCCGGGGCTGAAGGCGAACTTCCTGCCGTCCGTCTTCGAAACCGCGCAGGTCGAAGGGAAGTCGTACGGCGTGCCGATGCGCGGCACCCAGCCGGTGCTGCTGTTCCACAACAAGAAGGTGCTCGCCGACGCCGGCATCGAGCCGCCCCGCACCTGGGACGACCTGCTGGCCGCCGTGAAGTCCCTGAAGGACGCGGGAGTCACCCCCATCGCCCTCGGCGGCGGCGACAAGTGGACCACGATGATGTGGTTCGAGTATCTGTACGACCGTGTGGCGGGCCCCGAGCTGTTCAAGAAGGCGCTGGCCGGCGAGAAGGACGTCTGGGAGAGCGCCGACAGCCGGAAGGCGCTGGACATGCTGAGGCAGCTCATCGACGCGGGCGCCTTCGGCACCAACTACGACTCGGTCAAGTTCACCGACGGGGGCTCCCCCGCCCTGCTGGCGAGCGGCAAGGCCGGCTTCGAACTGATGGGCTCCTGGGCGTACTCCACCCAGCAGGAGGCGGACCCCGACTTCGCCAGGAACGACCTCGGTTACGGGACCTTCCCGAGCGTCGAGGGTGGCAAGGGCGACGCCGCCGACCTCGTCGGCAACACCAACAACTTCTACTCCGTCCGCAAGTCGACGAAGCACGCCGACGCGATAGCCGAGTTCCTGAAGCTCATGTACTCGGACGAGTTCGTGGAGGCGCACCTGGCGATCGGCAATCTGCCGACCACCACGAACACCACGAAGTTCCTGGACGCCGCGGACAACCCGGAGTATCTGAAGTACCAGTACGACCTGGTGGACAAGGCACCCGCGTTCCAGCTCTCGTGGGACCAGGCGTATCCGCCGAAGAACATGACGCCCATCTATGTGGCGGTCCAGCAGTTCTTCAACAAGCAACTCGACGCGGACGGCTTCATCAAGGCCATGCAAGCCCTCACGACCGTCTGAGGGTGACGTCGTCCATGGTCTCTCCCGCACCTTCCCTGAAGTCCGCCGGGTCCGCCGGGCCCGTCCCTTCCGTCGGGTCCGTCCGGTCCGTCCGGTCCGTCCAGGACGGGCACCGGCCCGGTCTCGGCTGGGCACTGCCCGCCGTCGTGTTCTTCGCCCTGTTCGCCGTCGTGCCGCTGGTGCTGGTGGCCGTCCTGTCCTTCACCACCTGGTCGGGGCTCGGCTCACCGCAGTTCGCCGGCTTCGACAACTGGGTGACGCTGTTCCACGACCCGGTGATGATCAAGAGTCTCTGGCTGAGCGTGCTGCTCACCGTCCTTGGGGTGGTGGTCCAGACCCCGCTGAGCGTCCTGCTCGGTGTGTGGGCGGCGGGTCCGCAGCGCAACCGGGCCGTGCTGTCGGCGGTCTTCTTCGTCCCGCTGCTGCTGTCCGCCACCGCCGTGTCGGTGCTGTGGCGGGCGCTGCTCGACCCGAACTTCGGGGTCCCCTCGGAGGCCGCCTGGCTCTTCGGGGACGGCAACCTTCTCGGCAGCCGTACGGGAGCCATCGCCGTACTGGTCCTGGTGAGCACCTGGCAGTTCACCCCGCTGCACGCCCTCATCCATCAGGGCGCGGCGCGGGCGATCCCGGTGGTCCTCTACCAGGCGGCGGAGATCGACGGCGCCGGGCGGGTGCGGCAGTTCTTCCACATCACGCTGCCGCAGCTGCGCAACTCGATCATCACCTCGGTGATCCTCATGGTCGTCGGGGGTCTGACCACCTTCGACACCGTGCTGATCCTCACCCAGGGCGGGCCGGGCACCGACACCACCATCAGCGCCTACTACATGTACCAGAAGGCCTTCAAGGGCTTCGAGTTCGGCGCCGGCGCCGCCATCGCGCTGCTGCTGGTCCTGGTGGCGACCGCCGTCTCGCTGGTCGTGGTGCGGGTCTCCGGCTTCGACAAGATGGCCGGCACCAAGGAGGGCATATGAGACGGCGCCGCCCCAACTACCTGGCCGGCGTGGGCGTCACGCTCTGGCTGTTCGTCGTCGGTCTGCCGCTGTACGTCATGCTCGGCGCCGGTGTGCGCTCGCGCGCGGACTACGGCACGGGCGGTCCGCTGGGCCTCCCGGACGAGTTCACCCTCGCCAACTATCTGAACAGTCTCTCCAACGGCTTCGGCCGGTACTTCGTCAACACCCTGATCGTGACGGCCAGTGTGGTGGCGATCGTGGTGCTGCTCGTACCGCCGCTGGCCTTCGCGATCGTCCGCAACCGGCGCCGGACCACCTCCGGTGTCTTCCGGCTCTTCCTGCTGGGTCTGGCGATTCCCGCGCAGGCGGTGATCGTGCCGATGTTCTACGTCATCAGCCAGGCGGGCCTCTACGACAACCTCATCGGCGTCATCCTGCCGACGGCCGCGTTCTGTATGCCGGTCTGTGTGCTCATCCTGACCGGCACCATGCGCGACATCACCGACGACCTCTTCGAGGCGATGGCCATCGACGGCGCGGACGCGCGGCGGGTGTTCTTCCGCCTCGTCGTCCCGCTGTCGAGGAGCGGGCTGTCCACCGTCGTCGTGTTCGCGGCGCTCCAGGCGTGGAACGGGTTCCTCTTCCCGCTCGTGCTCACCCAGTCCGAGGAGACCAAGGTGCTCACCCTGGGCCTCTACAACTTCCAGACCCAGTACGGCGTCGACATCCCCGGCCTGCTGGCCGCCGTGGTGCTGTCCACCGTGCCCGTCCTGCTCGTCTACCTGTTCGCCCGGCGGGCCCTGGTCCAGGGGCTGATGGGGGTGGGAGGAAAGTGACCGCCGACGTGACCACCGACGCCTCGGGCGCGACCGCCGCCAAGGACGCGCTGCGGGCCGCCCGCGCCGCCCGCGTCGAGGAACTGATCGCCGCGATGACCCTGGAGGAGAAACTGGCCCAGCTGTACGGCCTGTGGGCGGGCGCCTCCCCCGACGGCGCCGAGGTCGCCCCGCACCAGCACGACATGGACGAGCCGCCCGGCCTGGAGGAGCTGATCCCTTATGGACTCGGCCAGCTGACCCGACCGTTCGGGACCGTCCCCGTCGATCCCGCCCTGGGCGCCCTGTCCCTGATGCGTACGCAGGAACGGATCATCGCGGGCGGCCGGTTCGGCATCCCGGCGATGGCCCACGACGAGTGTCTGGCGGGCTTCGCCGCCTGGGGCGCCACCACGTATCCGGTGCCGCTGTCCTGGGGCGCCTCCTTCGATCCGGAGCTGGTCCGGACGATGGCGGCGGCGATCGGCGGCGACATGCGGTCCGTGGGCGTGCACCAGGGGCTGGCCCCCGTGCTCGACGTGGTGCGCGACGCCCGATGGGGCCGGGTGGAGGAGACCATCGGCGAGGACCCGTATCTCGTGGGGACCATCGCCACCGCGTATGTGCGGGGGCTGGAGTCCACCGGGCTCGTCGCCACGCTGAAGCACTTCGCGGGCTACTCGGCCTCCCGCGCCGGGCGCAATCTGGCCCCGGTGAGCATGGGGTTCCGGGAGCGCGCCGATGTGATCCTGCTCCCCTTCGAGATGGCCGTCAGGGAGAGCGGAGCGCGGTCGGTGATGCACGCGTACACCGACACCGACGGCATACCGGGCGCCGCCGACGAGCAGTCGCTGACGGGGCTGCTGCGGGACACCTGGGGCTTCGAAGGCACCGTCGTGGCCGACTACTTCGGTATCGCGTTCCTCAAGTCCCTGCACGGAGTGGCCGCCGACTGGGGCCAGGCGGCGGCCATCGCCCTGACGGCCGGTGTCGATGTCGAGCTGCCCACCGTGAAGACGTTCGGGCAGCCGCTGCGGGAGGCCGTCGCCGCGGGCGAGCCGACGCGGGCGACGGTCGACCGGGCCCTGCGCCGGGTGCTGACACAGAAGGCGCAGCTCGGCCTGCTCGACCCGGACTGGAGCCCGCTGCCGCCCGCGCTGGCGGACACCCTCGCGGACGCCGATCCCGGCGCGCCCCGCCGACTGCGCGGCACGGTGGACCTGGACACCGCCGCCCACCGGGACATCTCCCGCCGTCTCGCCGAGCGGTCGGTGATCCTGCTGCGGAACGACGGGGTCCTGCCGCTGACGCGGCCGGCCCGGATCGCGGTGGTCGGACCCCAGGCCGACACACCCATGGCGGTCCTGGGCTGCTACTCCTTCCCCGTGCATGTCGGATCCCAGCACCCAGGGACTCCGGCGGGGGTGCAACTGCCCACGCTGCTCCAGGGGTTGCTGTCGGAGTTCCCCGGCTGCGAGATCGTCACCGCGGCCGGCTGCGGCATCGACTCCGCGGTCACCGACGGTTTCGCCGCGGCGCTGCGGGCGGTGCGCGGGGCGGATGTGATCGTCGCGGCGCTCGGCGACCGGGCGGGCCTCTTCGGCCGGGGTACGAGTGGTGAGGGCTGCGACGCGGAGTCGCTGGCCCTTCCCGGCGTACAGCAGCAGTTGCTCGACACGCTGCTCGACACCGGGACGCCGGTGGTGGTCACGCTGCTCGCCGGACGGCCGTACGCGCTGGGCGACGACGCCGTCGAGGCGTCGGCGGCGATCGTGCAGACGTTCTTCCCCGGGCAGGAGGGTGCGCGGGCGATCGCCGGGGTGCTGAGCGGCCGGGTCGAGCCCTCGGGCCGGCTGCCGGTGAGCGTTCCCCGGCGGCCGGGCGGTCAGCCGTCCACCTATCTGGCCTCGCGGCTGGCGCGGGCGGGTGACTCGTCGAATGTCGATCCGACGCCCGCGTTCGGATTCGGGCACGGGCTGACGTACACCTCCTTCGTCTGGTCCGGGCTGAGCGCCGACCGCGCCGCGCCGACCGACGGCACGCTGCGGCTGTCCTTCACGGTGCGCAACACCGGCGGCCGGCCGGGGACGGAGGTGGTGCAGCTGTATCTGCACGACCCGGTCGCCTCCGTCGTCCAGCCGGTCCAGCGGCTCGTGGGCTATCTGCGGGTGCCGCTCGCCCCGGGCGAGACGGCGAGGATCAGCGCGAGCGTCCCCGCCGACCTCGCCTCCTTCACCGGACGGGACGGGCGCCGGATCGTGGAGCCGGGCGAGCTGGAGCTTCGGCTCGCCGCGTCGAGCACGGACACCCGGCTCACCGCGCGGGCCCTGCTGACCGGACCCGTACGGGAGGTGGACCACACCCGCGCCCTGCACGCCGGGCTGCGCCGGGAGGAGGAGAGATCACTCTGATGCGGGGTCAGTAAACGTACATAACAGGGCATATGAGTTCTCACCATGGGAAATCATCTGCCGGAATTCCGCGCTGCCGCCCGCCGTATCGACCGCCGTCAATTCGTCACCCGCACCGGCGCCGCGGCCGTGCTCGCCTTCGCGGCGAACATGCCGACCGCCGGGGCGGCGAGCGCCCGCCGGCTCAACCCCAGGGACATCACCAAGAACCCCTTCACGCTGGGCGTCGCATCGGGCGACCCGCTGCCCGACACGGCTCTGCTCTGGACCCGGCTGGCGCCCGAGCCGTACACGGCGGACAGCGGTCTGCCCGCCGAGCGGGTCGAGGTGGAGTGGGAGGTGGCCCATGACGAGCGGTTCGCCCAGATCGTCAAGAACGGCACCGCGACCGCCCATCCGGAGTTCCACCACAGCGTGCGCGTCGAGGTGCCGGGGCTGTCCGCCGACCGCTACTACTTCTACCGCTTCCGCGTCGGTACGTGGATCAGTCCGGCCGGCCGCACCCGTACCGCCCCCGCCGCCGGGTCCTCGCCCAGCCGGCTCAGCTTCGCCACACTGTCCTGCCAGGCCTACTACCACGGCTATTTCACGGCGTACCAGCATCTGGCGACCGAGGACCTCGATGTCGTCGTGCACCTCGGCGACTACCTGTACGAGTACGCGGTGACGGCGGAGGGCGGCTCGCGGAAGTACACCGACCGCACGCTGCCCGCGCACTACAACGCGGAGACCCTGACGCTGGAGGACTACCGGCTGCGCTACGGGCTCTACAAGTCCGACCCGGATCTGATGGCCGCGCACGCCGCGCACCCCTTCGTCGTCACCTGGGACGACCACGAGACCGAGAACAATTACGCGGACGAGACACCCGAGAACGACGTACCGCCGGAGGAGTTCCTGCTCCGGCGGGCCGCCGCGTACCGCGCGTACTGGGAGAACCAGCCGCTGCGCGCCCCGCAGCAGCCCGAGGGACCCGACATGCAGCTCTACCGCCGGCTGCACTTCGGACAGCTCGCGCAGTTCGACATCCTCGACACCCGCCAGTACCGCTCCAACCAGGTGCAGGGAGCCAACTGGCAGGTCCCGGGCGCCGAGTCGAAGGATCCGAAGCGCACCATGACCGGCGCGACACAGGAGCGCTGGCTGCTCGACGGCTGGAAGAGCTCGAACGCGACATGGAATCTGCTGGCCCAGCAGGTCACGTTCGCCCAGCGCCGTGACAGGCCGGGGGCCGACTTCAAGCTGTCGATGGACGCGTGGGACGGGTACACGGCCTCCCGCCAACGGGTTCTGGACGGCGCGAAGACGGCCGGTGTCGACAATCTGATGGTGCTGACCGGCGACGTGCACGTGGGCTACGGCTTCGACCTCAAGGAGAACTTCGACGACCCGAAGTCCCGGGTGGTGGGGACGGAGATCGCCACGACCTCGGTCAGCAGCGGCATGGACGGCGCGGAGAAGCCGTCCAACTGGACCAACCTCACCTCCGCCAATCCGCATATGAAGTACTACAACGGGCGCCGGGGCTATACGACGTTCACGCTCACGCCGGACCGGGCGACGGTCACCTTCAACACCCTGACGGCCGTGACGAAGCCGGGCTCGGCGCTCACCAGGGCGGCGTCCTTCGTCACGGAGGCCGGCAGACCGGGTTTGACGCCCGCGTAACCCGGGCGCACGGAAACCGTGATGACCGTGTGGAATTCTCTCCGGCGGGCCTGACCGGAGCACCGCCCTCTGGTGGCACGGGCTCCGGAAGGACATGCTGTCGCCCGTGCCCGCACCTTTTCGGCCAGGGCAGCACGCACGAGCGCATGCGAGCCCGACCGGCCGCCCCGACGGCCAAGACCCTGGATCGAGCTGAGGACTTGAGATCACGGAGCACGGCGGCCGGACCCGCCGCCCGCACGCCGGGAAAGATCAACAGGACTGCCGCACAGGGGAGTTGCTGTGGCAGACTGTCCGCCATGGCTGCGGTGGTGCTCGGGGGTGCGAAGTGAGCGAGCCACGGTCGGCTCCGACGATCGGTCAGATCGTGCTCAGCAGGCAGCTGTTGGCGCTGCGTGAGAAGGCGGGGCTCAGCCGGGAGCAGTCCGGCCGGCTGCTGCGTGTCACGGCGGCCACCGTCCGCCGGATGGAGATGGCGGAGGTCGGGCTCAAAGTCCCCTATCTCCAGATCCTTCTGCCCGCGTACAACGTGCCGGACGAGGAGATAGACGTCTTCCTCCGGCTGGCCGACGAGGCCAACAGACCCGGCTGGTGGCAGCGGTTCCACGACGTGCTGCCCGACTGGTTCAGCGGCTACGTCAGCCTCGAAGAGGCCGCGACGACCATACGCTGCTACGAGCCGCACTTCGTGCCGGGACTGCTCCAGACCGAGGAGTACGCGCGGCACATCCTGACCGCCGGGGCCCTGGGCCAGCAGCTCGCCGGCTCCGCCCGGATCGAGCGCCAGGTCGCGCTGCGGATGGAGCGCCAGGCGCTGCTGACCCGTACCGACGCGCCCGTCTTCTGGGCCGTACTGGACGAGACCGTGCTGCGCCGGCACGTCGGGTCGCCGGCCGTGATGCGCGCCCAGGTCGACCGGCTGCTCGAAGCGAGCGAACTGCCGAACGTGACGCTCCAGGTCGCCGAGTTCAGCGCCGGCCACCACCCCGGCACGTACAGCCCCTTCGTTCTGTTCCGCTTCGGCATCCCCGAGGTGCGCGACATGGTCTACATCGAGTATCTGACCGGCGCGCTCTATCTCGACGAGGACGCCGAGGTCTCCGAGCACATGGAGGCCATGGACCGGATGGTGGCCCACGCGGAGTCCGCGGGCCGCACGAGGCAGTTGCTGTCCGACTTCCGCGACACGCTGTGACCGCCGGAATCCGGCCGCGGGCCGTCGCCGGTGCCGCGCTCCTCCCCCTCGCCACCCCCCTGTTCGGATCAGACAGTCAACGGAGCGCCCCATGAACGCAGCTTCACCGAAGTCCCAGGTCGACACGAGCAGACCGCACCCGGCGCGGGTGTACGACTGGCTCCTGGGCGGCAAGGACAACTACCCCGTCGACCGGGCCGTCGGCGAGCAGCTTCCGGAGCTGGGCAAGCGCAGCGCCCGGCAGAACCGTGCCTTCATGCACCGCGCGTCCGCGTGGCTGGCGCGCCAGGGCGTCGACCAGTTCCTCGACATCGGCACCGGTATCCCGACCTCGCCGAACCTCCACCAGATAGTCCAGGAGATCAATCCGAAGGCCCGGGTCGTCTACACGGACAACGACCCGATCGTGCTGCGGCACGCCGAGGCGCTGCTGTTCAGCACGGTGGAGGGCGGCACCGACTACATCGAGGCGGACGTACGCGATCCCGGGGCGATCCTCGACCACGCGCGCGGGCATCTGGACTTCGACCGGCCCGTGGCGGTGTCGCTGATCGCGCTGATGCATTTCATCCCGGACAGCGACGGACCGTACGAGATCACCCGCACCCTCCTCGACGCGTTCGTGCCCGGCAGTTATCTGGTGCTCTCGCACGGCACCTTCGACTTCCACGAGGAGCTGAAGGCCCAGATCACCGGGACCTACGGCAAGGGCGGGATCGAGCTGAGCTTCCGCACCCGCGACGAGGTGGCGCGGTTCTTCGACGGTCTCGACCTCGTCGAGCCCGGACTCGTCACCGGGCCCGAGTGGTACAAGGACACGGCCGCGCCGGAGGCCGAGGAGAACGCCGTCTACGCCGGAGTCGCCCGCCTGCCCTGACTGGGTGACCATGGGGGGTGGTGCCTATCGCGGGAGGAGGCCCCCCATGGCGTACCCGGAACGCTACGAGCTGACCTTCGAGGAACCGACCCCGGCGGACCCGACGAGTACCGCCCCACGCGAGGGCGTCGAACGGGACGCGGTGACGGTCCGGCGTACCGGCCGGGCCGGGGCGGGCGGATTCCCGGTGTACGAGGACGAGACGGGCATCGTGCGCGCGGAGATCAGCGACCGGGGCGAGGTGCGGATGCTGGCCAGTGGGGGTCAGCAGGCGCTCAGTACGCCGGTGCGGGCGCGGTCGCTCGGCTCGTGAACACCGCGTGAATCCGGGCTCAGGAACGAGCCGGCCCCGTCCCCCTCGCCAAGCGGTGGGGGCGGGGCTTTCTCACGCTGCCGGGTTCACAGGGGCGTACGGAGTCCGGAGAGGCCGTCCCGCCAGGCGGGAAGCAGTCGCTCGGCGAGACGCGCGTCCAGTACACCGGTGGCGTCGGCGCCGAAGGCCACGTCCGTCTCCAGCCACGGCTCCTCCTCCAGCAGCCCGCCGACGACCTCGCGGCGTACGAGCCGCTCGTGGGCGGCGTCGTCGGCCACGTGCTCGGCGTAGAAGTGCACGGCCGCGTCGCCCGCGTCCACGCGCCGCATCGCCTCCGCCAGCCGGCGGGACGCGGGCGAGGCGACGACCTCGACGGCGGCGAAGTGCCCGACCAGCGCGCCGCGGAGCGCGCGGTGCAGGCCGAACAGCGACATCAGATTGACGCAGGCCAGCATCTCCCCCGGGGCGACGTCGACATACCGGCCGTACGTCGTGTCGAGCCCGAGGTCCGTCATGAGGCCCGCGAAGAGCCGTGAGTGCATCCGGTCCGCGTGGCCCGCGCCGAACTCGTCGAACTCGGCCGCGACCATGGCCGCCTTGGCGCGGCCCCGGAGCCGGGGGATCACCCAGGCGTGCGGGTCGGCCTCCTTCAGGTGGTAGACCGAGCGCTGGGCGGCGTACTCCCGCAGGTGCCACAGCTCGCCCTCGTCGCGGAGGTAGTGGGACGTGCTCGCGTCGTCCGGTGATTCGACCAGCAGGTCGGCGAGCGCCTCGTCGATGTCGGTGCGGCGTTTGGTGTCCGCGCGCAGCGCGTCGAGGAAGCGGCGTTCGAGGTCGGCGCGGAAGGCGAGCAGCGCGGGATCCCACTCCCAGGCGGGGTCGACGCCGCAGAATCCGCGGTAGTGCAGTTCGTAGCAGAGGTAGAGCGCGAGGTGCAGGTCCTCGCCGTAGGGGGCGGCGTCGTCGGCGGCCCCGCTCGGCGGCAGGGGGGTGCCGGAACCGGGGCGGCCACGCAGGGCGCGTACGACTCCGTAGCTGAGGTCGCCACGGCCCGTCGGCAGAGCGGGCCCGGTCGGCCGGACGTCGGCGTTCTCCACTGACTTCACTCCTTGACCTGATCGAACTGATCAGCGTGCTCGGTTCGACCATTCTCACCGCTTTGCCCGGTGTGTCCCCTTTCGCTGGCGGGCTGCCGGTGACGTCGGCGGACCGTGGGTAACGTCCCTTCGCGCCTCGTGCCCGCCCCTCGGCGGCGCCCGTTCCCGGCCCGCCCGGCGGCCCGCCCCCTTTCGGTCGCGGGACGGTGTGGACATGCCGCCGTTCGGGTGGTCCGGCCCGCCGCCGGCCGGACCACCCGGACCGTCCACGTGTCGCCCGCCCGCGGTCAGCGTGCCGGGAGCGCGGCCAGCCACTCGGTCAGCAGACCGTTGACCTCGTCGGGGCGCTCCTGCTGCACCCAGTGCCCGCAGCCGTCGATGATGTGCGACGAGACGAGACCGGGAAGGGTGGTCGGGTAGGCCTTGACGGCGTCCGCCATCCACGCGAGGGAGGCGTCGAGCGCGCCGCCGATGAAGAGCGAGGGCTGGGTGAGCGGGGTGCCGTGCCAGGCGGCCAGATCGGCCCAGTCGCGGTCGACGTTGCGGTAGCGGTTGAGCGCGCCGGTCGCTCCGGTGCGCTCGAACTCGCCCGCGTAGTGGTCGAGGTCGGCCTCGGAGAGCCAGGCGGGCAGCGGGCCGGTGGGGAACCGGTCGCGGAGCCTGCCGCCGGGCGGCACGAAGTAGAGGCTCGGCTCGTCGGGCGGCGGCATGGTCTCGCCGGAGATCCCGGCGTAGAAGCCGGCCAGCCAGCCCCGGACGTCGGACTCGATCTCGGCCTCGGCGCGGCCCGGGGTCTGGAAGTAGCTGACGTAGAACTCCTCGTCGCCGCCGATCCGCGCGAACGCCTCGGTCGGGCGGGGGCCGCCGCGCGGGGCGTACGGGACGCCGAGGAGCGCCACCGCGGTGAAGACGTCGGGACACAGCAGCGCCGAGTCGGCGGCGATGTTCGACCCCCAGTCGTGCCCGACGATCGTCGCGGTCTTCTCCCCGAGGGCGTGTACGACGCCGACGTTGTCGGCGACGTGGGCGAGCATCCGGTAGTCCTCGACGGCCGGGGGCTTCGAGGAGCGTCCGTAGCCGCGTACGTCGACGGCCACCGCGCGGTATCCGGCGGCGGCGAGTGCCGGGAGCTGGTGGCGCCAGGAGTACCAGGATTCGGGAAAGCCGTGGACCAGCAGGACGAGGGGGCCGCTGCCCTGTTCGACCAGGTGGATACGGCCGCCGGGAACGTCCACCAGACGGTGCCGGGCGCCCGGCGGGGTGACGGGGGTGGCTGGCTCGGACGGGGTCGTGGGGTCCGGCATGGGTCCTCCTCGGGGTGATCGTTTCCGCTCACCATGATTCGGCGGACGGCGCGCCCGCACCAAGAGAACTTGCCGGGTCGGCAAATCGGGTCGGGCCGGCCGACCGGCTTCCGCCGGGGGTGGAGACCTTGCGTAGGGTGCGTTTCCATGGCGGATCGACAGGTCAATTCTGGTGAGGCGGACCCGTCCGCGGGGACGGATCTGCATCTGGAGCTGAGCGGACGGGGATCGCGCCGGGAGCAGTTGATGCTCGCCCTGCGGGAGGCCATCACGTCGGGCCGGCTGGCGCCGGGCACCCGGCTGCCGCCGTACCGCACGCTGGCCGTGGATCTGGGCATCGCCCGTAACACCGTGGGCGAGGCGTACGCCGAACTCGTCGCCGAGGGCTGGCTCACGGCTCGCCAGGGGTCGGGCACCCGTGTCGCCTCGCGCGTCTCGCCGCTGCCGGTCGCCAGGGACCGCGCCCGGCCTGCCGCGCCCGCGGCGGGTCCGGTGGCGTACGACTTCATGCCGACGTCGCCGGACGCCACCGCGTTCCCGCGCTCGGCGTGGCTCACGTCCGCGCGCCGGGCGCTGGGCGGCGCGCCGGGGGACGCGTTCGGCGTCGGCGACCCCCGGGGCCGGATCGAACTGCGTACGGCGCTCACCGAGTATCTGGCGCGCGCCCGTGGGGTACGGACCGCGCCCCACCGGATCGTCGTCTGCGCCGGTTTCGCCCATGCCCTGCGGATCCTCGGGGAGGTGCTGGCCGGGACGGTGGCCGTCGAGTCGTACGGGCTGGCCTTCCACCGTTCGCTGCTCACGGGCGCCGGGCTGCGCACCGTGCCGCTGACCGTGGACGCGGGCGGTGCGCGGACCGCCGAGCTGGACGGGGTCGACGCGGGGGCGGTACTGCTCACGCCCGCCCACCAGTTCCCGACCGGAGGGCCGCTGCGTCCGGAGCGGCGGACGGCGGCCGTCGACTGGGCGCGGGCCACCGGGGCGGTGGTGCTGGAGGACGACTACGACGGTGAGTTCCGCTACGACCGGGAGCCGGTCGGCGCCGTCCAGGGGCTCGATCCCGACCGGGTGGTGTATCTGGGCTCCACGAGCAAGAGCCTCTCCCCCGCGCTGCGGCTGGGGTGGATGGCGCTGCCGGACGCGCTCGTGGACGACGTGCTGGCCGTCAAGGGTGTCCGCGAGATGTGGACCGGCGTCACCGACCAGCTGACCCTCGCCGACTTCGTCGCCCGCGGCGCTTACGACCGGCATGTGCGGCTCATGCGGCGCACCTACCGGCGGCGGCGCGACCGGCTCGTCGCGGTCCTCGCCGAACGGGCACCGCACATCGAGGTCAGTGGTATCGCCGCCGGGCTGCACGCGGTGCTCGATCTCCCGCCGGGCACCGAGCGGGACACGGTGCGCGCCGCCGGGCGGCTGGGCCTGGCGCTGGAGGGGCTCGACGCCTTCCGGCACCCGGACAGCGCCATGGAGCCGCGCGAAGGTCTGGTGATCGGCTTCGGCGCCCCGCCCGATCACGCGTTCAACGGCGCGCTCCAGGCACTGTGCGCGGCGCTGCCGCCCGCTGCGTGAGTCCCGGACCCCTTCGGCGTGTGACACCACATGGTGCAACCACACCCCGGTTGCTATGGTCGGTCGCATGACCGCCATGACGCTCCGTATCCCGGACGAGATCAACGCATCGATCAAGGCGGGGGCGGCGGCAGCCGGTCTGTCCCTCAACGCCTACATCGTGCGCGCCGCCCAGCGGCAGGCCGTGCTCGACTCCGCCCGCCGGCTCGCGTCGCTCGGTCTCGGCGAGGATCTGGGCGGCGAGGGCGACGCCCTGTGAAACGTGGTGAGATTTGGGCGCTCGGTGACGGGCGCAGTGTCCTGATCGTCTCGCTGGACGGTCTGGAGGAGGCGTACGGCGCGGTGCTCACCGTCGTCCTCCACGACGCCGGGCGCTACCCGGACACCGCGATGTCCGTGGTGATCGAGGACCCGCTGCCGTCGACCGCCGTGGCGGTCAACCTCCAGCAGTTGAGGGTCACGCGCTTCGACGGCGCTAAGCTGCTCGGGCCCGTCGACACGGCGGTGATGGACCGCGTCAGCCAGGCGCTGCGCGCGGTGCTCGACCTGTAGTGGACCGGGGTACGAGCCGGTGAGCCCCGTGTCGGGCTCACCGGCTCCCGCCCATGGCTACTGCGCGACCAGCCGGAAGGTCTGACTCGCCGCTTCGGTGCAGGGCTGCTGTGTGAGCGTGGCCCCGTTCGCCGTACCGCCGCTCACCGTCAGGCACTTGTTGCTGTGTCTGGCGGCGAACCGGTAGCGGTCGGTGGTCCCGATCCGCTGCGCCTGCCACTGCTGGTTGGTGGCGCCGGTGTAGCTCCACAGATGCGCGCGGGCCCCGTCGGCGGTGGCGCCCACTCCCCCGTCGACGTCCCACACCTTGCCGGCGTGCCGGTTGACGACCTGGTGGTAGCCGTTGCTGGTGGGTCTGAACTGCCAGGTCTGGTTGTTCGCCGCGGGGACGGAGCAGGCCCACTGCTGAAGGCCGGTGCCGTCCGCCGTGCCCCAACCGGTCGCGTCGAGGCACGCGTTGCTGCCGCTGTTGACGACCTGGTACCACTTCGCCGGGTCGATGGAGCCGTCGCCCGGGTTGCCGGTGTCGGCCCCGGTCCATACGAGGGTGGCGACGGCGCCCGCCGGCAGCGTGTACGTGGCGGACCGTCCGGCGTCCGTGATCGAGAAGGTCCGGGCCGCGCCCGCGCCGTTGACGACGTACGCCGCCTTGCTGCCGTCCGGGTTGTGCCAGACGACGTTCTGCACACCGCCCGCGCCCTGGCTGGTGGAGCCGATGCGGGTGGCGCCGGGCTTGACGAACTTGGTGAGATGACCGAGGACGTAGTACTCGGCGTTGCGGGTGACCGTGCTGCCGTTGATCTCGACCACGCCGTTGCAGCGGGTGGTGCAGTGGCCCTGGTGGGGGCCGCCGTTCTGGTTCAGTGCGAGGTTCCACATGATCGTGGTCTCGCCGCCGTTGCGCATGTTGGCCACGACGAGGTTCTCCGCGTGCCACTTCAGCGTGTCGGCGAAGGTGCTCGCCGGGTTGTCGCTGTCGGTGCCCGAGCACTCGGTGAAGAAGACGCGCTTGCCGGCCTGTCTGATCTGCGACTGGCTGGTGGGCTGCCCGCCGTAGCAGTGGAACGCCGCGCCGATCACCCGGTTCATGCCCGGCGTCTCGGAGAAGACCTGGAGCGGGTAGTTGGGGTGGTCCCAGTTGTGGTCGTACGCGAGGAGGTTGGTCGGCAGGTTCGCCGCCGTCAGGGTGCGGTCGAGCACCTTGAAGAAGGCCGCCTGCTCGGAGGCGGTCATGCTCATGGAGGGGTAACTCGTGGCGAACTCGGGCTCGTTCTGCACCGTGAGGTCGGTGAGCTTCAGGCCCTGCTGCTGGTATCCCTGGATCGCCTTCACCAGATAGTCGGCGTAGTTCTGGTAGCGGTCGGTGCGCAGACTGCCGCCGTTGAGGCTGTTGTTGGTCTTCATCCACGCGGGCGGTGTCCAGGGGCTGCCCATGAAGCGGATGCCGGGGTTGATCGACACGGCCTGCTTGAGGACGGGGATGATCGCCTCGTGGTCGCGGCCGAGGTTGAAGTCGCCCTGGTTGTCCTCGTAGGTGTAGGCGGCGCCCTGGTTGAAGTCGGTGCCGCCGAGCGGCTGGCGCAGGTAGTTGATGCCGATGCCGTCGCCCTGCGCGGAGAAGAGCGAGGTCATCAGGGCGTTCTTCTGGGCCGCCGGAAGCTGGTTGATCAGATGTCCGGCCGCGCCGGTGACCGAGGCACCCGCGCCGGTGAACTGCTGTTCGCGCTGGGCCGCGTTGACGTTGATGTCGATGGCCTGGGGCGTGGAGTTGAAGGTGATCTGGCCGTCCGATGCCAGCTTGCGGCTCCCGTCGGCCGTGGAGATCCACACCTGCGCGGTGGGATCGGCGGCCTGCGCGGTGCCGGACGACGTGAGTCCGAGGGTGCCGCCCAGCGTGAGCACGCTGAGGGCGACGACGGCTTTACGAACGACGGTTCGGTGCAGGGTGTGCGGGGCTCTTCGCATACGTGGGGGCTCCTGCCGGTTCGTGTGGGAGACGAATCGCCTGCGGCTCGGGGCGTCCCGCGCCGTGGCCGGGTGGCGCGTCGGCGACATGAAAGCACGCTTACTAAGTACTTAGTAAGTAGTCGTGCCGAACTTGTTCCGGAAGACAAGTCCCTTGGGGCGCGCGGGCCGTGGGCATGATCCGTGGCGCCGTAGACTGCGCCCGGTGAGTAACAGACGAGCGGGGGAACGGGGCGGCGCGGCGGCCGGGCCTGCCCAGCCGCGTACGCCACGCAGTCCGGGGGCGCGGCAGCGGCGCGAGGAGATCCTGCGGATCGCGATGGAGACGTTCGCCGCCCGCGGCTACAACAACGCGTCGCTGGCGGAGATCGCGGATCGCGCGGGCCTCACACAGGCGGGCGTGCTGCACTACTTCCGGTCCAAGGAACTGCTGCTCACGAGCGTGCTCGAACTGCGGGACCAGACCGACATAGAACAGCTCGGCCCCGACCGTCCCCGTGGTCTGGCCTTCCTGCGCCATCTGATCGACACCTCGCGCCGCAACGCCGGGCGGGAGGGGATCGTACGGCTCTACGCGGTGCTCTCGGCGGAGAGCGTCACCGACAGCCACCCCGCGCAGGAGTACTTCCGCAACCGGTACACCGGGCTGCGGGCCTTCGTGGTCGACGCGCTGCGTGAGGCGGCCGAACTGGGCGAGGCGCGCGAGGACCTGGACGTCGAGAACGTGGCGAACGCGATCATCGCGGTGATGGACGGACTCCAGGTGCAGTGGCTGCTGTCGCCGGAGTCGGTGGACATGGCCGCGTCGACGGAGCGAGTGGTGCTGTCGCTGCTGGCGTCGATCGCGCCGGCGAAGGACTGATCGGCCGGACCCGTCCGACGTCAGGCGGTGCGCGCCGCCCGCCGCTTGGCCCGGATCAGCCCGGCCGCCCACTCGCACCACCGCTCCGTCTCGGCCTCGTACCGGATGCCGCGCCGGCAGGTGAGATACGGCCCGAGGTGGCCCGTGGTGCGTACGAACTCCTCCTCGTCGCGGCCGGACAGGATCGAGGCCTCCGTCCGGCGCAGCGCGGCCAGTTTCCGCCGGGCCTCCTCCGCGCGGCGTCCGAGATGCGCGAGCAGCGCGTCCGGTTCGACCACGTCGGCGCACTGCACCGCCACGGTCAGCTCGTCGCGCGGATTCGTCGGCCGCAGCGGCCCGGCGGCGAAGTCGACCAGCGCCTGCGTACCCGTGTCGGTCAGTGCGTACAGGCGTTTCGTCGGCCGTGACTCCTGCACCACTTCGGTGGCCCGGACGAGCCCTTCGGTGTGCAGCCGGGTGAGCTCCGCGTAGAGCTGCTGGGGGCGGGAGTGCCAGAAGTTGGCCACCCCGACGTCGAAGCGCTTGGTGAGTTCGTAGCCACTGGCCTCGCCCTGGATCAGGGCGGCCAGGACGGCGTGCCGCAGAGACATGGGCGTCAGCCTATCCAGGTCGTCGGGGGCTGCCAGGAGCGCTTGTAGTCATCTACATTATTAGTCATGAATATGAGTATGGAGACGGGCGGTCTGGTCGCCGTCGGCGACAGTGTGAGCGAGGGTGTCGGCGACCCCGGCCGGGGCGGCGCGCTGCGGGGCTGGATCCACTATCTGACGATGGAGGCGGAGACGGAGACGGATCCCGCCGGGCGGTCCGGGCTGGAGCTCGTCGCGAATCTGGCGCGCAGCGGCGCCACGGTCGCGGCGCTGCGCCGCGATCAGCTGGAGCGTGCCGTCGCCCTGGCGCCCGCGTACGTTACGTGTGTGATCGGAGTGAACGACGTGATCGCCGGCCGTTTCGACGTGGCGCGCTTCGAGGAGGACTACGCCCATGTCGTCGCCGCGCTGAGCGGCGCGGCGGGCGTCGGTGTCCTGACGATGACGCTGCACGACGTCGGGGCCGCGCTGCCCCTGCCGCGTGCGCGGCGGGCGGAGTTGCGGCGCCGGATCGCCGAGGCGAACGAGGTGATCGAGCGGGTGTCGCGGCGCCACGGCGCGTGGCTGATCGACGCGTGTACGGCGGGCCGCCCGGAGCGGGCCGGAATCGTCTGCGTGGACCGGCTGCACCCGAACCGCCGGGGGCACCGCTATCTCGCGGCGCTCGCCGGCGATGTCCTTCGCGCGGGCGGCGCCGCACCGGCGGTGGCGACGGCGCTTCCCGCCGCCGATCCGCCGCTCGACCGGATCGCGTCCGGGGCGCGGCACGCGCTGTGGGTCGGCAAACACCTGGTGAGACCCCTGGCCGGGGCGGTGTTCACTTCTCGGCGGGCCGCGCGCGTACGTGCATCTTCTCCCCCTGCCGGCCGAAGATCGTGAGGAATTCCACCGCTTCCGTGCCCGCCCTCGCCCACCCGTGCGGGGTGCGCGTGTCGAACTCGGCGGCCTCGCCCGCGCCCAGCACCAGATCGTGCTCGCCGAGGCGCAGCCGGAGCCGGCCGGCCAGGATGTAGAGCCATTCGTAGCCCTCGTGCGTGCGCTGTTCCAGTTCGCCGGTCTGCTGCGGGCCCGCCGGCACGATCTGCTTGTACGCCTGGAGCCCGCCGAGATGGCGGGTCAGCGGTACGAAGGTCATGCCGTAGCGCGAGAAGGACCGCAGATGGACGCGGGGGTCGCCGGTCGGCGGCGCGTCCACCAGTTCGTCGAGCTGCACGCCGTACGCCTTGGCGAGCGGAAGGAGCAGTTCCAGGGTCGGTTTGCGTCCGCCGGACTCCAGGCGGGACAGCGTGCTCACCGAGATCCCGGTCGACTCGCTCAGCAGGGCCAGGGTCGTACCGCGATCGCGGCGCAGGGCGCGCAGGCGTGGTCCCACACCGTTGAGGACGGTCGTGAAGTCGTCGTCAGCCATGGGTCCATTTGCCACCTCGGCAAGTATTTTTGTCAACCGCGCGGCAGGGACGCACCATCTCCAGCAGATCCAGAAGGCACAAGTTGGAGGTGCTTCCCATGAAGACACAGAAGGTCGACTTCGATGTCGTGGTGATCGGCGGCGGAGCGGCCGGGCTGAGCGGGGCGCTGGCCCTCGCGCGGGCGCGCCGCTCGGTGCTGGTGGTCGACGCGGGCGAGCCGCGCAACGCACCGGCGGCCCATGTCCACAACTACCTGGGCCGTGAGGGTGTCGCGCCCGGCGAACTGCTCGCCGTGGGACGCGAGGAAGTGGCGGGCTACGGGGGCGAGTTCATGGCCGGCCGGGTGGCGACGGTCAAGGGTTCGACGGCCGACGGGTTCCGCGTCGTACTGGAAGAGGGCTCGGCCGCGGCCGAGGTTACGGCGAGAAGGCTGCTGGTGACCACGGGCCTCGTCGACGAACTGCCGCCCGTTCCCGGTGTCGCCGAGCGCTTCGGGCGTGAGGTGCTGCACTGCCCGTACTGCCACGGCTGGGAGGTACGCGACACGCCCATCGGCATTCTGGCGACCGGGCCACTCTCGGTGCACCAGGCACAGATGTGGCGGCAGTGGAGCGATGACATCACGCTGTTCCGGCACACCGCGCCCGACTTCGACGACGAGGCGTACGAGCAACTGGCCGCGCGTGACATCGCCGTCGTGGACGGGGAGGTCACCGCCCTGGAGGTGACGGACGACCGGCTGACCGGCGCCACGCTGGCCGGCGGCCGGGTGGTCCCGGTGCGCGCGATGGTGGTCGCGCCGCTGTTCACGGCGCGCGGGGGCCTCCTCGCGGACCTGGGGGCGGCTGCCGTCGACCGGGAGATGGCCGGCCAGGTGGTCGGCAGCCACATCCCCACCGACCCGGCCGGCGCGACATCCGTACCGGGGGTGTGGGCGGCGGGCAACGTCGCCGATCCGACGGAGACCGTGATCGGCTCGGCGGCGGCGGGGCTGCGGGCGGGAGCCGCGATCAACGCGGACCTGACCGCCGAGGACACGCGGCGCGCGGTCGCGGCGAGGCGGGGGAACGCGGCGTGATCGGCGTGATCGGCACGGACAGCACGAACGGCACGAACGGCACACAGGATCAACTCGGCGAAGGAGAAACGGCGATGAGCCACGGCCACACCTCGACGGACAACGGGACCGGCGCGACCGGCACGACGGACCCGACCGAAGCGAACGGCGGCGGTGGTGGTGGTGGTACGAACGAGGAGTTCTGGGACTCGCGTTACGGCGAGAGCGACCGCGTCTGGAGCGGCAACCCGAACACCGTCCTCGTCCGCGAGATCACCGGTCTCACGCCCGGCCGGGCGCTGGACCTGGGATGCGGCGAAGGGGCCGACGCGATCTGGCTCGCCACCCGGGGCTGGCAGGTCACCGCCAGCGACATCTCCGGAGTGGCCCTCGCCAAGGGGCGGCGGCACGCGGCCGAGGCGCCCGACGGCGTCGCGAGCCGTATCGACTGGCAGCGGCACGACCTGGGGGTCTCCTTCCCGGCCGGCACGTTCGATCTGGTCTCCACGCACTTCCTGCACACACCGGGCGACATGCCGCGCGAGGAGATCCTGCGGACCGCCGCGGCTGCCGTCGCACCGGGCGGGGTGCTCCTGATCGTCGGACACGCGGGGCTGCCGTCCTGGGAACCGCGCCCTCACCCCGAGGTGCACCTCCCCACGCCGGACGAGGTGGTCGAATCGCTCCAACTGCCCGACGGGGAGTGGGAGGTGCTGCTCAGCGAGGAGCACGAGCGGATCCAGATACGTCCCGACGGGCAGCCGGGCACGCGTACGGACAACGCCGTGAAGGTCCGCCGCCGCGCGGTGTGACGGGCGCGGTGCCCCAGGGCACTGGGCGGGCCGGTCAGCCCGCCCAGTGTCCGAGGGCCGCCGCGAGCGCCGTCCGGAGGCCGGCGGCGTCGCGGTGGAGCACAGCGCTCATACCGAACGCGACGGCGGCGTCCACGTTCTCCCGCCGGTCGTCCACGAAGAGACAGCGGTCCGGGGAGACACCCGCCCGCTCGACGGCGATCTCGTAGATTCGCGGGTCCGGTTTGGCCACGCCCACACGGGAGCTGTTGACGACGCTGTGCGCGAGGCCGGCCAGGCCGAGTCGGTCCAGGTCCTCGTCGAGCCATCGCGTCGCGTTGGTGACGAGCACCAGCGGGCAGTGCTCCCGGACGCGCCGGAGCAGGTCCACCACGGTCCCGTCGGCACGGAAGTCCGCCGTGGTGAAGGCCAGGGCCAGGGCTTCGGCCTCGTACACCGGCACGCGCGGCAGGAGCCCCCGGACGATCGAGTCCGCCCACTGTTCGCGGGTGATCCGCCCGAGCAGCAGGGGCAGGTCGTTCTCCGGGGCGTATCCGACGGATGCCGTGGTGCCCTCGGGCAGTCCCGCCGCCCGTTCCAGCCGTGTCACCTCGGACATGTCGTAGAAACGGATGACGCCGTCGAGGTCGCAGAGCACGGCGTCGAAGGGCGGCGGCCGAACACCGCGTGGGTTCGCCGTCACGCGGTGCGCGCGTGCGTCGAGCGTGCCGCCTCCACGTACGCGCGTACGAGCGGGCGGTTGTCGTCCGCCCGCCAGGCCAGGGCGAGTTGGGCGGGCGGGAGACCGGTGACCGGTCGGGTGACGACGCCCGCGCGGGCCACCAGCGGCGCGTTCCCGCTGGCGACCAGACAGACGCCGAGCCCGTCCACCAGGGCTTCGTACGTCTCGTCGGGGCTCGCGATCTCGGCGCCGATCACCGGCGGCCGGCCGTCCCGGGCGTCGACGGCGAGCCAGTGGTCGCGCAGTGGCCCGGCGCTCTCGGGCAGCGCGAGGAACGGCTCGTCCAGCAGATCCCCGAGGTCGACGGTCCCGCGCTCCGCGAGGCGATGCGACTCGGCCATCGCCACCAGCCGGGGCTCCTCGGCCATCACGAGCCAGCGGTAGCGGGCGGCGTCGGGCAGCGGCAGCCAGACGAACGCCACGTCGCTCGCGCCGTCGGCCAGTCCGGCCGTCGTGTCGGACCAGTTGACCTGATGGAGCGTCAGCGTGGTGGCCGGGTGGGTCGCGGTGAAGCGTGACCTGATCGCGGGCAGCATGCCGCCCCGGCCCGGACTGGTGCTCATCCCGACGGCCAGTGTCGCCCGCTGTGCGGCCTTCGCCTCCTCGAACGCGACGAGGCCCGTGTCCCAGTCGGCCAGTACGCGCCGGGCGTGCGGCAGGAGCGCCGCGCCCGCGCTCGTGAGCCGTACGCCGTGCCGGTCGCGGTCGAACAGCGGCGCGCCGAGTGTCCGCTCCAGCATCCGGAGCTGCTTGCTGAGGGCGGGCTGCGAGACGAAGAGGCGCTCGGCGGCGCGTGTGAAGTGAAGCTCCTCCGCCACGGCGACGAAGTAGCGGAGATCCCGGCCGTGCACGTCCATAACCAATGGTTATCACGGAGGGTCTTGGACCCGCGAGGGGATCCGGGCGCAGGGTCGTACGTAGAGGCACGACCGACGAAGGAGCACGGCATGAGCAGGGTATGGCTGGTCACCGGCGCGAACAGCGGCTTCGGCCGGGCGATCACCGAAGCGGCGGTGGCCGTCGGGGACACGGTCGTCGCGACGGCCCGTCGTACGGAGACGCTGGACGATCTGGTCGCGCGCCACCCGGACCAGGTGGAGGCGGCCCGGCTGGACGTGACGGACACGGCGCGGATCGACACGGTGGTGGCGGACGTGGCCGCCCGGCACGGCCGGATCGACGTCCTCGTCAACAACGCGGGCCGGACGCATGTCGGCGCCCTGGAGGAGACGACGGACGCGGAGCTGCGGTCGCTGTTCGAGGTGCATGTGTTCGGCCCGGCGGCGCTGACCCGTGCCGTACTCCCGCATATGCGCGCCCGCCGCTCGGGGGCGATCGTGCAGCTCAGCAGCATGGGCGGACAGATGTCCTTCGCGGGGTTCGCGGCCTACAGCGCCACGAAGTTCGCCCTGGAGGGCATGTCCGAGGCGCTGGCCGCCGAGGTCGCGCCGCTGGGCATCAAGGTGCTGGTGGTGGAGCCGGGGGCGTTCCGTACGGGGCTGTTCGGCAGCAAGAGCCTGAGCACGGAGATCGAGGCGTACGCGGACACGGTGGGCCTGACGCGCCGTATGGCGGAGACGGTGGGCGGTACGCAGCCGGGCGACCCGGCCAAGGCCGCGGCGGCGATCCTCACGGCACTGGCCGCCGGGAGGACACCGCTGCGACTGCCCCTGGGCCCGGACGCGGTGGACGCGGTGACGGGCCATCTCGACGCCGTACGCGCGGAGATCGCGGCGTGGGAGGAGGTGGCCCGGGACACCGGGTTCGACAACTGACCCTGTATGGAGGCTGCTCAGAGCTTCCGGCTGATGGGCCGGCGCAGCGCGGAGTCCGCCGACGCGATCCCGGACTGACCGGCGACGACGAGCACCCGCCCGGATAATCACCGCGCGGATTATCACCGCGCTGTTATATTAGCGCTGTGACATCTTCCGACCCCACCGCGCTGCCCGACCCCTGGCAGCCGCTGCACACCCTGCTGGCCGCCATGGACGCCGAGATCGAGCAGGTCTACGTCTCCCGCGGCATCGAGGGCGTGCGGCCCCGGTTCGCCTATCCGTTGATCCGGCTCGCGCACAGCGGGCCGCTCACCATCCGCGAACTCGCCGAGTCCCTGAACCGCTCCCACTCCGCCCTCAGCCAGACCCTCACCGCCATGCGCAAGGAGGGGCTGATCACCTCCGAACCGGGGCCCGACGCCCGTACCCGGCGGATCGACCTGACGGAGCGCGGGCGGTCGCTCGTACCGTTCCTGGAAGCCGAGTGGCGCGCCACCCACGCGACGGTCGCCGAGCTGGACGCCGAGATCCCGTACGCGCTGACCGCCGTGGTCGAGGAGCTGCGGCAGGCCCTCGATCGGCGGTCGATGCGGCAGCGGATCCTCGATCATCTGGTCGAGCCCCGGTGAAGGGGCGCGGAGGATTCCTGGACACCCGGCCGCTGCGCGGCAGCCGGCCGTTCCGGGACCTGTGGATCGGGTCGCTGGCCTCCCAACTCGGCGGCCAGATAGCCATGGTGGCGGTGCTGGCACAGGTCTGGGAGCTGACCGGCAGCCCGGTCGGCACCGGTGCGATCGGGCTGGTCACCGGTGTGGCCACGCTGCTGTTCGGGCTGCTCGGCGGGACGTTGGCGGACGCCGTCGACCGCCGCACGGTCGTACGGGTCGCCACCGGGGGCCAGTTGCTGGCCGCGGCGGGGCTCTGCGCCCAGTCGCTGGCGGGCAACCGGAACGTCGTGCTGCTGCTGGCCCTCGTCGCCACGGGGGCGGCGTGCGGCGCGCTCGGCGCGCCCGCCCGGCGGACCTTCCCGGTCCGGCTGCTGCCGCCCGACCAGGTCGCGGCCGGGCTCGCGCTGAGCAACATCTCCTTCCAGGCGGCGATGCTGGCGGGCCCCGCGCTGGCCGGACTGGTCATCGCCCGCTGGGACTTCCCCGCCGCGTACGCCGCGCAGGCCGTGGCCGTCGCGATCTCGATGGTCTCGGTGATCCGGCTCCCGTCCATGCGCCCCGAGCGCACCGGCGCAGCGGGCGGCAGGCGCGGGGCGCAGCGCGGCGGCTGGCGGATCGTGCTGCGACGCCCCACGCTGTGGGGGGCGATGGCCACCGATCTGGCCGCGACGCTGCTCGCCATGCCGGTCTCGCTGTTCCCGCTGGTCAACGAGGCCCGTTTCGGGGGCGATCCGCGGACCCTCGGTCTCTTCCTCTCCGCCGTCGCGGTCGGCGGGATCATGGCCGGCCTGCTCTCCGGCACGGTGACACGGCGGCGCGGCGCCGGCCTCGTGCAGCTGGTCGCCGCCGGCGTCTGGGGCCTGTCGCTGGCCGGGTTCGGTCTGGCCGGGCCGCTGTGGCTGGCGCTCGGCTGTCTGGCCGTGGCCGGGGCCGCCGACACGGTGTCGGTGATCACCCGCAGCGCACTGGTCCAGTTGGAGACCCCGGACGCGTACCGGGGGCGGGTCTCCTCCGTGGAGCATGTCATCGGCGTCGCGGGTCCGGAACTCGGCAACTTCCGTGGCGGGCTGGTCGCTTCGGCGACCTCCGCCCCCTTCTCGCTGGTCTCCGGGGGCCTGGCCGCCACGGTGGTGATCGCCGTCGTGGCGGCGGTCAACGGCCCCCTCCGCGCCTACCGCACACCGTCCCCCGTGCCGCCGGCGCCGGCTGTGTCACCGGTGCCGGCCACCACGGAGACGGCCACCATCGAGAAGACCACCACCCTGCCGTCGTGAACCCCGCCGCCGGGCGGCTGCTACCGCCCGGCGGGGACGTCCAGACTGCCGCTGCGCGTCAGCTTGGCGTACCAGTGCGCGCTGGCCTTGGGGATACGCCGCTGGGTGGCGTAGTCGACGTACACCGCGCCGAAGCGCCTGCTGTAGCCGTAGCCCCACTCGTAGTTGTCGAGCAGCGACCACAGGAAGTAACCGCGCACGTCGGCCCCCGACTCGATCGCGCGGTGCACGGCGGCGAGATGGCCGCGCAGATAGTCGATCCGCTCCGGGTCGTGGACCTCGCCGTCGGGGTTGGCGTAGTCGTCGAACGCCGCGCCGTTCTCGGTGATCATCAGCGGCAGTCCCGGGTGGTCCCGGTGCACCCGCGTCAGCAGCTCGTACAGGCCCTGCGGATCGACCGTCCAGCCCATCGCCGTCCGGGGGCCCGGCGTCTGGTGGAAGGCGACCTGGTCGGCGGCCGGCCAGGGGCTGTGGTCGCTCACGCCGTGGCCGTCCGAACCGTGGGCGGGCGGCCCGTCATGGTGCGAGACGAGCGTCGGCGAGTAGTAGTTGACGCCCAGGAAGTCCAGCGGGCGGTTGATGAGCGCCAGGTCGCCGTCCCGTACGAAGGACCAGTCGGTGAGCGAGGAGGTGTCGGCCATGACGTCCTCGGGGTACGCGCCGTCCAGCATCGGTCCGGTGAAGACGCGGTTGGCGAGCCCGTCGATCCGGCGGACCGCGTCGTGGTCCGCCGCGCTGTCGGTCAGGGGCCGTACCTGGTGGAGGTTGAGCGTGACGGACAGCCGCGCGTCCGCCGGGAGCCGCTCGCGCAGCGCCTGGACGGCGAGTCCGTGGCCGAGGTTGAGATGGTGGGCGGCGCGCAGGGCGTCGACGGGGTCGGTACGGCCGGGGGCGTGCACCCCGGAGCCGTAGCCCAGGAACGCGCTGCACCAGGGCTCGTTGAGCGTGGTCCATGTCTTGACGCGGTCGCCGAGCGCGTCGGCGACGAGCCCCGCGTACTCGGCGAAGTGCTCCGCCGTGCGGCGCTCGGGCCAGCCGCCCGCCTCCTCCAGCTGCTGCGGAAGGTCCCAGTGGTAGAGGGTGACGACCGGTTCGATGCCCTTGGCGAGCAGGTCGTCGGTGAGGCGGCGGTAGAAGTCGAGCCCTTCCTGGGAGACGGGGCCGCTGCCGGTGGGCCGCACCCGCGGCCAGGACACGGAGAAGCGGTAGGCGCCGACGCCGAGGTCGGACAGGAGGGCGGTGTCCTCGCGCCAGCGGTGGTAGTGGTCGGCGGCGATGTCGCCGGTGTCGCCGTTGCGGACCTTGCCGGGGGTGCGGGAGTAGACGTCCCAGATGGAGGGGGTACGGCCGGCCTCCTGTGCGGCGCCCTCGATCTGGTAGGCGGCCGTCGCGGTGCCCCAGAGGAACTCGGGCGGAAAGACTCGTACGGAGGGGGATGTGCTCACGCGGGTCCCTTTCAGGAGTTGAACTGTGTGCCGTGTGACGGGTGTTGACGGGGAGAGTGCGGGGCGGAGGAGGCGGTCGGCGGTCAGCCCTTGACCGCTCCCTGCATGATTCCGCCGACTATCTGGCGGCCGAAGACGATGAACATCGCCAGCAGCGGCAGGGTGCCGAGCAACGCGCCCGCCATGATCACGGACTGGTCGCGCACATAGCCCGCGCTGAGCTGGGTGAGGGCGACGGGAACCGTGGGGTTGGTCATGTCCAGCGCGATGAACGGCCAGAAGAAGTCGTTCCACGCGTGCACGAACGTGATCATGAAGAGGACGGCCATGGGCGGCCGGGCGATCGGCAGCACGATGCTCCAGAAGATACGGAGCGAGTGCGCGCCGTCCAGGCGCCCCGCCTCGATGAGTTCGTCGGGCAGCGCCTCCTTGAGGTACTGCCGCATGAAGAACACCCCGACGGCACTGACCAGTGTCGGGAAGATGACCGACGGGAGTGTCTGCCCCCAGCCCAGGTCGGCCATCATCATGAATAGGGGTACGACTCCGAGCTGCGGCGGCACCATCATCGTCCCGATGACCAGCAGCAGCAGGAGGTTGCGCCCCCGGAAGCGCAGTTTGGCGAAGGCGAAGCCGGCCAGGGTGGCGAAGAAGACCGTCGACAGCGCGATGGCGCCGGCCACGATCAGGCTGTTGAGCATCGCCTTGCCCAGCGCGGCGTCCTGCCAGGCGATCCCGAGGTTCTTCAGGAGGTTCGGACCGGGCAGGAAGGGCGGCGGGGTCTGTGCCACGCGGGTGTTGTCGGTGGAAGCGGCCACCACCGTCCAGTACAGCGGGAAGAGCGAGACGAGCGCGGCGATGCCGAGCAGGAGATAGGCGAGTGGTCCGGCGTGGTGGGTGCGGCCGGCGCCGGGGCGCAGCGCGCGGCGGATCCGGCGGCGGCCGAAGGGCGCCGCCGCTTCGGGCGCGTGGTCGCGCGCGTCCGCCCGGACGGGTGCGGTGTCGATGGTCATACGGCTGCTGCTCCCTGGTCAGGACGTGGCGGACGGCGTGGACTTGGCCTTCTTCGTGTCCCCGGTGGCCCCCGGGGGTGTGGCGGCCCGTGCCGGTCGGCGCGCCTTGACCCGCGCGAGGACGCGCTGGAGGACGAAGACGAGCACGAGGATCAGGAACATCGCCCAGGCGATCGTCGCGGCCCGGCCCATCTGGTAGTTCTTCCAGCCCTCTTCGTAGAGGAGCAGGCCCAGCGTCTGGTACTGGTTGTCGGCGCCCCCGCTGATGCCGTTCGGCCCCTGGCCGAAGATCAGCGGTTCGCCGAAGAGCTGGGTCGCGCCGATCGTGGACAGCACGATGGTGAAGACGATCGTGGCGCTGATGCCGGGGACGGTGACCTGGCGGAACTGCTGCCAGCGCGACGCGCCGTCGATGGCCGCCGCCTCGTACAGGTCCCTGGGTATCGCCTGCATCGCCGCCAGGTAGAGCAGCGCGTTGTAGCCGGTCCAGCGCCAGATGACGATGGCGGAGATGGCGAACTGGGCGGGCCATTTCTGGCTCTCCCAGTCGATGTTGTCGATCCCGAAGAAGCCCAGACCCCAGTTGATCATGCCGAAGTCGCGCTCGAAGAGCATGGTGAAGACGAGCGCGGCGGCGGCGATGGAGGTGGCGTACGGGGTGAGTACGGCGACCCGGAAGAACGTCGAGCCACGGAGCCGGTAGTTGAGGAGGTGGGCGAGGCCGAGCGCCATGAGGAGCTGCGGGACGGTGGAGATGACGCCGATGGTGAAGGTGTTGGTCAGCGCGTTCCAGAACCGGTCGTCGTCGATGAGTTCGGTGAAGTTGGCGAGGCCGCGCCACTCCATCATGTCCATGGTGGACAGCTCGACGCGGTGCAGCGAGATCCAGAAGGTGTAGATGAGCGGGTAGAGGCCGAAGGCCCCGAAGACAAGGAAGAACGGGGCGATGAAGGCGTACGGCACCGCCCGCACGTCGAGCCGGTGCAGGATGGTGCGCCGCGACTGACCGGCGGACCCGTCGCGGCCGGCGCCGTCCTTTCCGGCGGAGCCGTCCGGGGTCGGATGCGGCTGCCCGTCGGTGTGGGCTGCCGGGGTGGAGGTGGCCACGCGGGCGTCCTTCCTCGATGTCGGTGGGAGCGTTCGGCGAGATGGGGGCGTTCGGGGATGCGGTTCGGTGGACAACGGTCGAGAGGGCGGACGCGCGGCGGGCGATGGCGGGCGGGGGCGCGTCCCGGCGGCCGGGCCGGTCAGGTGACACCGGCCGCCGGGAGCGCCCCACCGGTCAGCGCGTGGCCTTCTCGATGCGCTCGTCCGTCGTCTTCCACGCCTCGTCGGCGCTCTTGCCCTGCGCCTCGATCAGCTGGAGACCGGCCGAGAAGGCGTCCTTGATCGTGCCGTCCTTGCGCCCGAGCACCTGCTTGTCCGGGATCTCCTTGGCGGCGTCACCGAAGATCCGGCCGATCGGCGCGTCGCTGAAGTACGCGGAGGTGCCGTTCGCGACGGCCGGCATGTCGAGCGCGGTCTTCGAGGACGGGAAGTTGCCGAGCTTCTCGAAGATGTACGCCTGCTGCTCGGGCGCGGTCAGCCAGGCGACGAGATCGGACGCCTCCTTCTTCACGGGGCTGTTCTCCATCACCCCGAGGAACGAGCCGCCCCAGTTGGCGCCCTTGGGTGCCTTGGCGACATCCCACTTGCCCTTGTTCGCCGGTCCCGCCTTCTCGCTGATGTGCGAGAGCATCCACGCGGGACAGACCGCCGTGGCGAACGTGCCGTTGGCCAGTCCCGGGTCCCAGCCGGGCTGGAACTGCCGCAGCTTGGCGGTCAGTCCGGACTTCGCGGCGTCGGCCGCGAGATCCCAGGCGTCCCGCACGACGGGGTTGTCCGCGTAGATCAGCTCGCCGCTCCCGTCGTAGAACTGCTGCTCCGCGCCGTAGATCATGGCGTTGAACAGACCGCTGGAGCTGTCCATGAAGGCGAGCTTCTTGTTCTTGGTCCCGCTCTTGAAGTCCCGCCCGACGTCGACGTACTTGGACCAGTCCCCCGCCCACAGCTTCTCGACCTCGGCGCGCTCGGTCGGCAGTCCCGCCTGCTCGAACAGATCCTTGCGGTAGCAGACGGCCATCGGGCCGATGTCGGTGCCGAGTCCCAGCAGCTTGCCGTCGTCCGTGCTGACCTGGTTCGACTTCCACGGCAGATAGTGGTCGAGTCCGGGCGTCTTGGACAGGTCGGCGAACCTGCCGGCCTGGGTGTCGACCAGCTCCTTGGCCCGGCCTATCTCTATGCCCTGGATGTCCTTGAGACCGCTGCCGGCGGCCAGATGGGTCTGGAGCGCCGTGTAGTACGTCTGCTCGTCGCCGGACACGTCGGCCTCGATGACGATGTCGGGGTTCTCCTCCATGTACCGGTCCAGGAGCCCCGACTCCTTGAACCCCATGACGCCGAACAGCCCCATGCTGACGACGGTCTTGCCGTCCTTGGTCTTCGCCTTGCCCGTGTCACCGCCGCCTCCGCAGCCGGCGACGAGAACGAGGGACAGACCGGCCGCCACGACGACGGCGCGGGCCGGAAAACGGGACGGACGAGCGGAGAGGGCTCTGGATCCGAAGCGATGACGGGCGATGCCCATGTGCTTCCTCCTTGCGGGGCGCGACGCGCCGGGAAATGACTCGATGAACACACCGGAGGCGGGCCCGTCATCCGGTGAACGGGAAAGTGGGAGCGCTCCCAGTCGGTTGTGGAAGACTCTGCGGAGAACGTCGCACCGTGTCAAGAGTTGAAGACGTTTCCGTTGCCCGGAGATGTCCGGCGCCGAGCGGGCCGGAGCGGCACCTCGCGGGTCAAGTGCCCTGCGCAGGCGGGTACCGGACAGCCCTGCGGGGCGGAAGTCAGGAGAATCGATGAGCAGCCCCGAACACCGAGGTCAGCGGCCAACTCTTGAAGCCGTCGCCGCGCTGGCGGGGGTGGGGCGCGGGACGGTCTCGCGGGTCGTCAACGGTGCGCCCGGCGTCAGCGCGAAGGCCCGCGCCGCGGTCGAGACGGCCATCACGCAGCTGAACTACATACCCAACCCGGCGGCCCGCAGCCTTGTCACGAGCCGGACGGACTGCGTCGCCCTGGTGATCCCCGAGTCCGAGAGCCGGCTGGCGGCGGAGCCGTACTTCTCCGCCGTGATCCGGGGCGTCAGCACGGAACTGGCCGACACCGAGATGCAGTTGCTGCTGATCCTGGTGCGCGACCGGCGCGAGCTGGACCGGCTGACGCGCTTCGCGGCGGCGCGCCGGGTGGACGGTGTACTGCTGGTGTCGATCCACGACGACGATCCGCTGCCCGGCCTGCTGGAGGAGATGCGGATGCCGACCGTCCTGGCGGGCCGGCGCTCCCCCGACGAGTCGCTGAGCCATGTCCACTCCGACAACGTCGGAGGCGCCGCGACAGCCGTACGCCATCTGATCGACGGCGGGCGCACCACGATCGCGACGATCACCGGGCCGCTCGACATGGACGTCGGCAACAGCCGGCTCCGGGGCTGGCGCGAGGCGCTGGCCGAGCGGGGCACGCCGGTGGACGAACGCCTCGTCGCGGTCTCGGACTTCACCGAGGAGGGCGGGCGTACGGCGATGCGCGAGCTGCTCGACCGCGCCCCGGGGATCGACGCCGTCTTCGCCGCGTCGGACGTGATGGCGGTGGGGGCGCTGACCGAACTGCGCGAGCGGGGGCGGCGGGTGCCCGACGACGTGGCGGTCATCGGCTTCGACGACTCGGTCATCGCCCGGCACACGACGCCGGCGCTGACCAGTGTGCGACAGCCCATCGAGGCGATCGGGCGCTCGATCACCCGGCTGCTCCTGGCGGAGATCGCCGATCCCTCGACCGCCCACCGCCAGCTCGTGCTGCCGACGACGCTGGTGGTGCGCGACTCGGCGTGAGACGGGGAGGTGCCGACGACGCTGGTGGTGCGCGATTCGGCGTGAGACGGGGCCGGTGCCGACGAGCGGGCGAAACCCGGTTGCCGCTGGTCGGCGCCCCTGACAGGGTCTGCGCGATGCCTACCTACTCAGCGCCCGACGACACACAGCTCGCCTATCACGTCTTCGGCGAGGGCCCTCCCCTGATCTGCCTGCCGGGCGGACCCATGCAATCCTCCGACTACCTCGGCGAGTTGGGCGGTCTCTCGGCGCACCGACAGCTGATCATGCTCGATCCCCGGGGCACCGGCGGGTCCGCCGTGCCCCGGGATCCGGCCTCGTACCGCTGCGACCGGCTCGTCGACGACGTCGAGGCACTGCGCGTGCGTCTCGGTCTGGAGCGGATCGATCTGCTCGCTCACTCCGGCGGGGCGAATCTGGCGGCGCTGTACGTGGGCCGGCACCCGGAACGCGTCGGCAGGCTGGCGCTGATCACACCGAGCGTGTGGGCGGTCGGCATCCCGATCCCCGGGGAGGTGCGGCGGGAGACGGTGCGAGCGCGCCGGGACGAGCCGTGGTTCCCGGCGGCGTACGCGGCGCTGGAGGCGATCACCGAGGGCCGTGCGACGGCGGACGCCTGGCAGGCCATCACGCCGTTCTCCTACGGCCGTTGGGACGAGGAGGCGCGGGCGTTCGAGGCCGCCGGGGAGGCGCAGCGCAACGACGAGGCGGCGGGTGTGTTCGGCGGGGAGGGCGCCTTCGACCCGGGTGCCACGCGTACGGCGCTCGGCCGGTTCGACGGACCGGTGCTGCTGGTCGCGGGCGAGGTCGACCCCGGGGCTCCGCCGGTCGTCGTGAAGGAGTTCGCGGGGCTGTTCCCGAACGCCGAACTCGTCGTCCAGCCCGGTGCCGGGCATTTCCCGTGGCGCGACGACCGCGACCGGTTCGTGGCGGCCACGGCGGCGTTCCTGGCCTGAGCCACCGCAGAGTGAGCGGCGGCCGGGCGGCGGCGGCGTTCCCGGCCTTGGCGGCGAGTCAGCGTCCCGCGTGCTTGATGTCGCTGCCGCCGCCCCCGTCCGCCGCGATGTCCGGGACCAGGACGACCTTTCCGGTCACCGTGCTGGATTCGGCCAGGCTCAGCGCGTCGGCGGCCCGCGACAGCGGCAGACGCGCGGCGACCTGCGGCTTGATCTCCCCGTCGGCGAGCAGGCCCAGCACCTCGGTGAGGTCGGCGGCGAGCCGCGCCTGGAAGGCGTCGCCGCGCCGCTTGCCCGCCCAGATGTTGAAGAAGTGGGCGCTCCTGCCGTTGGGCAGCGCGTTCCAGAGCTGGAGCCGGGCGATGAGCTTCAGGACGGGCAGTTTGGACGAGCCCACCGCGTCGCGGGTCGAGGCCGTGCCGTACGAGACGAGTGTCCCGCCGGGAGCGAGCAGCCGGAACGACGTGACGATCCCCTCGCCGCCGATGTGGTCGAAGACCGCGTCCACGCCGTCCGGGGCGATCTCGCGGACCGCGGCGGTGAGGTCGGGCGTGCGGTAGTCGACGGGGACGGCGCCCAGCTCCCGGACGGTCTCCTGGTGGCGGGCGGACGCCGTGCCGATGACTCGGGCGCCCGCGCGGCGGGCGAGCTGGACGAGGGTGGAGCCTACGCCGCCGTTCGCGCCGAGTACGAGCACGGTCTGGCCGGCCCGCACGCGCGCGACGCGGTGCAGCATCTGCATCGCGGTGATGCCGTTCACCACCAGGGTCTCGGCCTCGGCCGCGTCGACACCGGCGGGCACCTCGACGAGTTCGGCGGCCTGGACGAGCAGATGGCTGGCCCAGCCGCCGGTCTTGGTGAGCACGGCGAACCGGCGCCCGACGAGCGAGGCGTCTTCGCCGGTCCCGACCGCGGCGACGGTGCCCACGACGTCGTAGCCGGGGGTGAACGGGTACGGCGGCTGGTCGTAGTACTTGCCGCGCCGCATCTGCTGCTCGGCGAAGGAGACGCCGGACGCCTCCATCACCAGCAGGACTTGACCGGGTCCGGGAGCGGGTACGGGCTGCTGACGCACCTGAAGCCCGGCCGGTTCGACGACGCCCGGCAGCACGATCTCGGTCATCACCGTGCGGTCACCGGCCTCTGGCAGATCGCTCATGACGCTCAAATCCCCTCAATGTCGTTCTCGCTTCAGTTAGAAGCTATAACTGAAGTGTCAGACCGTTGCACGGCGATGTCAAGCGGGGCGGGCAGGAGGGGTGAACGCGGGGCCCGGAGCCGGGCGGGGGAAGAGGCGCGCGCCCGTGCGGACGCGCGCCCGGTGTCACATCGTGGCGCCGACGCGCCTCAGTACGTCGTCCGCCAGCTCCGCCGTCGGCCGCTCGCCGTCGAGGAACACGGTCCCGTCCGGCATGGTGTCCGCCGCCGCCACGCAGCGCACCATCCGCTCCATGACCCACCTCAGCCCGGCGGCCTCGCGCTCGGGGTCGCCCAGTGCGCTGCCCCGTGCCCTGAGACGGCGCTCCAGCACCGGCGCAGGGACCTTGAGGAAGAAGTGGTGCACGGTGACGTCGGCGGCGGCCAGGGCACCGAAGACCTCGGTCAGGTAGAGCGGGTTCACGAGCGTCATCGGCACCAGGATCGGCCGCTCGTACTCCTTGAGCAGCGCCAGTGCCAGCGAGACCAACTGGCTGCGCCACAGCGGGAGATCCTGGAAGTCCTCGATCGTGACGTCCACGATGTCCCGCAGGAGGAGGCCGACCTGCTCCGGGTCGTACACGAGCGCGTCGGGCCGGCGGCTGCGCAGTTCGGCGACCAGGGTCGTCTTGCCCGCGCCGAAGGACCCGTTGATCCAGACGATCATCCCGCTCTCTCCTCTTCGACGGTGGTGGCCGTGATCCGGTCGAGCACGGACAGATAGAGCGACCGTTTGTCGGGGCGTGCGTGATCGGCCGTGTGCCGGAGCGCGGGGACCGCCCGTCGACCGAGGAGCAGCAGACCGTCCGTCGCCGCGCCCCGTACGGCCGGGTGGGGGTGGTCGAGGAGGGTGACGATCGCGGGTACGGCGGGCTCCCAGCCCGCGTGGGTGAGTGTGCGGACCGCCGAGCGCACGAGGTCCGGCTGCGGATCGTTCAGCAGCGCCGACGTGTGGCGCAGATAGGTCTCCCGGTCGAACAGTTCCCGGGCTGTCCGGTGCGCGTGCAGGCGGACCCGGGGGCGGGGGTGGTGCAGCAACTCGCCTATCAGCGTGGGGAGTTCGGGATCGTCCGCCTCGGTGAGACGGGCGAGTGCCCGGCGGATCTGATCGGGGCCGCCGGTACGGGCCAGACGCAGCAGGTCGTGCCGGGAAGGTTCGGCGGCGGGCTCGGCCGACTCGTCCGAGCGCGTCCGTGTGCCCGTACGCTCGCGTTCGGCTGCCGGGTCCCGCAGCGGCCCGCCGACCAGGACGAGACGGTCGGCGAGCCGGCCTTGGCCCTCGGCGCGCAGTCGGCGGCAGATCTCCGTGAGCGCGGGGGTACGGAGCAGCGGACGGCCGGCGAGCAGACCGAGGAATCCCCAAGCACCCGCCGCCAGACGGTCGCCGATGTGGACGGCGAGCGTGTCCGCCGGCACGGCGCTCAGGACGGGGCGGACGGCGTCCGGCGCCTGTTGCCACCGTTCCAGGAGGGCGGGTACGAGCGCTTCCAGGGCGGCCGGGTCGAGGCGCGGGGCCACCCGGGCGAGCCGGTCGTACCGGAACTCCCCGCTCCCCGGTGCGGCGAGCGCGCCGGCCGGGAGCGCGTCCGCGGGGAGCGGGTCGGCTGGGAGCGCGTCGGCAGGGACGTGGACGTCGACCCGGCCGGTGAGATACGCACGCAGGACCGCCGAACGGACGTCGGGATCGGGCCACTTGAGCAGTGCGAGGGCGGCCGTACGGCGCCGGTCCGCGTCGGGTGCGCCGAGCATGTCCAGCAGCCGGGCGCGCAGCGCCGCCGAACGCGGCTGGTCCAGATCGTCCGCCCGTACCGTACGGGGCGCTGCCCGCTCCGCCGGCGTGTCGCAGGCGCTCTCGCCGAGAGTCCACGGCGGCGCGTCCAGGGGCTGGAGCGCGCACATCCGGTCGAGGAGGGCGGACCGGGTCACGGGGTCGGCGGCCGGGTAGTCGTCGGCCAACGCGGCAAGCCGGTCACGGGAGTTGAGCGAGCCGGACGTGCCGGCAGCTCCGTCCGGAATCCCGAACGCCTCGCGCAGTACGGCTCCTTCGGAGCGCGGGCCGGCCGCAGCCGCGAGCGCCTGGTCCAGATCGGCGCGCACCAGTACCGCGTCACAGCCCCGCAGCAGGGTCAGCGTCGGAGCGGGCGCGGTGCCGGGCAGCGCGCGGACGGCGGCGGCGACGGCCCGCTTGTCCACCGTCGGCAGCGTGGGTGCCAGCTCCTGGAGCACGCGCAGGACGCCCCTTCTGTCCTCATCCCAAGTCGCCCGGTCCGTGAAGCAGTCGAGCAGGGCCCGGAGGTGCCGCGCGTAGGTCCTCTTCTCCTCACCGGTCAGCCTGCTCGGGCAGATGCGCGCCGCCAGCCGCACCAGCCGCACCCGGGTGGCGGACATCGCGTCCGGCAGCGAGTCGGCCAGGGCGAGCCAGTCCGCGAGCGTCGGCCGCAGCCCGTGCAGCAGGTGACCCGCGGGCGGTTCGGGGCGTTCGGCGATGCGCAGTGCGAGCGCGGGACGCCAACCGCCGGTCTCCAGCGCGTCGATGTCGGCGAGCGTGGCGTCCCCGGTGTGCGGGCGCACCGCGAGGCATGCGCCCAGCAGTTCACGGGCGCGTGGCTCGTCCGCGCGGGCGAGGGCGGCGCGCACGGTCGCCTCGTGAGCGGGCCCGAGAATGGCGCGCAGCGCCTCCACGAGTGCGGCCCTGAATCCCGGATTGTCGTGGCGGCCGAGCCAGTTGAGGAGCTGGGGTACCGCGGCGGCGGTGCCCGCGCGGGCGAGCACCGCCGCCGCGGTCTTCTTGATGTTCATGTTCGGGTGGTCGAGGCAGGCGGCGACGGCGTCCGCCGCCCAGCGGGCCCGCGCGTGGCCGAGGGCGAGCAGCGCCTGCCGTACGGTCGGGATGTCGTCGGCGGTCGTGAGGGTGATGAGGCTCGCCGAGAGGGCCTGCGCGTCGTCTCCGTCGGTGTCCTTGGCGAGCAGGGCGATCACGTGTTTACGCACGTGGGGGTCACGGTGGCGGAGCAGCCGGTGCACCCGGGGCCGGATGTGCGGGTACGGGATCCTGGTCAGCAGTTCGAGGAGGATCACCCGTTCGCCGTCGGCGGGCCCCGGGCGGTCGAGCAGGTCGAGCACCACGGTCGCGGCGAGTGCGTCGCCGGCCGCGTCGGCGTCGGGGGCGTCGAGCAGACAGGACGGCCGGATCCTGCGGCGCGCGTGCAGCCGCCGGCCCATGTCCCGTACGGCTGCGAGGACTTCACCGGGCACGACGGGCTCACCGGTGATCGCCGGGCCGTCCCACCGCGCGACAGCGGGCCGTTCGGTCAACCGCCGTTCCGGCAGCGCCAGTTCGGCGACGACCTCCAGCAGCAGATCGGCGATGACCGGGAGTGTGCCCACACCGCCGTGGGCGGCCAGCGCGCAGAGCGCGGCCACCGGCGCACCTCGGTCGACGCGCGCGCCGAGCAGGGCCAGTTCGGCCTCGTCGGGGCCGCCGAGATCGGCGGCTGTCCGCGCGGGCAGGTCGGCGGGGTCCAGGCGTGCGAGGAGGTCGCGCCGCTCCGCCGGGTCGTCGGCGAGCTGCCAGAGCAGTTCGAGTGCCCGGTGCCGTACGGCGCGCAGATGCGGTGCGATCACACTCTCGGGGTCCGGTGACGTGAGACCGAGCCCGTGCCGCAGGGCCTGGACCGTCGGCCGGCCGCCGATGGCCTCCAGGGTGTCGAGCGCGGCGGCGGGCTCGGTCACCAGATGTGCAAGTACGGCCTCCTCGGCAGCCGTGTGCCGGAGCGCGCGCAGTGCGTCGAGGAAGGGCCGGGGCGCGGAAGTCGCCACCAGCGCACGGGTGATGGCGTCTCCTACGGGGAGTTCGCCCGGGCCGCCCGTGCCCTGTGCGGCCAGCGCGACCAGGAGGGCGAGCCTGCGTGGCCAGCCCGGATCGTCGGCGGGGGCATCGGTCAGCAGCCGGAACATGTCCTGGCGGCAGGTGAACAGAACGGTCGCGACGTCACGCGGCGCGACGGCGTGGTCGGCCAGCGCGAGTGCGAGGACGGCGGGGACGTCGGCGCCGGTCACGAAGTGTCCGCGCCGGTGGAGCCCGCGCAGGCAGGCCACGGCAGGCTCGCCGAACAGCAGCGGGTCGCGCGCGGCGACGGCGGTCAGTTCGCCGATGTCGTGGCGTGTGGCGAGCGATCCGAGCAGTTCCAGCGCACGGCGTCGCAGCCGGGGCGGCAGGTCCTGGTCGTCGATGACGCGCCGCAGTACGCCGCTGTGACCGTGCCGGGCGAGGGTGGTGAGCGCGGCCTCCGCCACCTCGGGTCGTGCGGCGACCGCGGCGGCGGTCAGCCGGGCGTCGAGCCGGCCGGGCGGCAGCGGCTCCAACGCCGCCCAGGGCTCGGCGAGTTCGTCCAGTGCGGCGGCGACGGTCCGGGCCGCCACGGCGCCGTCGGAGTCGCTGTTGAAGCCGCCGTCGGAGCCGGAGTCGGAGCCGCAGTCGAGATCGAGATCGAGAAGCCGCGACAGATGGGCGCGGACAAGGCCTGCCGTCAGAACTCCCGCGTGCAGCCCCTCCCGCGCCAGTCTCAACGACTCGTCCACGAGCACCCGGTCGCCGCTGTCCGCCAGCTCCGCCACCAGCCGGTCCGGCCGAGCGGCGAGGCCGATGCCCGTCTCACGTACGGCCTGGTGGAGCAGTTCGGAGGCGGGCTCCCGGCGGACGGTCGTCGGGTCGTTGGCGATCTCAGCGCGCAGCAAGGCGATCTGTACGCGTACGGGGAACCCGGCCGTACGCCAGGGCGGGGCATGGCCGGCCACGGCGTACGGCTTTGGCACCCATGGTCCGAGCCGCGCGTACAGATCGGCCGCGACGAGCGCGTCCTCCGCCGTCGCCCCGTCACCCGCGGCCGACAGGGCGGCGGGCAACAGGGCGGCGAGCGTTGCCGATCGGCCGTCCGCGACGCGCTCGCCGAGGAGCGTCAGCCCCAGCGACCGTACGCGCGCGTCCTCGTGCCGCAGCAGCCGCTCGAAGACGTCCGGCGCGCAGTCGGCGGGGTCCAGGAGCCTGGCCGGCCGACGGACGCCGGCCCGGCGGAGCGCGTCGTCGAGTACTTCGTCCCTGGACGTCATCGGTCGATACTAGGTGCGCCGCCGAAGGCCCCACCAGCGAGATTCCGTCCCCCCACCGGGCCGGCGCGCGCCGGTCGTCAGTGCGCCGAGGAGGCGTCCCGCGCGATCAGTCCCCAGTCCCGGCCGGCCTCCGGGCGGACGATGTCCAACAGCTGAACCACGGCGTCGCGGTTGAGGGGCCCCCGGAGCCGTGCCGTCCGGAATCCGGGCTCCTGGGCCATGGGCGAGTCGGGCGGCGGGGTCACCCACTCGACGGGGACGTCGAGCCTGGTCTCGTCGATGACCAGGACGAGACCGGCCGTGTCCTGGTGGAAGCGCGCGACGGCCTTGAGGACCGCTTCCCGTGTCGGGGACGCGTGGACGGAGCCGTCGCGGGCCAGTGACGGCGGCGCGTAGGGCCGGTCCGGTTCGGCCAGCCAGTTTTCCAGTACGGCGAAGTGATAGAGCATGAGGCGGTTATAGCCGCTCGGGACGGGGCCGGCGGCGCCCACGCCGACGCGCTCACCGGATCGGCCCATGCGCGTCGGCCGGTGCCTACGCCTCGGCGGCGAGGCTCTCCACCGTGCTGGTCAGGGCGTCCCACGCCTGCCGGGCGTCCGGGGTCGCGGCGTGCGGTGCGCGGAGCCAGGTGAGGAATTCGGCGACGTCGTTCAGGGCCCAGCGGAGGCGGTAGAGGGCCAGGGCGGAGGGGTCCGGTTTCCGGCCGGTGGCCTCCTCGTACCGTACGAGGCCGTCCGCGCCGTCCGCGCCGTCCGCGCCCTCGGTACTCTCCGTGCTCCCCGTGCTCCCCGCGACCAGCCAGAGGTCGCGCTCGGGCACCGCGAGGCCCACCGTGTCCCAGTCGAGCAGCAGCCGCCGCTCCCCCGCCCGCAGCAGATTGCCGGGGTGCGGTTCCCCGTGCGTGACGACGAGCGGCGCGTCGCTCGCCCTCAACTCCCCCGCCCGCCGGTCGAATTCGTCGAGCCGCCCGCGCAGGGCGTCGCCGTGGATCGCGAGGAGTTGCCTGGCGGGTTCGGCGTAGGGCCCGAAGCCGTCCCAGGGACGGTTCATCTCCCGCAGCGCGCCCTCCAGTTGGGGGCGCGTCGCGAACTCGGGCGGCAGAACGCGGGCCGAGGCCGGCGGAGTGGTTCGGTGCAGCCTCGCGAGCAGGTCCAGCACCAGGCCGCGGTCGCGCGCGGTGAGGGGTTCGCCGAAGTGGCCCGGTGTGCCCGGGACGAGCGGGAACACACTGACCGCGTGTCCGGCGCCCACCTCGCGTACCGTCTCGCCCTCGGCCGTCCGCACCGGCGCCACGACGAAGTCCAGGCCGTCCGGGTCCGTGCCGCGCAGGGCCACCGCCGTGTCCATGGCGTCCCGCAGACCGTGGAAGGCGGCCTCCGGCCCGTCCCCGTACCAGCTCTTGGCAGCCAGGTCGGCCACGGTCACGAACCACCGGCGCTCCCGGGTGTCGGTGGTGGTCCAGTGGTAGTCGCCGAAGCCGACGGGGGCGTACTCCCAGCTGACGGGGTCGATCCCCCACGCCTTGAGCGCGTGGCGCACCTCGGAGTCCTGGATTCCCGCGGGTCGTTCTTCCATGCCCGCGAAGGTAGTGGCTCGCCGCCGTACCCGCACTTCGTTAAACGGGTGGAGGGCGCGAGCCGCGGCTGGTAGTTTGCCGATCATGAGCAGCCCCGAGTCCGACAGACTCTAGCCGCCGGTCGCCCGGTGGCTGATCCGCTGTCGAGTTGACGCCGTACGGCCGTGTGGGTCGTGGGCGAGTGCTCGGTACGGCCGTTGCCGCCGGTCCACCGTCGTGTGGGCCGCTTCTCTCCGCGTCTCTGATCCGCCCGACCGGTCCTGTGCCACCGCGTCCGTGAACTCTCCGGACGATGCGCCGGTCGGCGGTCTCCGCCGCGTCGCCCCGCGCCGTGACGAACCGTCATGCCGTACGGGCGCGGCCCACCTCCCCCTCCGCACCACCGCACCGTCCGTCAACTCCCGCTGTCTTCCTTGGGGTTCCTTCATGCCATTCGCCGTCTATGTGCTCGGGCTCGCCGTCTTCGCCCAAGGCACCTCCGAATTCATGCTCTCCGGGCTCGTCTCGGGCATCGCCGAGGATCTACAGGTGTCCATCCCCGCCGCCGGTCTTCTGACCTCGGCGTTCGCCGTGGGGATGGTGATCGGCGCCCCGCTGATGGCGCTGTTCAGCCGTAAGTGGCCGCGCCGCCGCGCCCTGTTGGTCTTCCTGTCCGCCTTCATCGCCGCGCATGTCGTCGGCGCCGTCACCCCCGGCTACGAGGTACTACTGGCGACCCGGATCGTCGGGGCGCTGGCCAACGCCGGATTCTGGGCGGTCGCCCTGGTCGCGGCCATCGCGATGGTCGAGCCGGCCGCGCGTGCGCGCGCCACGTCCGTCGTGGTCGGCGGTGTGACCATCGCCTGTGTGGTGGGCGTACCCGCCGGGGCACTCCTGGGTGAACACCTGGGGTGGCGGGCCGCGTTCTGGGCGGTGGCCCTCGTATCGCTGCCCGCGCTCGTCGCCATCGTGCTGTCGGTCCCGGGTGAGCGGCCCGCGGCCAACCGGGCGAAAGCGATGAACTCGACGAACGCGAGGGACACCGGATCGCCCACCGTGCGCGAGGAGGTGCGCGCTCTCACCGGGCGCCGCGTACTGCTCACGCTGCTGACGATGGCGCTCGTCCAGGGCGCGACCTTCTGTGCCTTCTCGTATCTCGAACCGCTGGCCACCCGTGTCACCGGGCTCGGCGCCGGCTGGGTGCCCGCCCTGCTCGCCCTCTTCGGCGTGGGATCACTGGTCGGCGTCACCCTCTCGGGCCGCGTCGCGGACGCGCGAAGGAGCACGTTCGTGGTGGCCGGCATGGTGTCCCTCGTGCTCGGCTGGGCCGCGCTGGCGCTGAGCGCGGCGAGTCCCCCGGCCGTGATCGCGCTTGTCCTCGTCCAGGGGATGCTCGCGTTCGGCACCGGTTCGGCGATGATCTCGCAGGTGTTCCAACTGGCGCCCGGCGCGCCGACGTTGGCCGGTTCCTTCGCGACGGCCGCGTTCAACGTCGGGGCCGCGGCCGGCCCGTGGCTCGGCGGCCTCACCATCGACGCGGGTCTCGGTTTCCGGTCCCCGGTGTGGGTGAGCGCGGCGCTCATGGTTCTCGCCCTGGCGACGGCCGGTGTCTCCCGCCTGATGGCCGGGATTGTCCAGTCCGACTCACAAAAGCTACAGTTGCAATGAAAAGCTATAGCCTCTAAGTAACGAAAGGCCGCTCCCGTGCCGGTCGGCAAGGACACCCCTCGCCAGCGCTACCGCGATCATGTACGCGCGGAGATCAAGCAGGCCGCGCTGCGGCAGATCGGGGACGGCGGCCCGGCGTCGCTGAGCCTCAACGCGATCGCCAAGGAGCTGGGGGTCACCGGCCCGGCGCTGTACAAGTACTTCGGCAGCCGGGACGCCCTGCTCACCGAGTTGATCATCGAGGGTTACGAGGACGTCGCCGGCGCGGTGCGGGCCGAGGCCGCCCGCACCGCCGACCGGCCGGCCCGGGAGCGGCTGCACGCCCTGGCCGCCACGTACCGGAACTGGGCCGTCAAGGCCCCGCATCTCTATCAGCTGCTGGCGGGCTCGCCGTCGCCCGGTTACGAGGCCCCGAGCGAGACGGTCGACAGTGCGCGGGCCGTCCTCGGCCCGTTCCTGACGGTGCTCGCGCAGGGGGCGCCCAGGTCAGCGGCCGGGGCACTGGAGTCCGAGCTGGGCGCCTGGGACGAGGACAACCCCGCGGTCGCCGAATGGGTACGGGCGTACGCCCCCGGCGCCGATCCCGGCCCGGCCCTCGCCGGCGCGGTCACCGTCTGGTCGCGGATGCACGGGGCGGTCAGCCTGGAGATCCAGGGGCAGTTCACGGGCATGGGCCACCGTGGCAGCACCCTGCTCAGGTCCGAGATCGACGCCCTCGCCGACGCGATGGGGCTGCCGCCGAGCCCGGAGGACTGACCGCCGTGGCGCATCCCGGCCCGGAGCACGGCTCCGGCCCCGGCACATCGCTCGGCATCTGGGAACCCGCGCCGCTCGCCGAGGTGGTGCGGCTCTTCTCCGGCCTGCGGTGCCCGTGGTGGATCGCGGGCGGGCACGCGATCGAGCTGGCCGTGGGCCATGTCTTCCGGCCGCACGGGGACATCGACGTCCTGCTGCTGCGCCGCGACCAGCTCGCGGCGCAACGGGTGCTGGCCGGGTGGGAGTGGTGGGCCGCCGATCCGCCCGGGACGCTGCGCCCGTGGGCCGCGGGCGAGTTGCTGCCGGCCGGTGTCCATGACATCTGGTGCCGCCCCGGGCCCGGCGCCCCCTGGCGTATCCAGCTGATGCTCGACGAATCGCAGGACGGCGAATGGATCTCGCGCCGTGATCCACGGGTGCGCCGGCCCGTCCATGAGCTGGGCACGGCCTCCGCCGACGGTGTGCCGTATCTGACACCCGAGGTGCAGCTCTACTACAAGGCGAAGGCGCCGCGCCCCAAGGACGAGGAGGACTTCACCGCCGTACTGCCGCTGCTGACCGGCGACCGGCGTGACTGGCTCGCGGGGGCGATCTCCCTGGCGTACGGCGCACATCCCTGGCTCGCCCGGCTGTCGCGCGGCGACGGCCGGTGAACCGGCGGAGATGATCGGGCGCCCTCTCGTCACATCGACCGCGTTCCTTCCGTCATCACGGTGAGGGACGCAACGACGGGACGGGTCGAGAGGTACGACGATGGACGAGAACGAGTTCCTGGCGGGGCGCTTCGAGGCGCACCGCGCCCATCTGCGGGCGGTGGCCTACCGGATGCTCGGTTCGGTGAGCGAGGCCGACGACGCGGTCCAGGAGGCGTGGTTCAAGCTCCACCGCTCCGACACGCGCGAGGTCGAGAATCTGGCCGGCTGGCTGACGACGGTCGTGGGCCGCGTCTGCCTGGACATGCTGCGCTCGCGCACCGCACGGCGTGAGGACCCGCTGGAGGAGCGCGTACGGCTGCCCGATCCGATCATCAGCGGCGTGGACGGCGTGGATCCGGAGCAGGAGGCGCTGCTGGCGGACTCGGTCGGCCTCGCGCTGCTCGTGGTGCTCGAAGCGCTGGCTCCCGCCGAGCGGCTGGCCTTCGTCCTGCACGACCTGTTCGCCGTGCCCTTCGAGGAGATCGCCCCCGTCGTCGGCCGCTCCCCGGCCGCCACGCGTCAGCTCGCCAGCCGGGCCCGGCGGCGGGTCCAGGGCGCGGCGCCGGCCCCCGACCCGGACATCACCAAGCAGCGCGAGGTCGTGGACGCGTTCCTCGCGGCGGCGCGGGACGGCGACTTCGACGCGCTCGTCGCCCTGCTCGACCCGGACATCGTGGTGCGCTCGGACGGCGGCGCACTGCGTCCGGGAGGGCTGGTGCGCGGCGCGGCGGCGGTCGCGGGCGGGGCCATCTTCGCGGCCCGGTTCGCCGAGGTGTCGCGGCCCGCGCTCGTCAACGGCGCGGCGGGGGTGGTCGCGACGGCGGAGGGGCGGCCGATCTCGGTCATGGCGTTCACGATCACGGACGGCAGGATCGCGTCCATCGCGATCCTCAACGATCCCGAGCGGCTGGACCGGCTCGATCTGACGGTCCTGGACGGCTGAGCGGAGGGCTCGGATCCCGTTCCTTTTCGTCAGGCAGTCTTGACGTCAAGGCTGCCTGACGAAAAGGATGGGGCCATGTCCACACCTGACGAGTTGGAACGCCGGTACACGCTGCCCGGCGCCGTCGCGCGCTACGACGCGCTGCGGACACGCGACGCCCTGTCGTCCCCCGCCGACGAGGACGACTCCGCGCCCCCGGACGCGGACGCGCTCACCCGCGGCGAGTCGCTGGAACTGCTCGCGCTCGGGGAGGTGATCGCCCGCAAGGCGGGGTACGGACGACAGCTCTCCGTACGCTCCGCCCGCCGGGCCGGCGCCTCGTGGTCCCAGATCGGCGCGGCCCTCGGCACCAGCAAGCAGGCCGCCTGGGAGGCGCACAACCGGTGGATCGACGAACAGGCCCGGGAGTCCGACGCCGGCCACTGGGGCTGGGACGCGGACGAGGTGACAGCCGCCCGCGAACTGGCCGGCGAGCCGGACGGCGAGGGCACCCGATGAGCCGTCCCCGCACGGCGGTCACGCCCGCCACGGCCGCGATCGAACCGTTCGTCGTCGACGTGCCGCAGGCCGACCTGGACGATCTGGCCGCCCGCCTCGCCGCCACCCGTTGGCCCGACGAACTCCCGGGCGCCGACTGGTCCCAGGGGGTGCCGCTGCGCTACCTCCAGGCGCTCGCCGAGTACTGGCGTACGGAGTACGACTGGCGGGCACAGGAGGCACACCTCAACCGGTTCCCGCAGTTCACGACCGTCATCGACGGCGCCACGGTCCACTTCCTGCACATCCGTTCCGCCGCCGCCACCGACGCTCTGCCGCTGCTGATCACCCACGGCTGGCCCGGATCCGTCGTCGAATTCCTCGACGTCATCGGCCCCCTGACCGACCCCGGCGCGCACGGCGGCGACGCGGCCGACGCGTTCGACCTCGTCATCCCGTCCATTCCGGGCTACGGCCTGTCCGGACCGACCCGCGAGGGCGGCTGGGACGTGCACCGAGTGGCCGCGGCCTGGGCCGAGTTGATGCGGCGGCTGGGGTACGGCCGTTACGGCGCGCAAGGCGGTGACTGGGGGCACGCGATCACCCGCGAACTGGCCGCGGTCGACGGTGACCATGTCGTCGGCATCCACCTCAACACGCTGCTCACCCTTCCGCCGGACGACCCCGCCGAGGCAGCCGCCCTCACCGCCGAGGACCGCGCGCGACTGGACCAACTGCTGGCCGCGGAGCCGGAGATGTCGGGCTACGCGAAGATCCAGGGGACCCGGCCGCAGACTCTCGCGTACGGCCTGACGGACTCCCCCGTCGGTCAACTCGCCTGGATCGCGGAGAAGTTCACGGAGTGGACGGACTCCAGGCGGAGGCCGCTCGACGGGGTGCCACGGGACGCGGTGCCACGTGACCGGCTGCTCACCAACGTGATGCTCTACTGGCTGACCGCGACCGCCGGATCGTCCGCCCGTCACTACTGGGAGGCCGCGCACCCGTCCCGCCCGCCACGCGGCGGACGGCTCACGACACCCACCGGAGTGGCGGTCTTCGCCGCCGATCAGGCCCGCCCCGTACGGCGGCTCGCCGAGCGTGACAACACCATCGTGCACTGGTCGGAGTTCGACCGTGGCGGCCACTTCGCCGCACTGGAGGAGCCCGGACTGTTCACCGATGACGTACGCGCGTTCTTCCGCCGGTTCCGCCAACCCACGCAAGCGTCAACTTCGGGTTGACGCCTCCGATGTTGTCAACCTATGGTTGACACATGACGCATCCCATCCGGCTCGACGATCTGATCGACGCCATCAAGAAGGTTCACACCGACGCTCTCGACCAGCTCTCAGACGCGGTCATCGCCGCGGATCATCTGGGCGATGTGGCCGATCATCTGATCGGTCACTTCGTGGATCAGGCACGACGCTCCGGCGCCTCATGGACCGACATCGGCCGCAGCATGGGGGTCACCCGGCAGGCCGCCCAGAAGCGGTTCGTCGCGAAGCCGGGCGAGGGGGCGGACTTCGACGCCGGCCAGGAGTTCAGCCGCTTCACCGACCGGGCCAGGCAGGTGGTGACGGCCGCCCAGGAGGAGTCCCGCGCGGCGGGCAACGACCGGACCCGGCCGGAACACCTCGTGCTGGGGCTGCTGAGCGAGCCCAAGAGCATCGGCGTGCTGGCCATCACCGCGCAGGGTGTGACCGTGGAAGCCGTACGCGACGCGGTGGAGGCGGTCCTGCCGCCCGCCGTGCCGGACGTGCCCGACCTCATCCCGTACGACGCGGGCGGGAAGAAGGCCCTGGAGCTCACCTTCCGCGAGGCCCTGCGCATGGGGCACAACTACATCGGGACCGAGCACATCCTGCTCGCCCTGCTGGAACTGGAGGACGGCGAGGGGGTGCTCAGCGGGCTCGGTATCGACAAGGCGACAGCCGAGGCGTTCGTCTCGGAGGCGCTGGCGGCGATCGTCGCGGCTCAGAAGGACACGCCCTAGGAACGGGCGACCCGGTTTGCCGCGCCCACGGGGGGCGCGGCAGGCCCACGGCGTACCGCCGTCAAGGGCGTCCCGTCGGCGGGACCTCCTCGCCCGCCGGCACCGGCCCCGGCGGGGTCCCGTCCCCGAAGGGCCGGCCGCCCAGCTCCTCGCGGTGGTGGAGGGTGAGCCAGTCGGAGAGGTCGGGCCCCAGGGGGACGATGCCGGTGGGGTTCACACCGGTGTGGACCTGGTAGTAATGCCGCTTGATGTGATCGAAGTCGACGGTGTCACCGAAACCGGGCGTCTGGTAGAGATCCTTCGCGTACGCCTGGAGCACCGGGTCCTCGGTCAGCTTGGCGCGGTTGCACTTGAAGTGCCCGTGGTAGACGGCGTCGAAGCGCACCAGCGTCGTGAACAGCCGGATGTCGGCCTCGGTGATGGTGTCCCCGACGAGATAGCGCCGGCCCGCCAGCCGCTCCGACACCAGATCGAGCCGCCGGAACACATCCCGGTAGGCGCGCTCGTACTCCTTCTGCTCGGTGGCGAAACCGGCCCGGTAGACACCGTTGTTGACGTCCCGGTAGATGCCCTCCATCACCTCGTCGATCTCGTCCCGCAGCGGCTGCGGGTACAGATCCGGCGCGCCGGGGCGGTGCAGGGCGGTCCACTCGGTCGCGAGGTCGAGTGTGATCTGCTGGTAGTCGTTGGTGACGAGCTGCCCGCTCGGTACGTCGACGATCGCCGGCACGCTGACACCACCGGGGTAGCCCGTCTCGCGCGCGTCGTACGCCTCGGCGAGGAAGCGGATGCCCAGGACCGGGTCGCGGCCGTCGGGGTCCAGGGTGAAGCGCCAGCTGCGGTCGTCCTGGATCGGGTCGGCGATCGCGAGGGAGAGCGCGTCCTCCAGGCCGAGCAGCCGCCGTGACACGACGGCGCGGCTCGCCCAGGGGCAGGCGCGACTGACCACCAGGCGATAGCGGCCCGCCTCCACCGGCCAGCCGTCCCGGCCGTCGGCGGTGACGCGGTCGGCGAAATGACTCCTGGACCGCTTGAAGGGCTTCCTGCCGTACTCGGCATTTCCTTCCGTCCCCTTGCTGTCCTTGCCCTTGCCGTCCGTCCCCCTGCCGTCCGCCCCGTTGGCTTCCTTCGCGCCGGTCGCGTCGCTCATGGCCGTCCTTCCCGGTCGGGCCCCGAAGAGCCCGGGGCCGGACCTCGATCATCGACGGATCGTTCTGCCGCGCTCTGTTCCACGCTGTCCGGCCCGCGCGGAAACACACATACGGACGCGGTCAGGCCCGGACTCCAACCGGTGGGCCGGTTCGGTGAGATGGCGGCACTCGGGGCCGCCGGTCGTGCGCCGGGCCGCCTCGCGGTAGGCGCTCGCGGGGGTCGCCAGCAGGTCGAGGCCGGCGGCCGGGCCGTGGACCATCGCGACGGCGACGGCCCGAACCATTTTCGCGTGCCGCCCGCTGATCTGCGAGAACGGCCCACCCACCCACGTACGCCGTGTAGAACGTAAGGATGCCCGGATCGATCACTCAACCCCGACCGCCCCTCCGCTCCTTCGCACGCACCACGGATAGGTTCCCCGCCTCATGAACGCAGTCAGTGCCACCGCCGGCGACAGCGACAGCGCCTTCCTCGACCGCACCGCGGACGTCCTCGCCGCGCTGCCCGCCGTCAAAGCCGTGACGCTCGGCGGCTCGCGTGCCCAGGGCACCGAACGCCCCGACAGCGACTGGGACATGGCCGTCTACTACGAGGGCGGGGACGAGGGGGACTTCGACCCCGCCGATCTGCGGGCCGTCGGCTGGCCCGGCGAGGTCTCCGAGATCGGTGGCTGGGGCGGCGGGGTGTTCAACGGCGGGGCGTGGCTGACGGTCGAGGGCCGGAGCGTCGACGTGCACTACCGCGATCTCGCCGTCGTCGAGCACGAACTGGCCGAGGCGCGGGAGGGGCGCTTCCATCTGGAGCCGCTGATGTTCCATCTCGCGGGTATCCCCAGCTATCTGGTCGTCGCCGAGCTGGGCATCAACCGGGTGCTACGGGGTGAACTCCCCCGCCCCGACTATCCGCCGGCGCTGCGCCGGACCGCACCGGAGCGCTGGCTCGGAAACGCGCGTATGACGCTCGCGTACACGAAGGCCAACCATGTCCCGTACGGCCGGCTCACCGAGGTCGTCGGGAATCTCGCCATCGCGGCGACGCAGACGGCGCACGCCGTACTGGCGGCGCGCGGCGAGTGGGTGACGAACGAGAAGACGCTGCTGCGGCGGGCGGGACTGCGGGACGTCGACATGATCACGTCGGAGCTGAGCGCGGACCCCGGGGAGCTGGCCGGTTCGGTCGCCGAGGCCGAGGCCCTGTTCGCCTCGGTCTCCGCGTACTGAGCGTGCCGTCGGGGGACGGCGGGGGCGGGTGTGCGGCCGGGGACCCCTCTTATGCCGCACATATCCGCGTTCCGAATGGCGCAACACGGACAGGTGTGGGTTTGTTGTAGCAACGCGTGCGTGCTGATCACGCACCGTGACCTACACGGTGTGTGCCCACCCGTGAAGTTCGACGCAAGGGAGCCGCGCCATGCCGCTCGACCCCACCACCCCGACCAACAACGACCACCACTACGAGGAGCCGATCCACCCGGACGCCGAGAGGCGCACCGGATCGCGGGACCCGGTCGACGAGGCCGGCGAGGAGCCCATACGCACGCTGCTCTGGACGGCCGCCACCTACCGGCCGCTGGAGGAGGTGGCCGCGCTGGTGATGCTGCTCAAGCGGACCGGCGAAGTGCCCAACCCCGGCGACGAGGCCCTGCGGGTCGCCGCCGTGGCCCGTCCGATAGACGAGGTCATGCAGCTCGTCGCGATGCTGAACGAGCCGCCGCACGAGATCGACGAGGCCGATACGACGCTGCGCGCGGCGGCCGTCGGCCGGCCGATCGAGGAAGTGGCCCAGCTGGTGTCGTTCCTCGGCACCCATGAGAACGAGCCGCCGTTCGCGACCGCCCACCGCGACGCCGCGCGCGGGAAGCCGGCGCCGACCCTGTTCGGGCGGCGCGGCGAACAGGACCGGCGTGACGCGTACGCGGGTCCCCCTGAGCGGGACGAGCGCGACGACCGCGCGGACCTCGACAGCCTCGACGACCACGCGGCCCACGCGGCGCGCGCCGCCGAGCCGCAGCCCGCGCCTCAGCACGTCGCGCCGTGGACGAGCGCCCCGGCCGGTCCGCCGCCCGAGGTTCCGCGCCTGGCCCCGGCCGCCGGCGGCCGTTCCGGTGCCGGGCCGAGGAACCGCCGTACGGATTCGAAAAACCGCGGCACGGAGTCGACGGAGTCGTTCACCCTGCGCTCCTCCGTGCGGTCCCCGCTGCGCTGGCCCGCCGCCGCCGCGCTGTTCGCCTGCGGTGCGATCCATCTGCCGACGGACTTCGCCGGTCTGCGGTCCGGTGGCTACGCGGACGCCGTCTCGCTCGTCGTCACGTTGCTCTGCCTGGTGTTCGGTGTGTGGCTCGCGGTGGCCGACTCGGCGCGGATCTGGGCGGCGGGCGCGGCCACGGCCGTCGGGATCATCGCGGCCCACGCCCTGTCGGGCCTCGGCACCGTCGATCTGCTCCGGAGCAGTCTGGGCGCGGACTTCGGCTGGGCGAGTCCGGTGGCGGTGGGCTGCGCCGCGATCGCCCTGGTGCTCTCCGGCATCGCCCTGACGCTCCGTCAGAAGGCGGTCCAGAAGGCGATTCAGCAGGGGCTGCGGAGGCCGGCGCGATCGGCGGGCATCGCCAACGACGCCTGAGAATCCGCACCTCACACCCCGTCCCCCGTTCGCGGTCTGTCACCGGCCACGAGCGGGGGACGGTCGTGTCGCAGTACCCCTCGCCGTACCCCCTCACCCGTGCGACCGGGTAGGGCCGTGACGTACCTGCGGCCCAACTGATCTTTCACACAGGGCTATTGACGTGAACGCGGCGGCCTGTATGGTCTAGGCCAAGTGGTAAAGACCTTTGCCGAATGCGGGCGCCAATGACCGCCTTCGGACAAGGCCGCCCACCACCGCCCTTCGCGCCTCTTGGCCCCACACCTGAGAGGCCCGCCCGGGCCGTATTCATGTCCCCCACGGACTGCTGCGGCACGGGAAGACCTGATGTGAAGGAGTAACGCATGCACTCGAAAAGGAAGATGGCCGTCGCCCTCGGTGCGGTGATCGCGCCGATCGTCGCGATAAGCCTTCCGGCGGGTTCCGCGAGCGCCCACGGATATATCTCCGACCCGCCGAGCCGGCAGGCCCAGTGCGCCGCCGGAACCGTCAGCTGCGGTGACATCAAGTACGAGCCCCAGAGCGTCGAAGGCCCCAAGGGTCTGACCAGTTGCAGCGGCGGGAACTCCCGCTTCGGCGAACTGGACGACGACAACAAGGGCTGGGCGGTGACCCCGATCGGCTCCAGCCAGAACTTCAACTGGAAGATCACCGCGCGGCACGCCACCAGCACCTGGCAGTACTTCGTGGGCGGTCAGAAGGTCGCCGAATTCAACGACGGCGGCGCGCAGCCCGGGGCGACGGTCACCCACAACGTCAACTTCGGCGGTATCTCGGGCAAGCAGAAGGTTCTCGCGGTCTGGAACATCGCGGACACCGTGAACGCGTTCTACACGTGCATCGACGTGAACATCGGCTGACGGATTCTCCCGCGGAGCTGGTAACCACGATCCCTCCGCCGAAGAAACGCTGACCGGCAGAACGCGTTCCACCGGTGCCCCTCCCTGCGCCGGACCGTGTCCGATCTCCGCGCCCGGGGGGGCCCCCGCGCCCGGGGGCGGGGGGCCCCCGCCCCCCCCCCCCCCCCCCCCCCCCCCCCCCCCCCCCGGGGGGGGGGGGGCCCCCCCCCCCCCCCCCCGGCCCCCCCCCCCCCCCCCCCCCCCCCCCCCCCCCCCCCCCCCCCCAACCCCC
>NZ_JBIAHA010000031.1:0-116852 GCF_042870175.1 Streptomyces sp. NPDC006643 | reverse complement strand
CCCGCGGAGCGGGTACCACATCGCTGCGCGATGTGCAAGCGAAGGCATCCGCTTCGCGGATGCCGAAGCGGATCGCTGCGCTCACCGCGCCCCCTGCTGCGCAGGGGCAGGTCTCTACGCTGCGCTCCGAGACCAGTGGGACCTGAGACCGACCGGTGGAGCCGGCCGCTGCGCGCCCGGCAGGCCGTACGGTGTGCGATCCGCCGGGCGCGGCTCTGAACTCTGTGGACTGGTAACGGAGTTGAGAGCGCTGCGCGCTCCCGGGCGGGTCCGCTGCGCTCCCCCGCCTGACGGTCCTTCCGGCTGCGCCTCCAGAACCGTTAGGGCCCGCTAGCGCGGGCCGGGCCGGCTGTTCGGGGGCTGAGCTTTCAGCGTCGTCTTCTGAAGTAACCGTGCTGGTACAGCTTGTAGATGATCACGGGGGCCAGGGCGAGCCACACGGCCACGAATACCCATTCGAGCCATGGAGGGCCGTCCGGCTTGCTGTCCTGGGCCAGCTCTACGACAGCCACACTGAGTTGAGTCATGCTTCTCCAGTGCCCAGTCCTTAGACCAACACACGGACTCTGCAACCGAGTTGTGAGGACCGGGTTGTCCTCCATTTCGGAGTCCGGCTGATTGTCGCTCGTTCGCGTGAGTCCCGGTGCGCATGCTTCATCAATCTGATGCAGCATGTATCGTTGGCAAAAACACAAGCATCCCTAGCCACACAAGAATCTCTCCAAAATTCCGAGGGGAACGTCCGCAGATAGCCGATCGCAACGAATCTGTCAAACCTGATCCCGCATTGAGCAACGATTCTGTGCGCCGGGTGAGCCGGTATCACACGGCGGGCACCAATACCGGGGTGAGGCTGTTCGCGCTCCTGGAGGCACAAGGCGTGCCCGCGGGCGAGGCGGACGATCTGGTGGCCGCGCCGGAGACCGGAGCTGTCGCCGAGACACAGAGCGAGGTTATGGAACTGGAGGGCATGGCGTCGTGCTCGCGCGGCCCGGTGCTCGAGGACGGCTGGGGCGACGGGTGAAGACGGTGAGCGAGGCCATGGTGCGCATCGCGGACCGGGACTGGTCCCGGCGCCGCGGCCGGTCTGCTGGGGCTGCTGAACTGGCCGTACACATCACGGACGGAGGCAGCGTGAGCGGGTGGGCCTGCTGCGACTGGAGACGTTCGTCCAGGAGAGCGTCCTGCCATACAGCGGCGCCGGGCGCTGGAGGCGCTGGGCGAGGCCAGCGGTCCGTGCGCCGTGGGCACGAGGAACAGCGATGCGGACGACAAGCCGCCCTTTCAAGGACGGAAAGCCCGGCGGCTGGCACAAGGCAGATGTGTGGATCTTGAACGACTCGGGCGCGGCCCGCATTCCGCACACGGCCCTGTGAAGAACATACGGATTCAGCGCTCGGGGAGACAAGGAAATGTCGGCGATTCAGCTCAAGGAACACCAGGTAGATCAGCGCTCCGCGTTTCGCAGGTGGGTGGGATTCCCTGCAAGGTCATCTGTGCCCCCGCAGGGTGCCCGGGGCACGATCGTGTCAGCGACCGGTTCGGGCAAGACGATCACGGCCGCAGCGTGCGCGCTGGAGTCGTTCGCGGACGGGCGGATCCTCGTGACCGTACCGACTCTGGACCTGCTCGCGCAGACCGCCCAGGCGTGGCGTCTGGTCGGTCACCGGGCACCGATGGTCGCGGTGTGCTCGCTTGAGAACGACGCGGTCCTCAACTCGCTGGGAGTGAGGACGACCACGAACCCGATCCAGCTCGCCCTGTGGGCCAGCCACGGCCCGGTCGTCGTTCTCGCCACGTACGCCTCTCTCGTGGACCGCGAGGACCCGGAAGAACCATCGGGTCGGCGGAAGGTTCGCGGGCCTCTGGAGGCCGCTCTGGCAGGCGGAGAGCGCCTGTACGGACAGCGCATGGACCGGTTCGACCTCGCCATCGTGGATGAGGCCCACGGAACCGCTGGTGATCTTGGGCGGCCGTGGGCGGCGATCCACGACAACCAGCGGATCCCGGCGGACTTCCGGCTGTACCTGACCGCCACCCCGCGCATCCTCGCCGCGGCCCGCCCTCAGAAGGGCGCGAACGGCCAGGATGTAGAGATCGCGACCATGGCCGACGACCCGGACGGCACCTACGGGTCGTGGCTCGCAGAGCTCGGTCTGAGCGAGGCGATCGAGCGCGAAATCCTTGCCGGATTCGAGATCGACGTCCTGGAGATCCGCGATCCCTCGCCGGATCTCGGGGAGTCGGAGGAGGCACGGCGGGGCCGGCGCCTGGCCCTGTTGCAGACCGCCCTGTTGGAGCACGCCGCCGCGTACAACCTCCGTACGGTCATGACCTTCCACCAGAAGGTCGAAGAGGCCCGCGCGTTCGCGGACAAGCTGCCCGAGACGGCTGCCGAGCTGTACATGAACGACGCCACAGGCGACGACCTGGCCGCCGCCGACAAGCTCCCCGCGTCCTCGATCGACGCGGACTTCTATGAGCTGGAAGCCGGCCGCCACGTACCCCCGGACCGCGTCTGGTCCGCGTGGCTGTGCGGCGACCACCTCGTAGCCGAACGGCGCGAGGTTCTACGCCAGTTCGCCAACGGCATCGACACTGCCGGGCGCCGGGTCCACCGTGCCTTCCTCGCGAGCGTTCGCGTTCTCGGGGAGGGCGTGGACATCACCGGCGAGCGGGGAGTCGACTCGATCTGCTTCGCCGACACCCGCGGCTCCCAGGTGGAGATCGTGCAGAACATCGGCCGCGCGCTCAGGTTGAACCGCGACGGCTCCACGAAGGTCGCCAGGATCATCGTGCCGGTCTTCCTGGAACCCGGCGAGGACCCCACCGACATGGTCGCCAGCGCCAGCTTCCGCCCCCTCGTAGCCGTGTTGCAGGGCTTGCGTTCGCATGACGAACGTCTGGTCGAACAACTCGCTTCACGCGCGCTCACGAGCGGCAAGCGCAAGGTCCACGTCCAGCGTGACGAGGACGGGCGAATCGTTGAGGCCGGCGGCGAGGGTGACGGCGAGGACCAGGAGGCCGACGACACGCAGGCCGCCGCCGAAGCGGCCCTGCTGCACTTCTCCAGCCCGCGCGACGCGGCAACGATCGCGGCGTTCCTCCGGACGCGGGTGTACCGGCCGGAGTCCCTGGTGTGGCTGGAGGGCTACCAGGCCCTCATCCGCTGGCGGAAGGAGAACGAGATCACCGGCATCTACGCCGTCCCGTACGACGTGGAGACCGAGGTCGGCGTCACCAAAGACTTCCCCCTCGGACGGTGGGTGCATCAGCAGCGCAAGGCGCTGCGGGCCGGGGAGCTGGAGGAGCGGCGCAAGACGCTGCTGGACGCGCCGGAGGCCGGGATGGTGTGGGAGCCGGGCGAGGAGGCGTGGGAGGCCAAGCTGGCCGCCCTGCGGTCGTTCCGACGGGCGACCGGGCACCTCGCGCCGCGTCAGGACGCGGTGTGGGGCCAGGGCAAGGCGATGGTGCCCATCGGACAGCACATCGCCAACCTGCGCCGCAAGGGCGGCCTGGGCAAGAACCCGCAACGGGCCGCCGCTCGCGCGCAGCAGCTGACGGAGATCGACCCGGACTGGGACTGCCCCTGGCCGCTGAGCTGGCAGCGGCACTACCGGGTCCTCGCCGACCTCGTCGACGCCGACGGCCACCTGCCCCACATCGCACCCGGCGTACTGATGGACGGCGATGACATCGGGACGTGGCGTTGGCGGCAGCAGGAGCCGGGCACGTGGGCGCAGCTCCTGCCCGAGCAGCGCGAGCGGCTGACCGCGCTGGGCGTACACGGCGCGGCCCTCCCCGTGACAGCCCTCGCACCGAAGGAACTCCCTCCCGCACTGGCCGCCGCCCTCAAGGGACCGAAGAAGCCGGAGAGCAAAGCGGAGGCCGCGTTCCAGCGCGGCCTGGCCGCCCTCACCCAGTGGGTGGAGAAGGAAGGACAGCGGCCCGTCCCGCGCAGCACGATCGTCGAGATCACAGTCGACGACGAAGCGAAGCCGGTGACTGTGAGGCTGGGCGTATGGGTATCCAACACCAAGCAGCGGCGCCACAAACTCACCGCGCACCAGCTCGCCGCCCTCACCGCCTTGGGCATCAACTGGGCATAAGCAGCGGTTGCCGTCGGTCGTTGAGCTGGGCGGTCAAGCGAAGAACTCAGAGAGGCCCTGAGCGTCATCGTCCAGGGCCTCTTGCTGTCGATCGGGGGAACTCAACCTGGAGCTTCACCTGTTGCACCGCCGGGCCGGGCTCCCCAGTGTCCGGGAGATGGCCGAGGAGATCGGCAAGAGCCCTAGCGGGGTCCATAACGTGTTCCGGCTGGCCAGGGTGCCCGAACAGCGTCTGACGATGGCGATCGTCGATCGGCTGACGTTGCGGGTCCGCGACTGGGGCGTAGACATCAGCCAGGAAACCGGTATCGAGAAGGCCCTCCGCAAGCTGGTACGGCTGTGGTTCCAGGCCAAGCAGGAAGAGGAAGAGCTTGCCGCTCAGAGGAAGCCGCCTCACACGTCCGACGCCACCCGGCGGCTGCTGTTCGCGCTCAGCCCGGAGTGCTCCATGTCCCACCCGACCCGGCAGCTCCCCCAGCCCCACGACATCGTCGCCTTGGAGGACCCCGCCGCGGGGAAGACCCCGGCGTTCCTCCGTAAGACCGGCCTGAGGCCGGCGGCCCACAACCCCTGGCATCTGACCCACCTGTGCCACGGCTGCCAGGCCCGCCGCGACACCGGTGAACTCACCGAGGCAGAACTCCGTGCGGCCCGCTTCGCTCTGGACCGGCACCCGGGCGCGGCCCGGCACTACGCCGCCTACCACGACCAGGTGCTCCTCGGTGCCGAGGAGGTCATCGACATGAACGTCCTGGCGCGGGTCCAAATGATCATCAAGGCCGATCCCGAGGTGGCGACGCCCCCGTACACCCTCAACCATGGCGAGCTTCTGGTCGACCGGTCCCACGGCCTCCTGGACTGGGGAGACCACCCGTGTGAAGACGAGCACTAGCCACAGCGGGCCTCCCGGGACGGGCGCCCGGGGAAGCCGTGGTGTGAGCCGGCACCGCGTGTGCGGGTGTTCGGGAGAACACGCTGACCACGACGGAGATCTCGAACTCCAACGGCTCAAGGCCACCCCGTCCGGCGCGCCCGGTCAGAGGCGAGGTGCCCTTGTTGTTCATCAAGGTCGACAACTGCTACGAAAATCCCGAAGAACTGGCCGACCAAGCTGGAGAAGTACGCCCGGTTCCTCCGGCGGAAGATGAAGGAGGCGCCGTCCCGCACGGCGGCTTCGGTTCGGGCGTTACAGATCGCGTTCTGCAGGGCGAGGCTGGCGACCCGGGCCCGCTCGTACCGGCTCGACTCCCGGGGAGGTTTGCCGTCGGTGCCGCCGAACCGCCGGGGCACGACGTGCGTCGGTCCCGGCATGGACCGTATCGACGACGCAGATCCCCGAGCCCGGCCTGGTCGCCCTGGACCTCACCGCCCCTGACGAAGCAACCCCGCACACCGTGATGGTTGTACTGCAACGCCCGTGGCCACCTCGGGCCTCTCTCCCGTACGGCGGGAGCCGGGGTGGCGGAAGTCCGTACCTGCGTCCACGCAGACATCCGGTGCCCCGGCACCCAGCCCGTCGATCCGTCTTACGGTGCGGAGGTGTAGACGACGGCCGTGTTCTCGCACGGCCCGTCGGAGAGCACCTTCAGCGCCTCCAGATCGGTCTTGTCGACGCTCAGGTCCCAGCGGAGCTTGGTGGCCACCCACTCCCCCCACGTAGCGGCACTGTTGCCCAGTCGACGACGGGCAGGGAGCATGCGGCGCCGCTCGTACGAGTAGTACGGGCACCGCAGCCGGAGGGACGGCGCGCCTCGCGTTCAGTTGCCTGCATCGCAGCCTGCTCTGTATCTGACCTTTGAAGACATTCTCTCTGCGAGATTGGGAACGGTGGGGCCCCGGGTTGTACCGGGGCCCCATGCTTCATTCGGGTCAGATCCCTATCCGTGTCCAGGTGGTGGCGGTGGCGGGGCAGGTGGCGGCGTAGTAGGCCGCTGCTCTTGGCGCCGCCGCAGCAGGGCGGGAAACAGGAAGCCCACGATCACGCCGGCCGTCGCGCCGACCAGAAGCGCGAGCACAACATCGCGCCCGTTACCGGAATCGAAGTACTCCATCGGCCCAGCGATCAGCGCGCCGAAGGCACCCAGGGCGAGCGCACCGCGCGCACGGCGTTGCAGGCTCGATCTTTCTCTACTCACAGCTTCCTCCTTTCTGGCCTGTGAGACCGTTTCCAGGACGCGCTATCCCAGCCAGCGGCCAAGCGCGGATCCAGCTGGAGTGGCCCCGAGTGCTCCCCACAGTGAGCCGTTCATGAAGGCATCGCTTCGGTCCTCATTGCTTCCGCCGAAGAGAGCCGATCCGATAGACGCTCCGGATCCAGTGCCCAGACCTGTCAGCACCGCTCCGCCAATGATGCATCCCACACCCGTTGAACAGACGGTGGCAGTTGCCACCACGCCAAGAGTGCCCCCTGCAAAGCCTCCCAGTCCTTCTCCGACGTCCGGCCAACCGAAGAGTCCGGTTGGGTCGGTGTTGTTGATGGGGTCACCGCTGGCGTAGAGGTAGGGATTCTGCTCTTGGCCGGAGGGGTCGGGTTGGGTGAAGCGGCCCATGCTCGGGTCGTAGTATCGGTGGCCCATTTTGTAGAGGCCGGTGGGGTCGGCGTAGGCGCCGGCGTAGCGGTAGGGCTGGACGACCGTTTCGGTCGGGGTGGTGCGGGGGGTACCGGTGGGGCTGTAGGCATAGGTGTGCGTGCGTGTGCCGGTGTCATTGACGAGACCGAGGACGTTGCCGGTCGCGTCGGTCAGGTAGTAGTAGCTCTTTCCGGCGGTCCGCATGGAGTTGAGGGTGCCCGCCGGTTCGCGGATGAATCCCGTATCGGCGCTTCCCGTGGTGGTGCCGGTCAGGCCCAGCGCGGTGGTGTGGAACCAGGTGCCGGCGAGTTTGGTGCGCTCGTCGTTCGTGGTGCCCGCGTGGACGAGGTCGCGGGCGGTGCCGGCGGTGGTGATGTTGGTGAGCTGGCTGTGGTCGGACCATGTCTGGGCGGAGCGGGCGGTGCCGGACGCGGGGTCGGCGGCGGTCTCGTTGCCGGCCAGGTCGTAGGACCAGCCGGTGGTGGAGCCGCTGCGGGTGGTGAGCTGGGAGGCGTCGTTGTAGGTGTAGCTGTGGGTGGTGGGGCAGGTGGTGACGGGGCCGCTGTTGAGGTGGGTGACATTGCCGGCCTTGTCGAAGCAGTACAGCCACGACGCGGTACGCACCCCGGCGGTGTCGGTCTCCTTGGCGTAGGTGAGGCGTTCCTGCGTGTCGTAGGTGTACGCGATCTTCTTGTCGGTGGCCTCGTCGGTACGGGTGCGTATCTTCGTACCGTCCGTCGTGCCGCCGGTGCCGTACCCGTAGGTGTAGGCGAGGTCGATAAGCGTGGTGGTGCCCGAGGTGGCTTTGATCGCGGTGGGGCGGCCGGAGTTGTCGAGTGTCACGCTCTGCGTGGTGCCGCCCGGGTAGGTGGTCTTGGTGCGTTTGTCGTTGTTGTTGTACTGGTAAGCGGTGATCTTGTTGGCGGGGTCCTTCAGTTCGGTGAGGCGCCCGGCGGTGTCCCAGGTGTAGTCGGTCTTGCCGTTGGGGTCGGTGTAGTGGTCGACCTCTCCGCCCGGCGTGTACGCGAGGGCGGTCTGGGCGCCGTTCTGGAGGGTGCGTACGCTCTCGCGGTTCAGACCGTCGAAATCCCAGCGCGTGGTGCCCGAGGCGTCGGTGCGGGAGGTCTGGTTGCCGTCACCGTCCCACGTGTACCGGACCGTCGAGTGGGGCGAGGAGATCTCGGTGACGCGGTCACGGGAGTCGTAGACGTACACCGACTTGATGCCGCGGCCGTCGGTGACGGTCTCCGGGCGTCCCAGTGCGTCGTAGGTGTATGCGACTTCGCCCAGCGGGGACGGCGGCTTCACCTTCGACAGGTTGCCCTTGGTGTCGTAGGTGAAGGACGTGACCTTCTCGTTGAGGTCCTTCGAGGTGCAGCGCTGGCCCTCGAAGCCGCCGCACGTCGGGGCGGCCTTGTTGTACGTGTAGCTGCGGCTGCCGCCCGCCGTGCCGGACGTGGTCACGGAGAGCGTGTTGCCGGAGGTGTCGTAGCCGAAGGTGTCCTTCTTGCCGTCCGGGGCGCTGAAGTCCTTCGGGAGGTCGGTGCCGGCGATCGTCTGATACGCGGAGACCGCTGCCGTGGCGCCGGTGGGGAGCTTGGCGGAGGAGGGGTTGTTGCGGGCGTCCCAGCCGTAGGCGGTGACGTTACCGCCGGTGCCGCCCGTCCCGGTGCCCATCGCGTCGACCGCCGTCTGGAGATTCCGGTTCAGATAGGTGCGCGAACGGCTCTTCCCTCGCGGATCGGTGACCTTGGTGATCTCACCGTCCGCGTTGTGGGTGTGGACGGTGTCGTCACCGTCCGGGTCGGTGACGGTCGTGGTGCCGGCCGCCGCCGGGGTGGCTGCGGAGTGGGCGTATACCCAGGTCGGGCCGCCTGCCCGTTTCACGGAGGTGACGCGGTTCTGCGCGTCGTAGGTAAACTCGGTGACCTTGTTCTCGGGAGTGGTGACCTTCGTCAGGCGCCGCGAGGAGTCGTACGCGAAGTGCGTGGCCTTGTTCGCGGTGTCGGTGGTCTTGACCAGGTCTCCGGCGCTGTTGAGGTCGAAGACGACGGTGCGGCCGGTGTGGTCCTTGGCCTGCCACTGCGAAGCGTTCGTCTTGAGCAGGTCGACCCAGCGGCCGGAGCGGGTCTCGGTGAGCTTGAACCCCTTGTGCTCGCCGCTCTCGTCGTGCTGGCTGACCGTGATCGCTCCGTTGTTGCGGTCGGTGACCTTCGTCAGCGTGCCGTGCTCGTTGTACGTGTCCTTCGAACCCGACTTACGGGTCGTCAGGGTGTACGTCCCGTCGGTGTTCTTCTTCAGATCCTTCGAGTACCCGGTCGGCGTGGTGAACGTCCCGTCCGTCTTCTTCACGAACCGCACCGCGTCGCCCGTCGCGTCGTACACCACGACCTCGGCGGTGGTGATCTGCGCGTAGCGCTCCCAGCCCTGCCACCAGCGCTGGGACACCTTCCCCCACGGGGCGTCCAACGAGTTGTACGTACGAGCCAGCTGAAGACTCTGCCCCACCCCGGCAACATCGAAGTCCGTGCCGGCGAGCATCAGGTTCCCGTTGGACAGATTCACCCGGGCGACCAGCGAGTCCGAGAGCCGCGTGTCGGAAAGCTGATGCCATGGCACCTGCCCCTGCCCCTCCGGCACTTCGGACTCCACGACAGACCGGGCCCCCTGCGCGGCCGAGGCGCCTGAGGCGCCGCGGTCGGGCAGAGTACGCGCCTTCTCCTGCGCCGCGTACCAGGCGGAACGTTCCTGCGACGGCTCCGCCGCCGACTGCGAAGCCGGCGCTGTCGTCGGACCGGCCTGTACGGCCGGCGCTGTCACCTTCCCCGGAGTGGTCCACGGCGAGGTGGGATCGGGCAACCGCGGCTCCGGCGCGGCGAACGCCGGCAACGACGCGGCGGCCAGCGAAACTGCGGCGACCGCCGCCGTCAGGGCGTATCGGGTGGATCTGCGGGCACGCCGAAACGGCGTGCCAGAAGCACGTGAATGCATCAACTTCCCCCCACGGAAAGCCAGAACCAGCAACCCCAACGGTCACCGGGCCACCACAAGCTGTCACAGCCCCTTCACGCGACACGACCCCTTTCAGCGCCGAAAACACAAAGACCCCCACAATCAAGCCGAACTTATGCACCCATTCGTCCGACTAATAGTTTCCGTAAGGCAAGTTTCTCCCGGCGAGCGCCGCTGAACTCCGTGTAGCCAATCTGGCTGAAAAGCAACGCCGAACCCATTTGTTCACTCGCCTTATGAACAGCGAACGGTCAAGGTCAGTCAAAAGAACCGCCCGACCAGACAGCGGGCCACCCCGCGGGCTGCAGCTCCGGACGCGGCCATCCCCCACTCCACAACCAGCCGCCCAGCACACCCGCGCCGCGCTCACCGAGGGCCGCGGAGGGCACTCTCCAGGGGGAAGAGACTTGACCCGCCACGCCCTCACGCGACGACCACTTTCCGCCACCCGCCGGGCCGGCCAACTCCTCTGCTGGACATACGCCTTCACCATGGCGCTCACCACCGTCGAAGCCCTCGCCGGCCCCAGCCCCGCGTGGTGGCAACACCTGTGGCCGACCGCCTGGGCCCTCCCCGCCGCGGCCTTCGCCGCCTGGCTCACCTGCCGCGCGGTCGAGAAGCGCACGCCGCTCCGGGCAGCCGACGAAGACGACACCACTCCCGGCTCTGGCACCAGCGGAACCGGCCCCGCCTACGACCAAGCCGCTTGAACGCAGCCGCCGCAAGGCCGACAGGGCCCTGATGTCGTGTCGGAGTTCAGGCCGCACGCCACCCGGCCACCGCGTGTTAGTGCGGCGTTCCCTCGCTCACGACTGACCGTTTCGGCCGCCGCAGCGAGGGAGCTCGGGACGGCGAAGCAGTCGGCATGCCGGTGCACGGCCCGGAAGGGGAGCTTCCCGCCGTCGAGCGTCCACTGCCCGGGCGAGTCCGCTGAGCCCGCCCCGGTGGCGGGGGCGGTCGTGGCGTCGGCCTTGCCGGCGCGTTCCTCGGCGGCCCGGGTCCGGCGCCTCACCGACTCCCGCCATGGCTGCCGGCCTCAGGGCGTGATCTTCTCGGCCACGAGGATGTAGTCGAAGTACAGGGGAAAGCCTGTCCGGGGGGCGGCCGGGATGTCCTGGCTGCTCGCGTTGGCCAAGATGACGTTGAGGTCGGCGATGCCGTCGAAACCTGCGTCGTTGTAGTCGATGGTGTACCCCCGGCGTTCGATCTCGCGGCGCAGCGTCTTCTTGGGCGTGCGGAATACGTCGAGGCCGTCGAAACCGGCGAGTGAGACGTTCACGTTCCCGTCTTCGTTGACGAACCGCCACAGTTCGATGCTGTCCAGCTTCTCCCGCGCGTCGAAGATCAGCACGATGTTCAATGTGATGTCCGGATGCTTCACGACGTACTTGCCCGGTGGCCTGCCGCCCTCGGGGCTGTGCTTCACCGTGGCGCCGCGTTCCCGCGCCGTCTCCATGGCCTCGTCGAAAGGCATGCCGAGCCGGAAGTGGCCGACCCCGAGGTGGGGCGTGATCTCGATGTCCATCCTTGGTCCTTCTCTGTCCTCGGGTTCGGTCTGTCCGCTTGGCCTATTTCAGCAGCGCCGCCGTGTCGATCGACCACCCGTGGTTCGTGAGCATCTTCTGCAGGGATTTGTTGTGCTGAAGGCTGTTGACCATGTCCTCGATGTGCTGGTCGTACTTGTCGGGGAACCGGGTTTTGATGTCGTCGATGTCCACACAGGCGGCAGGGTCAAGCAGCCGCCGTCCGACTGGGATTAACCGGACGGTCAGCGGGGCCGGACTGACCGACACCGGATCACTCGTGAGACACCGCCCCGAAGGCAACATCAACGGAGAGACACAACGCGGTGCTCGGTAGCCAAGTGGTGGCGCTCTGGACGGCGCTGAACTCAGCCTTGAGGATGTGTTCTTCGGAACATCGTGGGGAGGGATCGTGGCAGGTCGCGTCCACTTGTGGATCGCCTACTTCGTGCTCGCCGGGATTGCCGGGCTGGCGGGAGTCGTCGCGGCAATCTGGATGCCGCCGGAGCGAGCTGCCGCAGTCGCGGCGGCGGCAGCAGCGATAACCATGTTGCCCGTCACCCGGGTGTCGGCCCGCATTGACACGGCTACCCGGCAGCGCGAGCTCGTATCAGCCAGCCTCTATGCGGTCAGTGCCGCCGGCCGGCTGCCCCGTGTGCGTGATCTGAATGATCCGATTGCGCTGGGCGTGCACGCCGCCGAGCCCGTCGTCAGGGACGGTGTCACAGACCGCGTGGCGCCGTTCATCCGGCGCGACCGAGAAGCCGACGTACACGCCGCCGTTTCAAGTGGCGGCTTCGTTCTGATCGTCGGCGAGTCCACGGCCGGCAAGACCCGCCTCGCCTACGAGACCTTGCGTGCAGTGTGCCCGGACCACGTGTTCGCCTGTCCCACCCCATCGGGGCTCTTCACCCTCCTGCCCGCAGTGCAGAAGGAGAAGAAGTGCATCGTGTGGCTCGATGACCTTGAACGCTACCTTGGTGCCCAGGGGCTCACTGCCACGCTGCTCGCCCAACTGCTTGGCGACGGCTCACGCGATGTGCTGGTCATATCCACCATGCGAGCCCAGGAGTACCACCAATTCGTCTCTCCTCCCATCGACGTACCCCCAGAAGAGCGGGCACTGCGAGAGCGCACAGCCCGTGAGCTGCTGCAAAGCGCTCGAACCGTCAGAATCGACCGGCGATGGTCAGCGGCCGAACGCGAACGCGCCGCAGAACATGTCGCCGATCCACGGCTCGCCCGGGCGGTTGCCGACGAGCGCTTCGGGATCGCCGAAACCCTCGCCTGTGGCCCGACCATGCTCATGTCCTGGCAGAACTCCTGGGCACCCGGCGGGCATCCACGTGCCGCTGCGATCCTGGCCGCAGCCGTCGACTGCCGGCGGCTGGGCATGCACACCCCCGTGTCGTCCGCTGTCCTGGCGGACTTACACGTCCGCTACCTGGAAGACCGCGGCGGCGACCGACTTCGCCCCGAACCACTCGACGACGCACTCTCCTGGCTTTGCGCTCCCGTCCACGGCGCGACCGGAAGTCTGCTGATCGGCTCCGCTGACGGATATCAAGCGTTCGACTATCTCCTCGATGTGGCTGATCTGCCCCCCGTCCCGACGGGGCTTCCCATCGATTTGGCCTCACGCCTCGACCCCGCCCATGCCCATGACGTTGGATTGGCTGTCGGCCGGCTGAGGCGCTGGGAAGAGGCGCATCAGGTGCACCGTGCTGTTGCCACCGAGCGTGAACGTCTCCTGGGCCCTGACCACCCAGACACCTTCACCAGTCGCTATTGGGTCGGCTTCGCACTCACCCGCACGGGCCGCGCCGCCGACGCGCTGGTCGAATTCGCCCACGTGGCTCATGCGAGAGAGCGAGTGCTCGGCGCTGACGACTCTGACACGCTGGCCGCCCGCCAGGAGATGGCCTACGTCCTGGGCCAGTTGGGCCGCCCCCTCGAAGCGCATCAGATCTATGCGGCTGTGCTCGCTGCCCGCGAGCGTGTGATGGGCGCCGAGCACCCGGATACCCTGCGCTGCCGCCATAATCTCGCCTTCAACCTCGGCCGCATCGGGCGACTGGAGGAGGCGTACCAGATGGCCTTTGAGGTGGCCGCGGCCCGAGCCCGCGTGCTCGGCGCCCTCCACCCCGACACCCTCTTCACCCGCTATGAGGTCGCCTACACACTTGGCAAGTTGGACCGCTGGGACGAAGCGTTGCAGATACATAGAGAGGTCGCCGAGGCCCGTGCCCAGACCCTCGGGTCAGATCATTCAGACACCCTCGCCGCGCGCTACGAGGTCGGAATCAGCCTCGGCCGACTCGGCCGCAGCGGCGAGGCTCTGACGCTTTACCGTGCTTTGATCGACGACCGGACCCGCGTCCACGGCCCCGACCACCCCGAGACCCTCCGCTCCCGGCAGGGCCTCGGAGTCAACCTCGGACGGCTCGGCCGCTGGGAGGAAGCCCTCGCTGAGGCCCGCGAGGTGTGCGACCTCCGCGAGCGGGTCCTCGGCCGTGATCACCCCGATGTGCTGGTCAGCCGCCGCGAGGTCGCCGTCGGCCTTGGCTGGCTGGACCGCTGGGCCGATGCCCTGGTCGAGTACCGGCGCGTGGCCGACGAGCGAGAGTGCGTCCTCGGCTCTGACCACCCCGACGCCCTCGCTAGCCGTGAGGATGAGGCCCACTGTTTGGAGCAGCTCGGCCGCAGCCAGGAGGCGGCCGATCTACGCAACAGGGTGACGGCGTTACGGCAACAGCATGCGTCAAGTGACGGTTGAACTCCCAACCCGCTCCCGCCAGTAGTGATGGGCCTGGAGAGCGGCTGCTGTCCCGAACCATCCACGCCAGACTCATTCGCCGATGCTGCGGCCGCCCCGGACATGTCCGGGGCGGCCGCAGCGACGGTGGCCGCGTCGACGGCGCCGTGCTTGGTGTCCATCAGCTGGCCTCCGCCAGGGTCTCGGTGGGGCGAGGGGAGCGGGATCGGGAACGGGAAGTGCGCTGCGCGAGCACCAAGAGCTCGCAGTTGCGCTTCTGCTGGGCGGGCGTGAGGGGCCGGGCCTTCGCGGTGCCGTGGCGGTGCCAGAGCGGGGAGGCCGGCGGCTCGGGGCAGGCGAGAGCGTGGTCGACGTCGCGGTCGGTGCTGCTCATGGGGACCTCCAGTGGGAGGGGTTCAGGCATGGGTGGCGCGCTTGGTGCGTGCACGCTGGCGGTCGGGCTCGCCCTGGCGGCGGTCGCCCTCGACCCGCGGGCTCCGCCGGCGCGGCTGATCAGTACGAGTGGGCCGCGCTGGGCGACTCGTACACGGCTGGCGGCTTCGTCGGGGACCCGCAGGCCGCACTCGGTGATGCGTCGCGGGACGGCTGCGACCGCACCAGTGACGCCTACCCCGGTCTCGTCGAGCGGGAGCTTGACGAGTTCCCGCCCGGCAAGACGGTGCGCCTGACCAACGTCAGCTGCGGCAACGCCACCATCGACAACATCGCCACGGCCAAGCAGACGCCGGTCAGTCCGGTCCAGTCCCCCGCCGGAGGGTGGAGCACGGTCGACCCGCAGATCACGCGGGCCAACCTGGGCGACCAGACCGACGTCGTCACCATCGGTGTCGGCGGCATGCTCCTCAAGTGCCTCGAACTGGGCGCGAAGACCGGCGAGTCCTGCCGCGAGTACTACACCAACCCGCCTGCCGGGGAGGAGAGCATGCAGGACAAGCTCGCCAGGGTTCAGGACGAGTACGTCGACATGCTGGCCAAGGTGCACGAGGCGGCACCCAACGCCAGGGTGATCACCGTCGGCTACCCGGCCGTCCTGCCGGAGGAGGGCAGTTCCTGCAACCGCCTCTCCCTCACCGAGCTGGGCTCGATCAAGCATGCCGACATCGACTGGCTCCGTGACAACGTCCTCAAGCCGCTCAACAGGACCATCCAGCAGACCACGTCGTTCTTCGGCGACCGCTACGTGGACGTCTACTCCTCCAGCGTGGGCCACGACGCCTGCCAGCCCGCAGACACCAAGTGGGTCGAGGGGATCTGCGGCGACGCCGGGGGCTACTAGCCCGCCAAGCTCCCCGGAACCGCGCTGAACTGCGGCCTCATCAACAAGCGCGTCACCTTGGTCCACCCCAACGGCGCGGGATACGCCAACACCGCCGCACACGTCGAACGAGCCATCCGCATCGCTCTCCTCGACTGACCGACCGCCCATCCGTATCCGTGCCCCGGCCTCCCGCGCGAACCACAGGATGCCGGGGCGCGGCGGCCAGCTGGCCGGCCGCTCGCCGGGAACCGTAACGACTGCAAGGTGTGGGAGGAGTCCGGCGCCAAGTCCGCGGTCGGCGAGCCATCGCGAACGGTGACTATCCGCGCACTGGGCTCGTCATCCCGCACCGCTACGAGCGCGGCCTCGTCGCCGTAGGTGTACGGGGCCGCTCTGGATCGCCCTCGTACTCGTCGACGCACGCGATGGCGTTCCGCCGGTCGGGGACCTGCTGCGGCGGCGCCGGTCGGCGTACAACCGCCAGTGGCCGACCTCGATGACGGCGGCGAAGATGGCGGGACGGTGCATGCTGCAGTGCTCTTGATCTCACACGTGGGTGATGGGGATGTCCGGGGCGGCCAGCCTTATTGCCGATGCTGCGGCCGTCCCGGACATGTCGTCGGCCCCGGCTATCTGGCCGGGGCCGCGCCGTGTGGCAGGTGTTTTCGTCAGCGGTCGACGACGGGGCGGTGCAGGTCGCGGTGGCTCGGCTTCGACTAGCTGCTGGCGCTGCAGATGGGTGGCGGTGCTGCTGTCGCCTGGCGGGCGAAAGCGGACCCGGAGCTGGCGTTCGTCCTGCTGCGGCTTGCCGAGGACATCGTCGGGCGCGCCACGGCCGTGGACGGGGAGGCAGAGCTGTCCGCGGACTCCTTCGCGCTGGACGAGGTCGGGTGCGCGCTGCTGTCCGTGGTGCGGGACTCCCCCGTCACGGCGGTGCCGGGGGCATCGCCCGCAGCATCATCCGGTTCACCGTGAACGTGATCCCGGACCCCGGGAACCCGGACACCGCCGACACCCTGGAGGCGATGTGCGATGAGCACCTGGTGCTCGCGCACTCGGTGCACTCCGCACCCGGTGCACACCGAGTCCATCCGGTGCGCACCGCGATGCGCACCACCGTCCACTCGGTGGGCGTGCTGCGCAGGGCATGACGGTTGGAGACAGGTGGCCGAGTAGCTGGCTCAGATGGTGAGCAGTTCGGCGATCTCATGGGCGAGCTCCGGGCCGAGCGAGCCCCAGCCATCCTTGTAGCCGTACACACTCCCCAAGCTGCGGGCGTCGTAGTCGCCGTTCAGGATGTCTATGTCGGTGGGGGTGATGAGCGACGGGTGGGGCACACCGACGGCGCCCGAGACCTTCAGCAACTCCCTGCGCAGGGTGCGCAGGTACATCGCGGCCCGGATGCCCTTCGAGGGCGCGTCGATGCCGCGCGCCAGCCACGGGTTCTGGGTGGCGACGCCGGTGGGGCACTTGTCGGTGTGGCACTTCTGGGCCTGGATGCAGCCGATGGACAGCATCGCCTCACGGCCCACGTTGATCATGTCGACGCCGAGGGCGAACGCGACGACGGCGTTCTCGGGCAGGCCGAGCTTGCCGGAGCCGATGAAGGTGATGTCGTCGGTCAGGCCCCGCTCGGCGAACACGCCGTAGACGCGGGAGAAGCCCACGCGGAACGGCAAGGACACCGAGTCGGCGAAGATCAGGGGAGCCGCCCCGGTGCCGCCCTCGCCACCGTCGACGGTCACGAAGTCGACCCCTCGCTCGCCCCGCTCCATCAGGGTGGCGAGTTCCTCCCAGAAGTCCATCTCCCCGATGGCGCTCTTGATCCCGACAGGCAATCCGGTCTCCGTGGCCAACAGTTCCACGAAGTCGAGCATCGAGTCCACGTCGTGGAACGCGGTGTGCCGCGACGGCGAAGCGCAGTCCTTGCCTGCGGGAATGTCGCGGATCCCGGCAATCTCGTCGGTCACCTTTGCGCCCGGCAGCATGCCGCCGAGCCCCGGCTTCGCGCCCTGCGAGAGCTTGATCTCGATCGCCTTGACAGGCACGCCCGCGACCATGGACTTGAGCTTGTCGAGGTTGAACGTCCCGTCCTCGTTGCGGCAGCCGAAGTACGACGTACCGATCTGGAGGACGAGGTCCCCGCCGTTGAGGTGGTAGGGCGACAGGCCGCCCTCGCCGGTGTTCTGCATCGTCCCGGCCAGCGCCGCGCCCTTGTTGAGCGCCGTGACGGCCGCGCCGGACAGCGAGCCGAAGCTCATCGCCGAGATGTTGATGACGCTCGCCGGGCGGAACGCCTTCGCGCGGCCGCGCGGTCCGCCGAGCACCTTGGCCGAGGGCAACGCCGCCTGCGGGTCGCTCAGATCGGGCAGCGCACCGGCGAACGTACGCTGCTTCACGTATGCATGACCCTGCACGTGCTCGATGTCGTTGTCGGTGCCGAACCCGAAGTAATTGTTCTCCCCCTTCGCCGACGCGTAGATCCAGCTGCGCTGGTCACGGCTGAAGGGACGCTCCTCGTCGTTGGACGTCACGATGTACTGCCGTAGCTCGGGGCCGATCGTCTCCAGCACATACCTGGCGTGCCCCACCAGGGGGAAGTTCCTCAGCAGCGCGTGCTTCTTCTGCACGAGGTCGCGGGCGGCCACCAGCGCCAGCCCCGTGGCGGCTGCCGCACCTATAGTCCGAGCACGCATGACAAAAGTTCCCCTCCTCAACTGGCCGAACCTCACGGTGGCCATCTACCCCGCGCCGCGGAAATGCCACGCGATGCCGCAGACCCGAGGGCACCGCCCCCGCGGGTGGGCCGCCGCGCGGCCCGTACGGGGGTCGGGCCGCGCCGCGGGCGGTCAGAGCGCCGAGTCGAGGTGCCCGAGGTGCTCGATGAGGTTCATGTTCTCGGCGTAGTCCACCGGGCAGTTGATGATCGACACGCCCGGGTCCGCCAGTGCCTCACGGAGCGTCGGCAGCAGGTCCCCAGCGGACTCGATCTCGTAGCCCTTCGCGCCGAAGCTGCGGGCGTACTGGACGATGTCCGGGTTGCCGAAGTCGGTGTTGGAGTGTTCCCCGACCTCCAGGTCCATCTTCCACTTGATGAGCCCGTAGCCGTTGTCCTCCCAGATCAGCACGGTCAGCGGGATGTTCTCGCGAACCGCCGTCTCGATCTCCTGGGAGTGCATGAGGAACGAGCCGTCGCCGACCGCCGCCAGCACCTTCGTCTGCGGCCTGGCGAGCTGAACCGCGAGCGCGCCGGGCAGCGAGAAGCCCATGGTGGACAAGCCGTTGGAGATGAGGCAGGTGTTCGGCGCGTACGTCGGGTAGAGCCGGGCCATCCACATCTTCAGCGCGCCGGTGTCGACCAGCACGATGTCGTCGCGACCGAGCGCGGCGCGGGTGTCGGCGATGACGCGCTGCGGGGCGAGCGGGTAGCGCTCGTCCGCGGCGCCCTGCTCGAGTTCCTTGGCCAGCAGCGTGCGGGTGGCCCTGGTGTCCTCGTCGTCGATGGTCCAGCGCAGGCCGTCGAGTTCGGTGGCGAGGGCGTCGAGGGAGGCGGAGATGTCGCCGATGATGCCGACGTCGACCGAGTAGCTGTCGTCCACCTCCGCCGGGAAGCGGTGGATGTGGACGATCTTCTTGTCACCGTCCGGGTTTATCCGGGACGGGTCGAACTCCTGCAGCTCGTAGCCGACGGCGATGACAACGTCGGCCTCCTCGAACCCGAAGTTGGTGTAGTCGCGCCGCATGAAGCCGAACGTGCCGGTCGCGCACGGGTGGTCGTCGGGCAGGACGCCCTTGCCGTGGAAGGTGGTCGCCGTCGACACGTCGAGTGCGGTGGCGAACGCCGCCAGCGACTCCTCGGCGCCGCCGCGCGCCGCGCCGTGTCCGGCGAGGATCACCGGCCGGCGGGCCTCCCGCAGCAGCTCCACCGCCCGCTCGATCTGCTTCGGGGACGGTGCCTCGGGCTGCACGACGTTCCTGTGCAGCGGGCGCAGGTTCGAGCCGTCCGTCGCCTCGTCGACGTCCTCGGGCACGGCGAGGTAGACGGCGCCGGGCCGCTCGGACTCCGCGGTCTTGAACGCGCGCCGCACCATCTCGGGGATGGCCCGGGTAGCCGGGACCTCCGCCGACCACTTCGTGACCGGGGCGAACATGCTCACCAGGTCCACGAACTGGTGGGACTCCTTGTAGTTGCGCTCCTTGCCGACCTGCGCGGTGATCGCGACAACGGGCGTGCTGTTCGTCATAGCGTCGGCGACGCCCAGCATCAGGTTGATCGCGCCGGGCCCCAGCGTCGCGGACATCACACCCGCCGAGCCGGTGAGCCGGCCGTGCATCTCCGCCATGAAAGACGCGGCCTGCTCGTGCCGGGTGAGGACGTAGCGGATCTTCTCCGAGCGGGCGAGGGCGTTGGTGAAACGGATGTTCTCCTCGCCGGGCACGCCGAACACCACCTCGACGCCCTCGTTCTCCAGGCAGCGAACCAGGAGTTCGGCCGCTCCGTCGGGGGTCTGCTTCCGGTGCTCGGCGTCGCTCACGCTGATCGTGTCCTCTCCTGAGTTTGGCCGTGCCGATGGGCGGGCCGGTCAGCCGTCTACCCCGGCCGGCCGCCCGGACGCCTGCGGACCGGGGCTACGAGAAGCTCAGTTGGACCCTGGGGGCGCGCCGTCCGGGCCTTCGGCGCCGCCCGACGGGGCTGGTACAGGCGGCGCCGCGCGCCCTCGGAAGGGGGCAGCAGGGTCGATGCCGTACTCGGCGGCCAGGTACGCCCTTCGCGTCCCGCCCAAATCTGATCCACAGGTCTTGAGTGCCTGACGCTGTCGGGGATCGACGAAAGGACCGAGCTGTGAGGCATTCGCGACCTGCTCGTGGAGCTTCTGGAAATCGCACTCTCTGGTCAGCGGCGTAGCCCCGATCTACGAGCCTCGGGGCGACGTCGGGCTGCGGGTGGAGATCGGCGGACTCGGCTTCGAGGTCTGGGTCGAACCTGCCTAGTGCTGCGCCGCGGAAGTTCTGCCGATGGGCATCGGCTCGTTGACCGGGCATGGTTCTTGATCCTGATGATCGTGGCGTGCTGTTGGAGCGGGTGCGTGCGCATACTGTCCGGCCTGGCGGATCGCGGAGATCGTCTGGGTGGATGTCTCCACGGTGGTGCGGTGGCGCGACCGATATGCCTAAGAGGGGTTGGTCGGGTTGGAGGACCGGCCCCGCTCGGGCCGACCGCCCGTGTGCGGGCCGGAGGTACGGCTGCGGGTCGTCGCGACGGCACCAGTACACCGCCCCACCCCCCTACGACGGCTGGTCGCACCGGCTGATCGCCGAGCACCTTGCGGACACCGGCATCTCCGCCTCCCAGGCCGGGCGCATCCTCGCCGCGCTCCAGGTCAAGCCGCACCGGGTCCGCGGCTGGCTGACCCGGCCCGCCGACAACGTCCTCAGCTCCTCGCCGGCCGCCGCGATTCACCGCCGCGGCAGGCGAGGAGCCCCAGGACAGTCCCGGTCAGCAGCCGTTGAGGACGGACGTCAGCGCGCTCTTCTCCGTCGAGTCGACGCTGAGGCCGTAGCAGTGCTTCACCTGCACCCAGGCGCGGGCGTAGGTGCACTTGTAGGCGGTACGCGAGGGCCACCAGGTGCCGGGGTCCTGGTCGCCCTTGGATTGGTTCACGTTGTCGGTGACCGCGATGAGTTGGGGGCGGGTGCGGTCGTTGGCGAACTGCTCCCGCTTCGCCGCCGTCCAGCCGTACGCGCCGGACCCCCAGGCCTCAGAGAGCGGCACCAGGTGGTCGATGTCCACGTCCGAGGCCGCTGACCACGTCGCACCGTCGTACGGCGAATACCAACTGCCCGACGTGGCCGCGCAGGAGGAACTGGTGACGACGCTCGCGCCGTCGCGCTTGAGGATCGTCTCTCTGGTGTCACACGTGCCGCTGATCGTGATCCAGTGCCCTGCTGGGTCGGGACAGCTTTCTTGCACGGCTACAGACCCTAGAAAGGGAGATGTGCGGACCAGGTCGGGTTGCCAGCCGGGCAGATGCGCGGGGCCGTGCGGTGGCGCGGCAGAGGGTGGTGGGCGGCGTGAGCGTGCTGGGCGTCCTGGCCCTGTGGGGCGTCGAGGCCGACTGAGAACAGTTCCCGATGGTCCTGGAGGTATCGGAACCGGTTGCCGCCCGGCTCCGAAACCATGACGAAGGCGGCGCGCCTGTTTCCGGCGGGATTCGGCTGCCTTCATCGTGCCCACCGCCTCAGTGTGCCCGACGCTGTCGGAGTCGTTGGATGGTGCCCGGTCCGTCGATCACATTGCGCTCTTCGCCGCTAACTAGACAATCCTGCCGACCAGACCGCGCCCACTGGTCAGCAGCTGGCGGCTGAACTCGGCCCTGTCGACGGCCTCCTCTGCGCTCGAGCCGTACGGAAAGCGGCGGGGACATGATCGGCCTCGCGTGCGCCCGCAGGTCGCTGCGTAGATCAGGTGTAGTTGCGAAGCCGCAAATTCGACGCTGCCAGACGAGGGGTCTGGGTCATGTTGCGGTCCAGGACCCTCCTGATAGTCGCAAACAGGTTCAGGGACGTCGCCTCTTCGCAATTACGACAGCGGCCAAGCCGATGAAGAAGATGACGCCCAGAACGATGGTCAGTATCGCGTTACCTGAGCTGGCACCGCCAGCAGCGATCACGAAATGCAATGGTATACAGCTCCTTAGTCGTTTATGGCCTTGTTTGCTCCGTACCCGAGAGCCGCATACCCCGCGTCCACACCGGTCGCTGTTCGGCCGGCCACCGCGCTGCCCTTGGCGAGGGCTTTCGCACCGCCAGCTACTCCCATGGTGAAAGTGCTGACGACGGCGACGCCCGCTATCTCAGAACCGAAAGCGCCGCTCACAACTGCACCCGCGATATCTGTACCAGCCGCCGCGAGCCCTAGGCCGATTCCGAGAGGCCCAGAGGCCGCCACCGCACCAATAGCCAGCCCGATGCCAGCTACGTCGAGTGCACCGGAGAGGCTGAAAAGCCCTGTCGGGTCGGTGTTGTTGATGGGGTCGCCGTTCGCGTAGAGGTAGGGGTTGGTGTCCTGGCCGGAGGGGTCGGGCTGGGTGAAGCGGCCGAGGTTGTGGTCGTAGTAGCGGGCGCCCATTTTGTAGAGGCCCGTGGGATCGGCGCAGGCGCCGGCGAAGCGGTAGGGCTGGATAGTCGTAGAGATCACGGCCGACGACGAGACGGAGCCGGTGACCGTGAAGCTGGGCGTATGGCTCACCAACGCCAAGACCAGACGCCACAAACTCACCCCCGAACAGCTGGACGCGCTGCGGAAGTTGGGAGCGGAGTGGGCATAAAAGCCGGGGCCGGGACCTCCCTGCGCCAGGGTCATCCGTGTGGTCGGCAGGATGGCGCGGTGGGCCTCGGCCAGGGCGCGGGCCCGCGGGGTGAGGATGCCGAGATCCACGTCCTCCTCGAAGGCGTAGAGCTTGCGCCGGCGTACTGCTCCGGTGTCCCCACCGGGGCCGACGGTACGGGCGTCACGGCCCTTGCGCAGCGTGATGGTGGTCATCAGTACGTGCCCTTCAGTCACGCGATCGGCACTGGTTTCCGTAATGTGTTCGACTGCGAGGGCGTCGGCCTGCGTGACGACGGGGCCGGTCGGCTAGGCGCTCGTCAGACCTCCAGGGTGGGCAGCGTGCCGGTGGCCCGCAGGTGCCGGACGGGCCGCCGCGGCCTCGCCGAAGGCGCGGCGGATCTCCTCGGCGCCTTCCCACCCTCGCGGTCGACCTGCACCGTGAATTGGATGGTCTGCCGGGCGGCGTCGGCGTGTGGGCGAGCTGACGGGCAGTCAGTGTTCCCTGGCATCTGTGAGCACGTCGATGCTGGTGATCTTCATGTCGTTGAACTGCACCAGCACGCCGCGTCCTGTCAGGGCGGAGGCGTCGCGGTCCGCGAGGCGGAGTGTCCAGCGCCGGCCACTGCCGAAGGTCAGCGCAGGGCGGATCAGCGCCGTATCGGCGGGCAGTGCGAGCCAGTCCACAGCGGTGACGCGCGCGTGCGCGCCCAACTCGGCCCAGCGTCGCAGCGTCCGGGCGACGAAGTAGACGTCGGGCGGCAGCTCTCCCGGGGCCGCCATCAGGCTGACGGTCAACGGTTCGTCAGCCCCGACCGGCCGACAGCCGCGGATCGACCAGCGGCGATGCTGCCCGGGAGCCGGAACCTCGGCGAACGTGCCCACCTCGGGGACGACCAATTCCGGGGGCATGCCGGCGAGCATCTGGCCCAGTTGGCGGGCCACCTCACTCGCTGTCCAGCTCGCCACCATGCGTTCCGGTGTTGTGTGGTGCAGCTCGGCGAGCGCGAGCAGTCCGCGCCAGGTGGCGTCGTCCGGGCTGATCCGCAGGTCGGGTCGACTCATCGCCCCATGGTGGCAGAGCGTCGCCACCGGGGGCTTCGGACAGCCCGGCCCCGCGCGAGGGGTCGGCGGCGGTCCACTCGTTCCGCGATCCAGCCCCGGACCGCCCGCAGGATCTGCATCTGCCGCTCCGTCGGCACGCTGCTCCCGCTCATCCCGCCACGCGTCTGTCCGCCGAATCACCACCCGCCGCCGCTACGGCAGCGGCGGCGCGCAGCGCGGGGCGGGCCGCCGGGCGGGAGACCAGACAGGGGTGCTGGTGCAGGCGGGAGGAGAGCCGCAGCAGCCGTCGGCGGAGCAGGGTGTGGTCGGTCGGGCGGCACACGGCGAGGGCCTGGTAGGTGGCGGTCCAGGCGCGCTGGGTGCGGACAAGGTCGTCGGGGAAAGGTCGGGCACTCATCCCCTCATTCGATCACGTGTTCTATTTTTCTGTCACGCAGGACACCAGGTCATCCGGGTTCCCTGGTGCCGCTCGTACGGGTCAGCTACGAGACTCCGCAGGAGGGCCTGCGCGGACCCGTCATGGAGCTCACCTTCGACCTCGGCTAGGGATTCATGCCACCGGAGTACGAAGCCACCCATCGCGGCAAGATCGACGACCTCATCGACCATCTCGAACGGGCGGCGGGCGCCTCCTCCCCGGCGGGCAGCTCCCGCGTGTTTCGTGCGGCGGATCCACCCAGTACGCCCCGTGCACGGAGCTGCTGAACGGACTCCAGTCCGCCCGGCCGGCACAACGAAGCACCGTCGAGATCGGCTTCCGCCGCGCAGGGCGTGCCGCCCCTTCCTCAGTAGAGCCTGTTCACGGCTGTCCTGGTGGTCTCCTTGAAGGCGTCGACGGGCGGGTCGCCCCAGTTGCTCTCCCAGCTCACGATCGTCACGGTGTCACCGTCGCGGCCGACCGAGACGAGCTGATTCCTGTAGCCCCAACCGCTCTGGAAGCCCGTGCCGTAGACACGGGCGCCCTCCTCGACGTCGATCCACCCGTGGTCCCAGGACGTCACGGGTCGGTCCGGCTGTTCCTGCTCCATGCGTGCCTCGCAGCCGGTGATCGCCGCCTCGGCCTGGGCGGCGAAGGTGACGGCCCCGGCTTCCGTCGGCAGCACCACGGACACCTGCGAGCCCGCCGCCGTCTCCGGCGTGCTGTAGGCGGCGTTCCAGACGTTCGCTTCGGGCAGGACGAGCGTCTCCCCGCAGAGTGGCCAGTGCGGTCCTTCGGAGGGGCCGCCCGCCCCGTACCACGTGGAGAAGGGGTCGGGCGGCATGTCCGACGGCTCCAGGAAGCCCGGCATGTCGGCCGCCGCGGCTTCCTCCGACGCCTCCGCGGCCGGTGCGGGCACCGTCCCCAGCACCGCCGCCGCGACGACGGCGGCCCCCGCCGCGATACCTCTGGCCGTACGACGTGTGTGTCCCATCGCGCTTCCCCCCGCGTGCCGACGCGGCGCCCGCCTCTCGGGCACCGCCGATGCCCTGATCATGCGGGGCGGCTCCGACGGGATCACCTGGTGGACATGAAATGGCTTGATGCACGCATAAGTTGGGCCAAATAGCGCCCCCGCCCCGCTGGTGCCGTCCTCCACCGCGCGACTGCCTTCACCACAGGTGGCGTGACGGAGCCGACGGTCCCGCCCGGCACGTGACGGGGAGGTGGAGCGCCCGGCCGAGGTGCTGCGCACGGCCGGCTGGAGGGTCGAGGCTGACGCGACACAGCCCGGGTGGTGGACGGCGTACCCGCCGGCGGAACCAGCCGCGGCCCCTGGGTCCCGCACGGTGCGTCCGGTCCCATGGTCAGAGGGGCGACCACAGACCGACCACTACTTTCAGGGCGGATCGCCCTGCCAGTCCCACCGCTGCGGATCGCCCACCCAGGAGTCGCCGGAGTTCTGCCCCGTGATGCCGGTGCCGTTGAAGGTGTTGCCGCGGACTACTCCGTCGTTCGTGCCCTCCTTGATGTCGATTCCCTCAGCGGCCACGTTGGGCCCGATGCGGTTGTCGAGTACGTGGATGCGGTCCGACGCGTCCACGCCCATGGAGTCGGCTTAGCACGTGAAGTTGGACTTGGAGGAGCCGAGGTAGACCCCTTCGCCGTAGCCAGGCTGCACCAGTCCTGTGTTCTGGATCGTGGAGTTGCGGATCACCCCGTCGGCGGAGGAACGTCGGAAGTGGACCCCTTCCTCGTCTATGTCACGGACGTCCAGGCCGTCGATGGTGACGTTGGGGGCGGTGTCGAGTACGACACCCTTCTTCGACTCGCTGACACTGAAACCCTTCAGATTCCAGTGTGCGGCCTTGAACAGCCACAGGCCGTACCCGGAGTCGTAACCGGCGGCCGGGGCCGGGCAGTTGCCCGAGGGCTCTCCGGCCGGCCCGTCGTTGATGAGCACTGCACCACGTGGTCCGGTCAAGGTGATCGGGGCAGAGGCGCTGCCGGAGCGCTCCGTGACGAAGGATCCCCGGCAGGTGCCGGCAGCGAGGTTATGGTCCGGCCGGGCTTCGCGGCCGCGAGCGAGGACTTGAGCTGCTCGGCGGTGGACACGTTGACCGCCGGGCCGTCGGACGGCGGGGCGGTGGGAGGGGCTATCGGGGTGGTGCCGCCATCGGCGTACGCCTCGACCTCGAACAGCGAATAGCCGTAGTCGGTGGCGCGCTTCGTCGCATAGACACGCAGGTGGCGTCCTGTGCCGGAGCGTCACGTCGTCGGTTCCGCCGTCACCGACCGTGGTGCTGTACACCTGGCGCCAGGAGCTGCCGTTGTCGGGACGGGTGCGTCACGCTCTACGCCGTTTCTCCCCCGAACCGCTGGCCGACGGTTTCCTAAGGGCTGTCCCGCCATTGACGACCAGCCGTTACGGGGCAGTCCGCGGGCTCGTATGCGAGTCGGGGCTCACCTGCCGCCCGACTTGATCCATGGCCATTTGACGGTACAGACCACGACGGGCGCGACGAGCATGGCCAGCAGCCACAAGCCCACGCGCGCTGGAGAGTAGACGTAGTGGCGCCACTGCTCTGGCAGGGGCGCCGGCGCGAGTAGGAGCGCGATCAGTGCGGCCCATGTGACCAGCACTGCTGCTGCCATGCGTGCTGCTGCCACCTCTGTCCGCCCCCTCGACGGCTGCTCGTCTTTGGATCGAATGATAGGGCGGCTGAGATGATCTTGGCGTGGCTGCTGTGATCACAGCGTCGGAGCCGTCCTGGATAACTCCGTTCACCGGGCTCAGCCCGCGCACTTTCGGGAAGCTGGTGACGGTTCTGCGGCGCGAGGATGCGGACGCGGTCCGTAGGGGGCGGCCGTGGAGCCTTCCGCTGGAGGACCGGACTCTGGTGGGTGCGACCTCCACGCACTCGCCGCAGGCATCGACCGTGACCGTAATGCAGTCATCGCCGGACTCACGCTGCCGTGGAGCTCCGGGGTCGTCGAAGACCACGTCAACCGGATCAGGATGCTCAAACGCCAGATGTTCGGCCGGGCCGGCTCCGCTCTCCTGCGCAAACGCGTCCTGCTCTACTCGTGAAGCACAGGTCAGACCGCATCATCAAGGAGCCCGAAGCCCTCCGGGAACCCTTCCAGGAACTCCCGCCGCGCGAGGTCGGACTCGGCTTCGGCCATCGTCCCGAGCAGGTCGATCAACTCGTACCGCTGGTCGCTCGACAGCTTGCTGACCAGGTGGGCGACGCCCTCCAGGACCTTGAGGGCGTCGTCCGGATCCATCTGCTCGTCTTCACTGCCCTCGATGAACCACAGGACGTCGACCAAGGCCTCGGCCAGGGCGTGGGTCAGAGACGCGTACACGGGCAGCGACACCACCGGCCCAATGCCGACGTTTCTTGGACTGCCCGGCGATCGTGTGATCGCGAGTTGGCACCAGGGCGCCGTCGACGATGAGCACGGTGTCTCTCGCGAACCGCTTGCTGGGCTGGAGCGCGTACATCGGCCCGAGGCGTAGTGCTCTCGGCGGCGCCAGGAGCTGAACACTATGCGGTGCGCCTCCGCCACCGTCAGCGTGCCGGCACCGGCGAGGGCGGCGCTCAGCGCCCGGCCGGCAGAGCACCGGGCTCTGTCCTGCGGATCATCCCGGGCGGACCGCTGGACAGAAGGCTGGGTGGAGCAGGTCGGGGCCTCCACGAAATGCCTCGACACCGGGCGTGGTGATCGGGGACGCTTCGCGCGATGACCAGAATCGATGACACACCGCCCGCGTGGGACGAGCGCAGCCAGCTCACCACGTTTCTCGACTACGCGCGAGGCACCGCCCGCGCCAAATGTGAAGGCGTCTCCGAGGAGAACGCACACAAATCGCTCCTGCCGGGCTCACCGCTGATGACCATGAGCGGAGTGATCAACCACCTGCGCTGGGTTGAGTACTACTGGTTCCAGGTTGTCTTCCTCGGCGAGGAAGACCTGGCACCCATGACAGATGAGGACCCTGACCGCGAGATGCGTATCGCCGTCGATTTCCCGCTCGCGCAACTGCTCGATGAGTACACCGAGCAGAGCGCCCGCTACCGCGAACTGGTAGCCGGGCACCGCCTGGGCGAGCAGGCCCAGCGAGCCATCCGCAACGGTCTCCTCGTCGACCTGCGCTGGATCCTGCACCACCTCACCGAGGAGACGGCCCGCCACAACGGCCATCTGGACATCCTGCGCGAGATGCTCGACGGCACAACCGGCTAGCAGACCCGGCAGAGATCACGGGCGGAGCCAGAGCCAGAGCCAGAGCCGGAGCCGGATCGAGGCGACAGCGCCGTGGAAGATGTGGCCGCGCTTGTCGAACCGCGTGGCCACGGCCCGGAAGCTCTGCAACGTGTTGATCGTCCGCTCAACTGCGTTCCTTCGCCGGTAGATCGTCTTGTCGAAGCCTGCGGGCCGGCCGTCCTCACCACGTGCCAGGCGGTTGGCCCCGGTGGTCCTTCGGCTCGGGAATGGTGCGCTTGATCTGACGCAGGCGCAGGTGGCGACGGTTGCGACGCGAGGAGTACGCCTGTTATCGCCGAGACAGGCGGGCGCGGGTGCCCGCCGCCAGGCCGGCCAACGCGGATGCGTTCCATCACCGATACGAGCTGCGGAGCGCCGCCCCATTGGACCGGCGGATGGCGTCCGTCCTCCCCCCGGCCAGGTGGGTCTCCCCCGGCACTCGTGGCGCTTTCCTACGAACCCCGGCTGCGTGCTGATGAGCCCGGCAGGGCCCGGTCTGCGGGACGCACGTCACTCCACCGTCGCCGCGCGATGCGGCGGCTGTCGTCCATCGCCTGGATCTGCCCGGTTCCTCCGGTGATACCGCCGGGGGCTGAGCTCGGAAGCCGGCCGTCGTTCCGTGGCGGTTCGTCTTCTCTTCCGGTGTTCAGGCGGAGGGGGTCAGTTTTTTGGCGGTACTGCAGTGGGCTGTCCTCTGGTGCCGCCATAGCTGAACCACCGTCAGTCCGAGAAGCAGGGTGAACACCACCACCAGGGCGGCGGCGATCTCCGATTGCCGGCCGCTGTTCACCCGGCCGGACTGCAGGAGCAGACCCAGTACGGACAGCATCACGCCGACCAGGTACACAGAGCGGACGCGGCGCAGTTGCCGTACCGCGCGGGGAGCAAGGGCTACTTGTACACGCTTCACCATGGCCATACCGGCCCGGTACCCCCGACCGATCCAAGCAGGCATCGAAACGCCCGTCCGCAGGGTTGGGGCGGGGAACAGGGCGGAATCTGCATGCCCTGCCGGCCGGACGGCCGAAGCAGACTGACCGGAGACGGTGTTGCTCTGCTCATTCCTCCCGCCGGACCGCACAACTCGCCAGCGTGAGCGACAGCCGTCTCCGGCCATGTCCGCGGTCCTGCGTGAGGGGTTTGTTTCCCTCCGAGAGGTGAGGGCTTCGGCGTCGAGCGCCCGGCACACCGATGAGTTCTCTGCGCTGCGGAGGTCCTATCGGCAGTAACGCTCAACACAGCAGCGCGGCCCTACGTGAACCGGAGAGATGAAGATGTCAACAGAGCGAGAGCAGTCGGCCAGAGCAGACGCCCATGTCGTCTCCGCCGACGGCACCGAGATTGCATTCGAGCAGTCGGGCCGCGGGCCGGCGATCATCCTGGTTGCCTCGGCGCTGGCAGACCGCTCCGACACGACCAAACTCGCGGCTCTTCTCGCCCAGCACTTCACTGTGATCAACTACGACCGGCGTGGGAGGGGCGCCAGCGGTGACGCCGACGCCTACGCTCCCGACCGCGAGATTGAGGACATCGCCGCGTTGGTCGAACACGTCGGCGGTTCGGCGTCGCTGTTCGGCTCGTCCTCCGGAGCGGTCCTCGCCCTGCGCGCGGCTGCTGCCGGAGTCAACGTCGACCAATTGGCTCTGTATGAGCCGCCGTTCGTGGTCGCCGAAGGCGACGACGGGCCGCCCTCGGATCTCGCGCAGCAGATCACCGTGCTGCTTACGGCAGGCCGGCACAGCGACGCGGTCAAGTACTTCATGACCAGGGTGCAGGGCATGCCCGGCATCGCGGTGTTCTTCATGAAACTCATGCCGAAGATGTGGGCAAACCTCACCAAGCTGGCCAGTACTCTGCCCTACGACATCGCAGTTATGGGTGATACCCAGCAGGGCAAGCCGCTCGATGCCGAGGAGTGGAAGGGGGTGGCCGTACGCACCCGTGTGCTGACCGGCGGCAAGAGCCCGGCCGCGTTCAGGCGCGCTGCCCTCGCCGTCACCGAGATCCTGCCGCAGGCCGACCACCGCACCCTGCCCGGACTCAACCACGGCGCTGTCGTCATGGCGCCGAAGAAAATCGCCCCGCAGATCACCGAGTTCATCAAGGGATGAGCTTGTCGTTCGAGCGGCCCGGCGGTGCTTGGTACCCCTCCTGGTACTCGGCACGGGGCGCGGCCCACTCCAACTGACCGCCGACCCTCGGGCGGCCACAACTGGGACAGCCCGAGAAACGGCAGTTGGCCTTGTCATCCAACGACCGGCGTCGATCGCAACTCGCACTTGATCAGCGTTCTTCGCACTTCAGCGGACATGTCGGCGGCCTTCCTCTGATCCTGTTCTCCGTCACAGAGTGGATCAGCGCGAAGGCCGTGGGCGTGCGTTTGGTGCATCGGGGCGTCCTGCGGGATGCGTTCGTGGAAGTGTCACCCTTTCGGTCGGAGCTGTACGCATGCCTGACTGCGCGGGGCGACGGTGAAGTCGGCCTGCGCGGCGGCCTCGACGGCTTCGGGATACGCCTGGCCTTCTCGTGTTCCGCGAGGGCGCGGTAGACACCGCCGACGGAGGGACCGAGTCCCTTGCGTCTGCCGGTCGGGATGACCAGGCCGGGCCGAATCCTCTCCGCGGACTCGCCGAGTGCGCGGCACAGGAGGCGGTGTGCAGCATGTCCTCGGTGCGCAGGCGTCACGCCGGACAGACTGCGGCACCGTCCTACCTCGCGAGGGCACATGCGGCAGGTGGTCCGCATGGGGTCTCACGCCACGTGCAGGTGCCGACCTCGGCGCGGAGGCACCTCGTCCTTCGTGGCGGGCGGTTCCGGCACGGCCTGGAGGGGGGCCGTCTCGGGGGAATCCCCGGGCTTGCGGTTCAGCTTCGATCTGAGGCTGTTGAGCTTGCTCTCGGCGTGCGGCATGGCCTTCACGGCGACGGCACCGACCGCGACGGCGGCGACGGTGGCGACGACGCCGATCAGCATGCCTTCCTGACGGCCTTTCTCCCTCGCCGCAGCCCTGATCTCACCGAGTTCGGCGTCGGCCGGGTAGAGCACGGCGTGTCCAGCGAGCACGTTAGCGGCGTCCCGCAGGAGGGCGCTGATCCCCCCGGGACTGCTCGAATCCGAGAGGCTCGTCCCAGCCGGGCGTTCCACCACGAACACGTCTCGGATGGTCCCGGTCTCTTCGTCGTAGGCCATGGGAGAACTGTAGGGGCATCACCTTTACCGGGACGGGACATGCGGCAGATACCCCTTGGCCGAGGTGCTCTTCTGCCGGCGGCGCTGCCGCACCACAACCTCGGACATGCGAGAAGAGGACCTCTACACCGAGCAGTACTTCGGCGACGAGCAGCAATCCGTCGCCGATGCACCGCAGTGGGAGTAGCAGGCGTTGCCGCCGACGAGGCCGGACGTGCGGTACCGGAACCCGGTACCTGGACTCCATAAGGGTGAAGGTACTGCTGGGCGACTACTTCGACACCGGCCGTCTGCCGCCCGCGGAGGTCGTCGCGGCGGTACGGCACCAGTCGTGGAGGGACCTGGAGTACAAGGGGGGTTCGCTCGACGTCGTCGGTGGCTATCACCGGACGCCGGAGGATCGCCTTGCGGAGCCTTTCAGCGGGCGTCGTGCACTGCTGGCCACTCGGTGGCCGCCGGTGGAGCGGCGCCCTCGGCGATCCTGATAGGCCGCCAGGAACGCGGGGGAGCTCGTGCAGTACGGCGCGCTCGGCAGCAGTTGGGCGCGCGAAGCTCTGTATCCGTGACGGGCTTGGGGTTGTGGGTTCCACGGTCAGAGCCTTGGCGGGTCGTGTTGGCCTTCGGCCTTCTGAGGCCCGCTGGTAACGCGACGGGCCGCACGACTGTCTTGGTGTACACGTGGCCCTGTGTCCGGCCCCCGGCACCCACGTCTCCGTTCGTCCGAAGCCGGGTGGTCGGCGGGGGCGCCAGGTGCGGATCTCCAGGTGTGTGATGTAGGCGTCTTGGTGGATGCGGCCGGTCGCGACGAGCCACTGGTGAACGGCTGCGGTGACGTCACCGCCTGCGGCGTCCACGCGGCGGCCGAGGTCAGTAGCGTCGAAGCCTCCGGTGGTGGAGGAGCCGTAGGAGCGTTCCCTGTCGCGAGAGGCGATGAGCATCAGACACTGTTCGCCTCGGTGGCCTGACCCGCCCCCATCAGGAGCGGGCTCGACGGCGGCGCGGTGGACGCGAGCCGTCCAGGCAGATCCTCGGGCGCCACAGCACCTGAGTTCACCGGCTGCCCCGGCGGCGTGAAGCGCAGCTCCCATCAGCGATGTCCCAGGCCTTCCGCCCTGAGGGCGAATGCCAGAACGGTCTGGCGAAGCAGGTACTCGGGCCGGAACCTGCCCCGGACAGCACCTGCCCCCGGCGGGTGGAGTGCTGGCCGGGGGGCGGCGGGAGTCCGTGGCAAACAGCGCCCCTGCCCGCCATGGCCCAGCAAGCGCGATCGCCTCCGGCCGTCGGATGCGGCTTCAGCACGTGCGCCGGGTCCGGCCGGAAGAAGAGGAACCGGCGGGCGACCGAAGCGAGTGGTTCTCCTTTCCAGACGCCCCCCATGCGTCCGGCGGTCTCGCGAACCCACACAGAAGGCTGTGGTATCCCCGAAACCGCCGGAATCTGCGCAGGTTCGCTGCGCAGTGACATGCTTCGCTGCAACGAGGCATGCCTGTGTCCCCTGTTTGTGTCGAGTAGCAACGGCCGGGGAGACCGTGATCATGTCCGCGTCATAAATCAGCGGATGCGGGAGTCTTTTCCTTGGTGGCGACCGGCGTCAAGGAGCCGGAACAGCTCTGGCCTGGACGCGGCTCGAAGGCCGGGCCTCATCCCCACGGCCGGGCGCGCAGGAGCGGCCGGGCGCCCCGAATGTGCGACGCCTGTCGCCGGACCGCTCCGCCGGGGAACCCGGCGTCGTATGCGCCCGGTATGGCACGGGCGGCCGGCCGAACCTGCGGAGTGAGGGAATGCCGTTTCCGGCAGGGCCTCCGCCGGCGCTTTCCGCGCTCTTCGTCGGGCCGACGGTCTGCAGATGGCGACCGGCTTCCCGTGGAGCGGTCCGCCCGGCAGCCTCCGGGCGCCGGGGGGCCGGCCCCCCCTGACGGGGACGAGGAAACATTGGCGGGTTACATCCGTGCTGGCGCGGCTGACCGGGGCAAGACTGTGCTCGGCGGCGCCCTGGCTCCGCGGGGGCGCCGTCTTGTGCAGAAACGCGTGCGCGGTCACGGCCAGGTTCCGGTTCTGTCCGGCCTGCCGGACCGCCGGAGCAGGCAGGTGCCACGGGACCCGTGCCGGGTCCGTGTCACTGCGGTACCGCGCATCAGGCGGCCGGTGCACCTGCCTGCGGTATACGGGAAGGAGGGGGCCATCAGGAGAGCTGCCGCAGTTTTCCGTCGTGAAACCTCCGGGCCAGGCCGGGGCGGCGGCGGACATGGAAGGGACCCCACGGGCCGAGGAGAGCAAGCCGTGGTGCATGGCCTCGTGAAGAAGCTCCCTCACATGCGCCGGCTTGTCGCTACGAGGCGGAGGGAATCCCTCGGCGTCCGTGAGAACGATCATCCAACTCAGGCTTTCCTGCGCTGCCATGCCGATCCCCTCCCTCGCTCTTTTTGCCCCGGGCGCACTTCTCCTCAGGGGTTCTCCGTCTGCCCGGCCTTGAGAAAGTTCCCAACGCCCTGCTCTGGTTGTCCCCAGAGAATTGCGGTTTCATCCGCCTCGCACAAGCGGTGCGAGTAGACAGTTGTCGGACTTCTACTCCTGCCGCGGAAACAGCCACCCGGCCTGCACCCCGCCTGCCTGCAGGTTTTTCCCTGACGGGCAGTAACCACAAGTAGGACAGTATGAAACAGCCCTGCCGGTAACGCCTTTACGTCCTCAAGAGGAGGGCAGAAAGCTGGGCATCAGGCTCTGGGTCACCCCGCTCTGCAAGGCTGGAGGACCGTCGTACGCGGAGCCTCGTGTCGAGTAGCAACGACCGAGGAGATCACAAATGAAGAAGAGGCACGGATCCGCACACGCCTGTGTGCAGGACCCGGTCAAGGCCGGCAGCGTTCAGCTGCCGGCCCCGGCCGTCGTCATCGTCATCGTCGTACTGCTTCTGACCGCCGCCATGGTGGTCGCAGGGCAGACTCCGGAGACGATCATCGCGACGCTCACCGTCGGCGGCCTGGCGGCCGTCGAACTCATCCGCCGCACGGCCGGCGTCTTCACAGGCCGCAGGGCGTAAGGGGGAGGCATCGTGAGGGGCAACAGTGCCCTCGCGAAGCCGAACCCCGTCGACGAGCTGGCGCAGTGGCTAGGGTCGCTGCGCCAGCTGTCGGGGTTGAGCTACCGCGAGATGGCCTTACGAGCAACGACAGATCCGTCCAACCCGTTTCCTCACATGCGGTTCTACTACGCCGACAAGGGCCGCAGTCTTCCTTCGTGGCAGGTGGTCCTGGCCTACGTGCGTGTATGCGACGGGGAGGAACGCCGTGCCGAGCGGCTGTGGAAGAGGGCCCGGACCGCCACCGCACCGCCCGACAGCCCCGGCGCCGGCGCCGGGCGGCGGCGCGTACTCGCACCCTCGTTCATCCGTGAACCCATCGAACTGCTCGACGCCATGCACGAGATGCGGTTCACGCACGGCAACAAGCCTCTTCGTGTACTCGCCGAACAAGCAGGGGTCGGGCGTCTCCCTCGCAGCACTCTCGGCGCGGTTCTCGCCGGGAAACGCATGCCGTCCAAGGATCTCTTCATGGCCTTCGTGCAGGTGTGCGGGAACGTGCAGCCCGGAACGCGGAAAGCCAGCCTATGGGAGGGGGCCTGGACCCGCGCCGACGCCACCCATCGAGGAGTGCCCGCAGACGCCGCACCCTCCGCTCCGCTGCCGCCCGCGAAGGAACAAGGCAGCCGGCCGCTCTCGGAGGTGAGGCCGTGGCGGACACGGGCAGCCAGCCTCTGCCAAGGTCTCAGAAGCCCTCGTTCACAGAAAGGCATCAACCGCCCGCGGATGCCCTGACCATCGGAACGCGGGCCAGGCCCTTTCCTGACTGCCGCACCTCACCGTCCCGGCGGAACGAAAGCCCTGAGCCATACACCTTCTGAAGCCCGGACCAGGCCGGGACCGCCGGGGCCCGTCACCACCAGGTGCCGGGCTCCGGCCGTACACCGAAGCGGACGCGTCCGGCCGTCCCTCCCCCGCTGCGATCCGGTACCCGCCGTCGGCTGCCCGGTATCTGGCAGGGGCCGCAGCGGATCCGGGTGACGGCGTGCTCAACCACTGGGTCTCCTTCCCGGACTACGAGCTGCCGCGTTCGGTGATACGCGGCAGTCGGTGTTGGTTATCGCGGACAGCCTTGCGCTGATCACCAGATGAGCTCAAAAGGCTCGGCCTCGCACTCACAGTGACCTCCTGGGCATGAGGGTCGAGGACGTCGCGGGCGGCTGCCGTGGTCTCGTGCCGATGGCACCGTTCGCGCCGCCGGACTCAGAAGGGTGCGGGGCCGCTGCCCAGCACGCCCATCGCGATCTGGCCGGATGTCAGCCTGCCCTCCAGCACGAAGCGCCCTTCCCGCCCGTTCGGGAGACGCATGACGGCGGTGTCCGAGGTAAGGACCTTGAACATGTCGGTGTCTTCGTATTCGGACAGGTGACCGCTCCAGGACTTCGCCCCGCCCCGGTCGGTGACAGACAAGTCGGCTTGCATCGTGGCTTCCACGTCACCGGCCACAACGGTCACAGGTCCCTGATAGGTCGTCATGCACCCAGTGTGAGGCCTGGGAGCGACAACGATCGCTGGCACAGGGCGAACCGTAAGGTGATCACAGACGCACGTACGGGCAGGACCGGCGGGTACGGTCAGGAGGCGTCTTCTCATTCACCGGTTGTGGAGCGTGTCGCCGGAGCGGAAGCGGACTCGCTGCCGGGCGGCACCACGGTTGTCCTGTCGTACCGAAGCTTGATCGGTCTCACCGAAGCTTGAGTGATCGTGCGCCGGGCTCCGATCACACCAGGCCAGTGTTCACTGATTCCGCTTTCCTGGCGTGAACGGGCCGGACACGGGGGCTACGCATTTGTCGATGACGGTCTTCTCACCGGCTGCCGAGCCCTCCAAGCAGAGCCGTCCGCCCTTGTCACGCAGGTCGAGGAAGAACCGCGTGGTCGCACCCGACCGTCAGGTCGTGGATGCGCCCGTCGACGTAGCCGAGGTCGTTCAGGATCGTCCTGACCTTGGCAGGGGTGGGATCCACCAGGTCCCAGAGCGCCTGCGCGATAAGCTCCTCGTGGAGGTTGCTCGCGCACCAGTCGCGAGCGTTCAACTCCACTTCCAGCCCTGCGGTGGGGACGGTGGGCTCAACGTCCGGCGGTGTCTCCACCGCACCGGGGGGTGCCTGCGCCGGACTGCTCGGCGCCGCCTCTGGCGGGGCGCTCGGGAGACACGACTGCTCGACGCTGTCCAGTATCTCCGTGAGGCCGGGCTGGACCTCGGCGGTTCCAGCGGGGTCGCTCCGCAGTCCGTCGGTACCTGTCTTCTCGGCACCGCAGGCGGCGAGAACCAGAACGACAAAGGCCGTAGTAACGTGCGTGTGCCGTGGGCGGCGCGAGAAGCGGGCATCCATGCCAGTCAGGGCAGAGGTTCGTCTCATGCGCCAAGTCTGTGATCAAGCCACCCACCCTGCACGTGAGTACTCGTACTCACGTGCGTAGGAGCACTCACTCAAAACTTCGGTGAGACCGATCAAAGTTCAGTGAGACAGGACCAACGGTGCTCGTCGGGTCCGTCCCGGCCTTCATCTGCGAAGGCATAAACCGGCTCAGCACCGATCAGCCGGCCACTGCCAGGCCGAACGCGGTGTGCGAGCGCACCGACGGATGCGGCGTCGGCTTCGGTGGGGCAACAGCACCGTGCGCCCGGGTGTTTGGGTCGAAGCCCCCTCATCTGTCCGCCGGAAAGCGGAACCGTTCCACTCTCCCGAGGGAACGTTCACCTCGCTTGTTGAGAAGTAACGTTTCTCCGCCCTAGGAGAAGTGAGGCAAAAGGCCTCTTCAGGAGCAGAGAAGAGGAAGACCGTGATGCGCGAAGTTCTCGAGTACATGGCAGCGGGTGCGGGAGTGGTATCCGCAGTGTGCGCCGTGGCGAGGTACTGGTCCCCTTCTCGCCGCAGGAACCGGCGCGGGGAGAACGTACAGGTGCCGGACCTCACAGAGCGGTGGGACCGTGATCTCGGCGTACTGCTTCTGCTGCACCGCCTCCCGCAGGGAGCTGCGGTGCATGTGCAGCATCCGGACGGTTTCCGGCTGGCGCTGCGGCGGACTGCGCCCCGCCGGGTGCGGCCGGAAGAGCAGCCGGCGGAAACGAACGGCAAATAGCCGATCCCCGGTGCCCGTTCCCACGTCCGACGGTGGGACGTGTCGGCCGAACAGGCGAAATCCTTTCAGGAAAAGGCCTGTTGAGGGAGTTTCTGTTTCCGCCCACCGGAAGATGAAGGGCCACGGGCCCTTCCCGCCAACTGGTTGAGAGCGACTGACATGCAGCAGGGTCCCCGTTGTACATTGACCGACGCAAGGCGAATTCCCTTGCTATGTGCCATTTTTCCCCGAAACGCATGCCAAGTGCCACATCGTACGTTGATCGGTGCCGGGCCTGCCGCCGGGCATCGTGAGCAGCCGCTCTGCGTGACCGGCCGCCCGCAGCCGCACCGTGGGGTGCGCGTTCATACCGGCAGAAGACAGCCGTGGTGAGCGCTGGCGCCCCGGACCGGGCGGGTGGCGCTGACGGCTCCTACTTCAGCGAGATGACTGCCGCGCAACACCAGGAACTGCGGGGGAAGTTGCTTCACCATGTCGCGCGTTTCACGCAGATGCCGAAGGCCTCGCACGAGGAACTCGTCGACGACGCGATCACCGAAGCGGTGGGCAAGGGCCGAGTGGATCCGGAGCGGCAGCCGGTGGCCTATCTGAAACGCTGCGTCGAACGGCTGGTATTGGAGGCGCTCAGCGTCCGCAAGGTCAGGGAGTGCTCGAGCGATGACATGGCACTGGAGTCGGCCGCGGTCGTGGCTGTACGGCAGGCGGGCCTGGACTGGCGGGAATTGAGCGTCACGGCCGGCTACGGCGACTCGTCGGTGTGGGGCCAGTCGGCGGAGGAAGAGATCTGGCAGAGCTCACAGGCCGCGCTCCGCTCCCTGCGCGCCCCGCAGGCACGGCAGTGTGTACAGCTGTCAGTGCTGGACGGTCTGTCACCCGAGAAGGTTGCCGAGGAACTCGGCATCCCTCGCGCGCAGGTGGATTCGCAATTGTCCCGAGCTCGTCGGCAGATGAGGGAGCACCCGGACGTCAAGGACCGTGTCCGGGCGGCTCATGTGAACAGAAAAAAACCCAAGGACGGTGAAACGAAATGAGCGACGGCACGCCTGAAAAGGCTCTCGGCACCACGAACGGAAGCTCTGGGGGCCTTCCGCCCCTTCGGAAGCGGAAGGAACCAGTGGACTATTGGAATCGTCCCGACGGCGACTGGGGACCACAGCTGGTGCACGACGCCGGTGTGGTGAGTGAAGTACGTGCCGACGCCAACCGCTGCTACCGGATCGGCACACGGTTGCTGCGACGGGGGGAGCTGACGGACGCCTGGGCATTTCTCGCAGTGGCGTGGCGGGAACGGCACCCCGGAGCCGCCTTCCGGCTGGCGGTCATCGAAGTACGTGGCGGTGGGAGCCAGAAGTCGGCGCAGGAGGCGGCTGGTCGGGAACGCTACGAACGGACTGTCAAGTATCTCGACGCTGCAGCGGCATGGGGGCACGGCGACGCGCAGCATCTGACCGACTGGCTCAGAGGGCGGGCCAGCCCGTCGGCGGGAGGCAGGGGCGGTGGGCGGCACAAGCAGACCCCTTGCGGCGAGGGAGGCCCCCCCGGCTACGCGGAACAGGGCCCGCAGGACCACGAGTTCTACGAGGAAGTACGCGACTTCCTCGCGCGCTCTCTCTGGAGGACGGGCCCGCCGGAAGGAGGCGGGCCTCCTAACCACACGCGTGCGCACCGGGAGACGCAGGCCGCGCACAGGACGCCGGGTGCTGCGACAGACGCTCCCCACCCCGCTGGCAGCAGTCAGCCGCCGCGCACGGCAACCGAACGGGACACGTCTGCGGCATGGAACACCGGGCGCACCTCCTGGCCGCGGTGGGCGAGCGGTTCCGCTGTTCTGCGTCGATGGCGGGCGTCGCCGTGCTCGGATGCCGCGCTCACCATCCTCGTCGCCCCGGCGGGGCATCGGTTGCTGTCCGCGGCTGCGGGAGGCTGCGATACCTCCGATGCGGAGGCAACCGGCGCCGGAGGTCGGGGCTCGTCGGCGCGCTGCGGCGGGATTCATCTGATGGGGGGCGAAGTCCTGCCCGTCCAGTGCGCCGGGGCTCGCCCGCGGTCCTGCGGTCCCCGGCACGTGTCACCCGTGTGCGGTGAGGTGCGCCTGGGCGCCGGCGGAGCGTGGCGCGGGCGGCCCCCAGGTCTCCAGGCGCCCCGCGCGGCGGCTGCTGTTGTAGATGCCTCTCATGACCTGGTCGACACCTTGGGTGACGGTGCATCCGGTGGCCGACCGGAAGCCGCGGCCTTTGCCGACGATACTGACGGGCCCTCCGTCGTGCAGAGCCAGCTTCTTCACCATGGCGGCAGGGATGAGTTCGGGGCAGCCGTTGACCACGGAAGCCATGCCGTGGAGCAGATGGGCGCTCACTGCCTCGGGGGTGTGTCCCCATGCCTGCGTGAGGATGGACAGGACGGTGCGCAGGGTGGTCCCGGGCGGCGTGGTGGAGCGGTAGATCGTGCTGAGTGCTGCGACGGCCGCGATATTGCTGGGGCCCCCGGCGTCGGAGACCGTCCAGCCGTTCTCGGTCGCAATCCGGGTGATGCGCAGGGCCTCGGGCCGGCCTGCAGTCACTTCGGCGAGGAACTTGTAGATCGGTGCGACCCTGCGGTTGTCGTTGAGCCCCAGGAACAGCTCCGCCTCCTCGGCCAGTGTGAGCCCTCTGAACACCTTCATGCTGATCTTCAGATCGCCACGGTTCGCAGCCATGCACAGTGCACCTCTGTTCTGTCCGTCGAGCCAGACGAACGTGCCGTCCGGCCGGGCCGAGACGGTAGGAACGCCCAGGCGTTTCTCATCGAACCCCTCTCTGAGCCTTCGCGCCACCCAACTTCGGTCGACGGGCCTGGTGTTGACCCGGTCGTCGGTGGTCACGCTGTCAGGAGCGAGGAGTTCGATCTCACTGGCGAGCAAAGTGGTCATGGTCAGCCTCTTGGACGTTCTTCAGGATGCGGCGGAGGATCTGCTGGTTGTTCTTGATCTCCCGGATGAGGTATGTGATGTCCGCAGGAGCGATATTCGTGGTGTCCAGACTGGCCAGGCCGGCGCACGCGCCGGAGATGGTGTCCACACCGCGCCGGACTTCGACGTGTCCCGGCCTCGGCGTGGGCGGGGGGCGCAGCACGGTCTGGGGCTTGAGCGCTTGTCCGGACACCCTGATCTTTGGGCTGGCCGGCGGGGTGCAGACGCTTTCTAGGGAGTCGGCGCACTCTCCCGATTTCCAAATGCCGTGAAGCAGGCGCACCGTCTGCCCCGCGGTCCATCCGTGGACGGGACGTTCGACCGCCTCCAGCATCAGGCCAAGCATGGTACTGGCGGCACGCGCGCTGGAGTCCTGCTCCGGGCCCCTTCTCGACGCCTCGTGGTCCACCGAGCGCAGCCGCCACAGAATCGACCCGGTCAGCCCCACGGCCGGCCCGATGATGTGATCGGAACGGATGGATCGGGATGCGGATTTGGGTAGATTTCCCAGCCTCAGAGCCAGGTCCAGTTTTTCTCGAGGTCGCATCGGGACACTGTGCAGGTTGTTGGGCCGGGTGACATGCGTCCCGAGTTCCTCAAGGGCCTCATCGATATTCGAGGGAAATGCCACCTTCACGGTCACCAGGCGCGCCATGCGGCAGGCGACGTGCCGGCGCGACCCGCTGATGAGGGACATGTCTGCCGGGTTGACCATCAGCGGGACGCGCAGCCCGTTTCCCTTGACGGAGACGGCGAGCCCTTTGACATCTTCATAAGATTTCCTGATGGGACGGTCGTCGACAATGTCCCCCACAGGAATGGTTACGTATTTCAAACTGACCATCCATGACTGCGCCAATTTCCTATGGGTTATGTTCTATCGGCCGCTGGTAATGAATGCAAGAAGACTCCCCCAAAAGATCAGCCCCCACTCCTCGTAGTGACTATGAGTGACGGAAGTTGAGGCCTCGCGGGAGCCGTTGCCGCTTCCACACCCGCCCCTTCAACGGCGTGCGCGGCAGACGCGGACGCCCGACGGCTGCCTGAGGCTGTATGAGGCCCGCTCGACCGGAAGTACGCGCCTCAACCCGGCCGCTGTCGTCCGGGGGCTGCCTCCGCTGCGACCCGCGTGAGCGGGGGATGCGGGCTGCGGTTGTCATGGCGTCAGCGCGCTGATTCCCAGGGCGAGCAGTGCGGTGAGCACGGTGAGGGTGCTGCCGAAGGCTACGCCGGCGCGTAGCAGAGCGGCCGGTGTGGAGGCGCCGTCGGCTTGGGCGAGCAGGCCGGCGCCGACGGCGACCAGGAGCGCGAGAAGGGTGACGGCGAGGAGTGCGACGGCGAACAGCGCCAGCGCGGTGGTGGACAGGGCCATGAGGTTCTTCCGTTCCGTTGCGGGTTGCGTAATGGGACGGAAGATGTCCGGATACGGGTGCGGTGGTGTTCAGGTGGACGAAGATGAACGGGTCAGTACAAGGGCGGAGTTGACGGGGGTAGCGCGGTGGGTGGGGACGTCAGGGATGGACTTGCGGAGCTGAAGGCGCAGTTGAGGCATCTGCGGGCGGAGCGCCGGCTGACGATGGCCGGTCTGGAGTTGCGGGCGGGTCTGGGGCATACCACCGCCAGCCGGGCCTTGAACGGGCTTCAGGTGCCCAGCGAGGCCACTGTGGTCGCGCTGGCCCGTGCCCTGGGCGCGGATGCCGGCCAGTTGCTGAAGTTGCGCAGCGCGGCCTTGCCGTCCGCCACACTTCCGGCCCCGCGAGTGGTTGGCGGGGGTGCTGACGCGGGCGTGGACGGGCGGTTCGAGGAACGGTACCGGCGGTATGTGGAGCAGCGGCATGGTCAGTTGTCGGTGATCGGGCTGGATTTGTCCCGACCGGAACGGGCGTGCTGGCCGCTGGACGCGGCTTATCTGAGTCTGGAACTCGCTGCCTCCGCGCAGGCGGACAGCCTTGCGCGTGTGTCCGGTAAGTGGGTGGAGGGGAGGGTGGAGCGGGCCGAGCAGGCTCTGGCCGGGCGGCGGCGGGTCCTGGTGCGGGGGTTGGCCGGCGGTGGGAAGACCACGTTGCTGCAGTGGCTCGCGCTCATGACCGCCCGGCTGGAACTGCCGGGCGACATGGCCCACCTCGATGGGTGTCTGCCGTTCATGCTGCCGTTGCGTACCCTGATCCGCCACGGTGCGCTGCCCGGGCCGCACGAGCTCCTGACCGCGGTGGGGTGCTCGCTGTCCGACGCGCAGCCTTCGGGCTGGGCCGACCGGGTCCTGGAGGGCGGGCGGGGGCTGCTGCTCGTCGACGGCCTCGACGAAGTCCCGCGGGCGCAGCGGTCGCAGGCCAGGCAGTGGCTGCTGGAGACGCTGGCCGCCTATCCCCGGGCCGCATGCGTGGTGACCACCCGCCCTGGCGCCGTCCCTGAGGGGTGGCTGGCGGAGAGCGGTTTCAGCGAGCTGACGGTGCGGCCGATGAGCGAGCGGGACGTGGGGGTGTTCGTCACCCGCTGGCACTCCGCAGCCACTGCCGGTGCCGACGGGGCGCGGGAGCGTGCCCACCTGTCCTCACTGCAGGAGGCGCTGAAGGACACCCTGCGCTCCCAGCGGGACCTAGCCCGGCTGACCACGACTCCGCTGCTGTGCGCCCTGGTGTGCGCGCTGCACCGTGACCGGCACGGCCATCTCCCCCAAGGCCGCATGGAACTCTACGAGGCGGCGTTGTCGATGCTGCTGGTGCGCCGCGACCGCGAACGCGACATCGACGCCCCCGAGGGCCTGGTCCTCACCGAGCACCAGAGCATTCAGCTCCTGCAGCGGCTGGCCTACTGGCTCGTGCGCAACGGCCAAACGGAGATGGATCACGACACCGCGCAGGCCCTGATCGGTGACGCCCTGCCCGCAATGCCCCGGGTCGCCGAGCAGAGCGACGCCGCGGGTGTACTCGCCCATCTGGTGGCCCGCTCCGGGCTGCTGCGTACCCCCACCGCGGAGACGGTCGACTTCATTCACCGCACCTTCCAGGACTACCTCGGCGCGAAGGCAGCCGTCGAGGCCCGCGACCTCCCCCTCCTCGTGCGCCATGCCCACGACGACCAGTGGGAGGACGTCCTGCGCATGGCGGTCGCCCACGCCCGCCCCCACGAACGGGTCACCCTGCTGCGCCGTCTCACCACCCGCGGTGACCGCACCCCCAAACACCGCGTCCGCCTGCATCTGCTCGCCACCGCGTGCCTGGAGAACGCGACAGAGCTCGACCCCGACGTGCGCCGGGAGGTCGAACAGCGCAGCAGAGCGCTGCTGCCCCCGCGCAGCTACGACGAGGCTGTGGAACTTGCCGCGGTCGGCCCGGTCATACTCGGCCTCCTCCCCGGACCCGAGGGCCTTGAGGACGACGAAGCCAACGCCGTCGCCATCACTGCCTCCGAGATCGGCGGAGACGCCGCTCTCACCGTGCTGAAGAAGTTCCGCGCCAGCAGTGCGACGGCCTTTGCCCTGGCGAACGCGTGGGATCGTTTCGACACCCACGACTACGCCCGCGAGATCCTCGCCCACATGCCGGGCCTTCCGGCGCTGGCGATCCGTTCCGACGAGCAGATGGCCGCACTCCGAGCCCTGCCGATGCCTGGAAGGATCACCTTCTTCGGGGACTTCCCCGTGGACACGGTGACAGCCGCACTCGCACCAGAGGGCTTCCGCAGTCTGAGCATGTTCAACAACAGCGTGGTGCGGGACATGAGTTTCGTGCGCGCTTACCGGGGCTTGGAACAGCTCCGGCTCGTCAACTGCCCCAACGTCACAGACCTGACGGCGCTGGCGGACGCGTCTGTCCACACTCTTGACCTCGTTGGCTGCGGGGCAGAACTTGTCGACAGTCTCGAGGCTCTGGTCCATCTCAAGTCCCTTGAAATCGACCTGGATCTTCCCCAGCAGAGCCTCGGCGATCTGCCGGTGGGCGCAGACCTCACGAGTCTGCGTCTCGGGCCGGCAGCGTGCCGGAGCCTCACGCTGGAGGGGATCACCCGCTGGCCGAACCTCACCACACTGGACCTGGCGGGACTTGTCAGAGGGTCCGCGGAGGTGGCCGAGCTGCCCAACCTGCACCACCTGATGCTGAGTCACGATTCCGGGCTCCACATCGTACGGCTACCGCCCCTCCCCCAGATCCGCCAACTCTGGCTGCCCTGGGAGGGCGGGGACCTGACACTCGTACGCGAACGCCTTCCCCGTCTGCAGACACTGCACATCAGCTGCTATGGCAAGAGCCGGATCGTGGACCTCACTCCCCTCCGCGGCATGCGTGATCTGACTCTGCACATCGACGGAGCGGCCGATGTGTTCGGGGCCGAATTCTTTCCGCCCGGCTCCGTCACCCGCACTCCCCGCCCACGCATCTGAACCAACAGTCACGGGCCCAACCCGCCGTCGCGGGCGGCGGCTGCTTCTCCGTCTCCCCGAGTTCACCGAGACGGAGGGCGCCCCCTATCTCGCTGAGCTTCGCGGTCGTTGCCGGGTCCGCTCCTGCGCTTGTCCGAACAGCTCGACGCCCTCGCAGCACTGGGCATGAAATGGGGGAGCCCGGGGCCGGCCGCCGAGGCCACCCCACAGTCCGCACCGTAGGCAGCCCCTTGGGAGGCTCCTGCACAGGCTAAGAGTTCGGGCCGGCACCGCGTGTTGTCCGATTCACGAGAAACTGATCGGACGTCTCGTCACCGCGTTCCGCATCAGCCAGGAATCCGAACGAGATGTCGAGCTGATCAGTCTGTCGCGTCGTCGATACGGAGGAACCGTCCGCGGGCTGCGGCCATGGCGTCCCGTGTTCCCGCCGTGGAGGATGTGACCTCGTCGTGCCGCAGAGACGCGGACAGGGAAGGGGCGCCGTGACCGAACTGGCTGAACTTGAGGAGCGGGTCGCGCTGATCGATCTGTGCATCGAGCCCGTCGCGACGAGGCCAGTGGATCTCACGGACCCTGACTGGACGCGGAAGGTGGAAGAGGGCCCGCATCCGCTGGACGAGGCGGGGATCCGCCCGGAGGCCGAGGCCGCGCTTCGGGACGTACTCTCCCGATACGAGGAGGGCGACGAAGACGTCCGCGCCGCCCTGCGGGCGCTCCTGGAGCGGTGCCACTCGTTCTGCTGGGCTACGACCCTGCCCTTCGATCCCACAGCACAGGGCTTCCGACAGCGGCTGCTGGAGATGTCCGTCGAGGACCAGGGCCGGGACGCACGGGACATGATGGTTGCCCTGAACGATCTGTGCGGGCAGGCACGGGACGCCGGTGTCGACATCGGGCCGCTCCTGCTGGACGTGGCGGAACTCTCCAGCGATATCGACAAGTACGCGATGGGCTCCACGCGGGACATCCTCCTCAAAGCGGCGGGACGGACGCCCGCCGGGCTCTGGTGAGCTTGCGGAACTGGAACAGGTCGGTTCTCTGCGTCCGGTCCGCGCCGTGCCGTGTTGTGACAGTCGGATCTGTTCCTCGACCTGCATGGGGGCGTGCGCTGTGGCGGTGTGAAACGGTTGTGGTCAAGAAGGGCACCTGGTGTGAGGAGACCGGCCAGGAGGCATTGAGCGATCCCTATGAGGTTGGCGCCAGAACTGTGTTGGGGGGACACGGCCCGCACGCGCGACATCGCTGACCCGCTCACCCACGAGCCGGCGCTCGCACTGCTGACCCGCCGGAACATCACTGTCCGGTAGAGCATTCGAGCGGCACGCCGGCGTGTGGCTGCTGTGTACCCGCAGGAGTACGAACCGACCTCTGAGGCTGGCAGGCGTTTCGACAGCGTGACAGCTCTACGATCTCAGTTCATGACGACTCCCAACTGCTACGCGTGCAGCAAGGAAGCAGAGTTCGACGACCTTTCACCACGCGAGTGCGTGGTTTATGACCAGCACTGGCGGGTGGCCCACGCCTTCAACACCGCGGTGCCGGGCTGGCTGGTGCTGCTGCCTCGGCGCCACGTTGCCGCGGTTCATGATCTCACCAACCCTGAGGCATCTGCCCTAGGTGTGTGGCAGGTCAAGCTCTCCCGGGCGCTCCGGAGCGTGACTGGTTGCGCCAAGACCTACGTCGTCCAGTTCGCGGAAGCCGAAGGCTTCGCGCACGTGCACTTCCACATCGTTCCGCGCATGGCAGACCTGCAACCAGAACACCGTGGGCCGGGCATCTTCGAGCTGCTTCGGCGGCCAGACCAGGAGCGAGTAACGGCTGACCAGGCAGACCAAATAGCTAACTCTCTTCGAGCTCAACTTCATGGGCACCCGAACACTCAGTAACCAGATCACGGAATGTGTGCCAGAACCACCACTGCTCGATAAAGCCAGTCGTGCTGCAAGTGCAGCAGACGGATGTCTTGCAGCGCGGCAAAAGGGACTGGGTGCTGAACCCACTTCGCTCTGTAGCCGTCCTCCCGTGAAGCACGACCACCGATTGAGCAGCCTCCGAGACGACGTGCCCAAGGAGGCCGAGGGGCTGAGTGGAGGACCACGAGAGTGCGCCTGCCTGGTCCGGCGCGTCGACGCTCGTGGACATGTCGGGAAACCGGTAGATCGCGACGTGAACGTCTGAGCCTATGCGGCGGAGAACCCACCTCACCTCGGCCGGTTCAAGGCAGATGGCCGGATTCCCGAATTCGGGAATCCGGCCATCTGTGGTCAGCGGCGTGAGCGTCGATCTTAGTAGTGCTTCTCAGAGCGCTAGCAGGTGATCGACTTGGTAGGGCCGGTCCTGCTGTCGGTCTTCTCCCCGTCCAGCCACACCCGCCAGGTCTGAGTACCACTGCACCTGGCCCGCACGGAAATGTTGCCGGAGCTGTCGTCGCTGGCGTCCCAGTCGTCGCTGTTCGCGGTGTACCAGATCCCCAGGACCTTGCGCTGAATCTTGATCTCCATGTCACCGCAGCCACTGCCGACCCAGGCACCGTATCCGGTGACCCAGCCGGGGTGGGTCCTCAGCACGTTGCCGGCCGTAACGCTGCAGGAGGCTGCGGCAGCCGGTGACCCTCCCGCGAGGAGGAGCCCCCCGGCCATGGCACCACCGAGCACAGCGGACACAGTCCTGTTCTTGAAGTTACGCATGGTGATTCCCCCTGATACCTGTTCCTGTAGCCCTGTGTCAGCAGGGTTCAGAAGCCGTCGGAACGAAATGTGGACCGTCCAGATACGCAACGTTCGTGTCGCGCCTGGTGAAGCCAACTGTTGCCCGTCGGGCCGGCGCCCGGCCACTCCCTTGCGGCTAAACGCAAAAGCGCAGTTCGAGGGGGACCAGCGGTCGCGGAGCTGTGATTCCACCTGCTGTTGAAGCCGCTGCCACAGCGTGAGCATTCTGCCTGGCCGTCGAGATGGGTGATTCCGTAAGCGAGCACAACTTCTCCGTCACGTACGGCGGTCGCTGAATGCATCCGTAGTCGCCGGCCAGCGCCGACGGAAGATTGAGATCGGGTCCATCTGTTTCGCGGCGCTGAGTGCTCCCTGCGGGCGCGGGTATGGTCCCAAGATCCGCGTACGAGCGAAAACCCGCCCCGGCTGTTCTCCGTACGCGAGGGGATCATCGGATTCATGACGCGACTTCCGGGCCCAGAAACTGGACCGACCTTGCGACCGCCCGGAGGCTCCCCTCTCGCACGCGCCGTAGCGGGCGTGGGCGCGATGGTGTTCCTGAAGCTATGGCCGGCAAAAGCGTGCCCCTGACGGGCCAGGGCTCAGTCGTCCTCGCGGAGGAGAACGGCGATCAGCCTTCAACATGACGCCCGGGAGCCAGAAATGACGCAACGTTAGGTAGTGGAGCAAGGACGCTCCGTCACCGCAGGTCAACAGGAGGCCGCGATGTCAGGAACACTCGATGACCCCACAACCTTCTCGGGCTGGGTTGTCTGTATCACGGGCCTGCTCGCCACGTCGGTGGTCGTAGCACCCGTCGCCCTCGCAAACGCAGGAGTGGCAGCCATCAGGGGCCGGGACTCGGAGCAGGCGCTGAGCACCGTCATGGATCCGGCGGCCAAAGTCCTGGACAAGGCCGTCAAGGCAGCCGACAAGCACAACGACACGATCGTCAAGGCCGGAATCACCGCCGCCATCAAGCGTATCGGCGACGCCTCCAGCGGCCCCGGTTCGCGTGCCTGAACCAACACCCGTGACCGCCGCATCGACCTCCTCGTCTGGATGATGCTCCGGGAGCTGTAGCCGGCCAACCCGGCCCGCAGCAACCGCCAGGCCGCCAGAGGCCCGCCGACCGACACCGGCCGGCGGGCTTCTGGCGTGTGCACGAAGTGCACGCCGAACGGGCGCAGCCGCTGAACGCGTCGCCGACCTCCACCGGATCGTTGGAGAAGGGCGCCTCACAGGGCGCCTCGCCGTGGGGCGCCGGGGGCCGGAAACCCACGCGTCTAATGACCGGTCAGGGGGCTGACACGCGCCGACTACTTCTCTAAGGGAGGTCTTGGAGAGGCAGAGACCCGATACCGACGACTGATGCGGACCGATCAACCTGAGTCAGAAGAGGTGCTAGCAGCGGACCTGACGAGCCATCCAGTGTCCAGCGCCCCGCCGCCACCCAAGCCCCGCAACCCTGCTGCCGGCCACCGCAACCGGCGCCCACCGACCGGGCGCTAGAACCCGGCCCCACCAACGCGAAGCGCTGCACAGGGACAGGGCAGGCGTTTAATCGGATGTGCGTGTGGCGCGGGGTTGTTAGGTTCGATGTGTGCCGAAGCTGAATCAGATCATCGCAGTCGAAAAGGGCGTCAAGTCCAAGGCCCTCCAGGAGCTCACCCAGGCTCACCAGGACGTGCAGAAGCCCGCCCTGCTGGCCGGCATCTCCCGGACCTACCAGCCCAAGGACGAGGAGGGCGAGCAGTTGCCGCCCGAGTCCACGCGGGTGCAGATCAAGGCCGAGGACGCTCTGCGTGCGACCGCCGTGACGCTGACGCGGCTCTTCGACGTGACCGCGACGAAGGACTGGGCGAACCGGTCCGCGGTCGCGGACGTGGTGGTCGACGGCACGGTGCTGGTGTCCCAGGTGCCCGTCCCGTACCTCTTGTTCCTGGAGAAGCAACTCACCGACCTGCACACTTTCGTGCGCAAGCTGCCGGTGCTCGACGCCTCCGAGTCGTGGAACCTGGACCCCTCGACGGACTCGTGGAAGACGGACCCGGTGCGGACCATCCGTACGAAGAAGGTTCCACGCAACCACGTGAAGGCCGAGGCCACGGAGAAGCACCCGGCGCAGGTCGAGGTGTACTACGAGGATGTCGCGGTCGGTTACTGGACCACGGTCAAGTTCTCCGGCGCGCTGCCCGCCCGGCGGGTCAACGAGCTCCTCGACCGCGTCGAGAAGCTCCAGCAGTCCGTCAAGTTCGCCCGCGAGGAGGCGAACAACACCGAGGTCACCGACCAGCGGATCGGCGACGCGGTATTCGGCTACCTCTTCCGGTAGCCCTCACATACGCCCTCCGTCGCGAGCGGAGGGTGCGCGATGAGCGCAAGCTGAAACTGATGTTGAAGCTGATCAAGGGGTGTCAGTTGGGGGTTCGAATCCCTCTCCCCGCACCACGTGCGGGGGTGGCCCAAGCCTGGCAGAGGCGGCCCCGTGAAACTCAGATTCTCGCTCCAGTCTCAGTATTCGCCGCCGAACACCGGATCGACCGAGCGTGGGCGAACATCGACGGATGAGGGTTCAAGTCCCCCCGGCGCCTCTCTCGTGGCGCTGTAGTTCAAAGGCAGAACACGTCGATCTCAACATGACCCGCGGCTCTTAAACGCCGCCGGTGTGCGCAAATGGGTGGCAAGCTGGAGCCCGGGAGCTGGACATGCTCCCGGGCTCCGTCACGTCCGACCTGCGGCTTCGCGTCGAAGGGCGGTCAGGACATCGGAGTGGCGGGCGTTCTGTTGCGCCGGCGCAGGTAGGCGCGCGGGCCCGTGTCTGGACTGTGTGGTTGGGATGGTTCGAGTTGGCCAGGGTGAACAGCCGTAGTGGTCCAAAGCGGGACTCAATGGGGGTTGGCCCAGGACGCGCACAGGATCACGTAGATCAGGGCCCCGTCCGAGCGGGCCGCGCGGATCGTCACCGACGGAGTAGCAGCCATGGACGCCGACAGCCCCTGCTCCACCGCTTGGAGCGTGGCGAGGGCCGGCACGGACGCCGGCTGCGACCGGGGCCGTCTCCAGTTCGCCAGGCTCCACCAGCTGAAGGAACTCGCGCCGGGCTTCGCGATGTTGGTCTCCGGCGACGCATGAAAGGCGTACGGTGCCCACCCGGTGTCCACGAACTCACCTGGGACGGCAACGGCCGGTCCGCCTGGCAGTACGGGCGGGAGAAGCGCCGCGACGTGTTGACTGAACCAGTTTCGACGTTTTCGCAGTTGAGAGGGCTTGCCTGCTAGCTTCTCGGCATGCTTGACCGCAGCGGTCCCGGGAGGGATCTCAGGAGCTGCACCCTGCCCGGATCGGTCAGCCGCCGGCGACGGCGGCGTCGTATCCACCCATGAGCGAAGGCCGGCCGGCCCCGAAGGCCACCACGGCAGCCTCAGCACGGGGGGGGCTCTGAACAATGCCCATCACAACCCGATGGATTCCCTGAACCGATCGGCGTGAGCCGCAAGGGCGCGAAGGTCTGGCAGCGGCTTCCCGCCTCGCCGGACGTCGGCGAGGCGGGCACCGGTTCTCCGTTACGTGGTCGCCTGTGCGTCCAGGGCCATGGCGGACTCCAGCGAGACCAGGCGTGAGTTCTGAAGCGTCGCGATCTCCCAGCGGTCGTTCTGCCAGACCATCGCGAACAGCTGGAGGAAGTAACGGGTCGGCGGGGGTTCCTCTTCGCCGGCCATCACCATGCCGAAGCGGTGGTGCACCACGGCGCAGTTCGGCGCGACGAGCCGGGTGAACTCCACCTCGCCCCGCACGAGCCGAGAGCCCTTCAGCACCGTGTCGAAGAGCGGCTGCTGAAACGCGATCACCGTGTCACGTCCCTTGTGGACAGTGCCGTCGAAATCAATGAGTTCGGCGTCCTGCGCGAAGTCCGCGGCGAACGCGGCCGCGTCACCACGGTTCCACCCCTCGATTATTCGAGCAGGGACAGCACGCAGAGTGCCGAGCGACGGAGTCATTTTCAGGGCCCTTTCCGCTTTTCGTCTTTTCGACCACCATCCTTGCCGCGTCCCTCGATGTGGTCATTGACGATCAGTGCACCGTCGTTGGACACGCGTGCCCCCGGGCTGTGTCCGTAGGTGGCCTTGAACAGCCGGCTGAAGTGCGCCGGGTCCGCGAAACCCCACGAGGCGGCCACCGCGGCGACCGTGGTGTTCCGTTGGGCCAGATCCGCGTAGCACCGCTCCAGGCGTCGTCGGCGGATCAGGGCAGCCACGGTCAGGGGCTGGTCCTGGAAGAGCTTGTGCAGCCGGCGCACCGAGACATGGTGTGCGGCGGCCACCTTGGCCGGGGTGAGATCCCGGTCGGACAGTCTCGCCTCGATGAAGCCGATGACTCTCGTGCGGAGTACGTCGTCGTCGACGGGGCGGACGTCACCCAGGCGGGACGCCAGCGTCACCGCGATCAGTTCGATCACGGCAGCCGCCGACCGGTCCGCTTCGTGGGCGCGGAACCCGTCCAGGCTCCGTGTCATGTCCCGTACGAGCGAGGAGACCAGAGCTCCGGGACCCCGGTCGCCACGTATCCGTACGCCGACCAGCCGCGCCGCGTCGTCGGCGCCGAGTCGCAGCAGGTGCCGCGGCATCAGCATGGTCACGTGGGTGGTCGCGGAACTGGCGAACCGCACCGGCCGTACCGGGTCGATGAGGACCAGGTCCGTGGGTCCCAGCACGGCGGTGCTGCCGCCCTGCTCGGCGCGTACGTGTCCTCGTGTCACCACCTCGACCTGCCACAGCTCGCTGTCGCGGGCGCGTGCGGAGCGGGCGTCGCGGAAGCACTCGCCCTCCGGGGTCACCAGCTCGGTCAGGCGCAAGGGGCCCAGGTCGCGGCTCACGACGTCGGCGCGGAAGTCCTCGCCCGTGGGCCGGTCGCCGCGCAGCGGCGGCAGATCGCTGCGCTCAAGCCTCTCGAGAAAGCCGTCGGCGCTTCTCATTCGGTCCTCGGCTTGCGCGACGCCGCTCAGCTGCGGCCCATCACCGTCCATCACGACAGTGTTCCATCTTCGCCGCTGCCGCGCTCCGGTCACGGCGGCCGTGCGTGACGCCCGGTCTGGCGCTGGACGCAGGTCAGACCATTGCTGTGACTTTTCCGACACGGGGCGGACGGAGCGATGGCAGTCCTTGGCCGTGATCGCACTGCGTGACGGTCCCGCCGTCTGCCGGTGTCGGGCGGGTCAGGAGCGCCAGAGGAACGGGAACCTGCGTGCCTTGCGGGCGGCAGGCGGCAGGCGGCGAGGACCTGGTAGGCGGTGTTCCGGGCGAGGAAGCCAAACCATCTCAAGGCGCTATCCCCGACGAAACTCAGTAGCTGTCCGGGTCAGCTCTCCATACCTTCAAACGCATGGCTGACGACTGCTTCGCGCATCCACGGCTCGCCGTGATCTACGATCCGCTCGACCCTGACCGCGGAGATCTCGATGCCTACCTCCGGATCGCAGAGGGCATCGAGGCACACCAAGTGCTGGACATCGGCTGCGGCACAGGGGTGTTCGCGCTCCTCCTGGCCGACCGCGGGATCGAGGTCGTCGGAGTAGATCCCGCCCTGGCGTCCATCGACGTCGCTCGGAGTAAACCGGGCAGCGAGCGAGTGCGCTGGATCTGCGGTGACGCGACGGACCTCCCCCCGCTCCAGGCCGACCTCGCGACGATGACCGCGAACGTCGCCCAGGCCATCGCCGACCCGCATACGTGGCAGAAGACCCTGCGGGGAGCCTACGAAGCCCTACGGCCCGGCGGGTACCTGGTTTTCGAGACCCGCGACCCGGCCAGACGCACCTGGGAAGAGTGGACCCGCGAGAACTCATACCGTGTGACGGCGATCCCAGGCGTGGGCTCCGTCGAAAGCTGGGTCCAGCTGGTCGAGGTGAGCTTGCCCCTCGTGACATTCCGCTGGACCTACGGCTTCGCCGCGGACGGAGAGGTGCTCACATCGGATTCGACGTTGCGTTTCCGCGAACGGGAGGAAGTCGAGCAGGACCTGGTCGCGCACGGATACGTGGTGGAAGATGTTCGCGACGCGCCCGACCGTCCAGGAAGAGAGTTCGTCTTCCTCGCACGGCGTCCATCAACTCCGGTGACCCACGCCACTTGAACTCGATGACACACGGGCCGATGCCTGCCCGCCGTGGCGCGACGAGCCGCACACCGATTCCCTGGACATCACCGCCGTGCGGCAGGATGAGGCCATGAGCGTAGTCAAGATCAACGTACTGACCGTCCCCGCCGAGCAGCGGGAGACGCTGGAGAAGCGCTTCGCTTCCCGTGCCCATGCCGTGGAGAACTCCGACGGGTTCGAGTGGTTCGAACTGCTCCGCCCCGTCGAAGGCACCGACGACTACCTCGTCTACACGCGGTGGCGAGACGAAGAGTCCTTCCAAGCCTGGATGGAAGGCCCCATGAAGACGGCCCACCAGAGCGGTGACGCGCAGAGCAGCGAGCGCCCCAAGCCTGCCGCGAGCGGGTCGACACTGTGGTCCTTCGAGGTCGTCCAGCAAGCGACACCGAAGAATCCGTAGACAAGATCCCGGGTCGGCGCCGGCTCACTGATACCGGCGGAGAGCGGAGCCGGGCAGGTGGCGCGCGGCGCGCGGCGCGTGTTTCCGCTGTGCGGTTGAAGGTTTCGCGCCGATGCCCGGTTCCCAAGCCCTGCGCGTGACGTCGCGCCCTCCCCGCCGCACCGCGAGCTGTGATGTACGGAGAAGCGCAGCTGCGCCCGCCCCGCCGGTGCGGATCACCCGTGGGTCGGTCGGACCGCTCCTGATCGCGGGGATCAACACGACCCCGCGGTCGTACCGACCCCCGTTCAGGCCCGTCCCACTCCGGCCAGCAACTCCTGCACCAGAGCGCCGACTTGGTCCGTCTCGATCAGGAAACCGTCGTGCCCGTACGGCGATTCGATGACCTTGAGGCGGTCGGCGCCGGGTATTCCGGCGGCCAACTCCGCCTGTTGCGCTGGTGGATAGAGCCGGTCCGAGTCGACACCCGCGACGAGCGTCGGCATCCGTACCCGGCTCAGCGCGGCGCGGACGCCACCGCGGTCCCGTCCGATGTCGTGGCCGTTCATCGCCTCGGTCAGCACCACGTAGCTGCCCGCGTCGAACCGGTGCACGAGCTTCGCCGCGTGGTGGTCCAGATACGACTCCACCTGGTAACGCCCGCCCCGCCAGGGGTGTTCACCCGGCTGGGGCGTGCCGCCGAACCGGGCGGACAGCTCGGGCTCGCTCCGGTACGTCACATGGGCGATCCGGCGCGCGACACCCAGCCCGCGGTGCGGACCGCCGCCAGCACCCGCCCGGTGATAAGCGCCGCCCAGCCAGGCGGGATCGGAGCGGATCGCCTCGATCTGCACGGAGCCCCAGGCGATCTGCTCCGCCGAAGCCGCCGCCGGACACGCGAGTACCAGCAGGGACCCCGTACGCTCCGGTCTGCTCACGGCCCACTCAAGCGCGCGCATCCCGCCCATGGAGCCGCCGACGACCGCCGCCCAGCGCGATATGCCCAGCGCGTCCGCCAACTCGGCCTCGGCCGCGACCTGGTCGCGCTGTGTGATGTACGGGAACGACGGGCCCCACGCCGCCCCGTCCGGTCCGGCCGACGCGGGGCCCGTCGTTCCCTGGCAGCCGCCCAGGACATTGGGCGCGACGACGAACCACCGCCGGGTGTCGAACGGTCTGCCGGGACCGATCAGCGCGTCCCACCAGCCCGCCGTCGGGTGCCCCGGACCGGCGGGACCGGCGACATGGCTGTCACCGGTCAGCGCGTGCAGCACCAGCACCGCGTTCGACCCGTCCGCCGCGAGCCGCCCCCATGTCTCGTACGCGATCCGCACCCCGGGCAGCGACCCGCCGCCTTCCAGTGACAGCGGGCCGGCCAGGGACATCCAGGCGCGGCGCCCAGGCGGATCCCCCTCCTGCCAGGCCCCGGTGGCCGGCGGGAGGGGGAGCTCGGTCGACCGTGTCGTACTCAGGACGCGGCCTTGGCGGCGCGGAACCCCGTTTCGAGATCGGCCTTCAGATCATCGATGTTCTCCAGCCCGACCGACAGCCGCACCAGACCCGGAGACGTACCCGTGGCGGTCAACTGCTCCTCGTCGAGCTGACTGTGGGTCGTCGAGGCCGGGTGGATGATCAGGCTCCGTACGTCACCGATGTTGGCGAGATGGCTGAACAGCTCCACCGCGTCCACGAACCGCTTGCCCGCGTCGACACCGTCACGCAACTCGAAGGAGAGCACGGCCCCGGCGCCGCGCGGCAGGTAGCGGCGGCCGGCCTCGTACCAGCGGTTGGACTCCAGACCCGGATAGTGCACCGCGGCGACCTCGTCGCGCCGCTCCAGCCAGCGCGCCAGCTCCAGGGCGTTGGAGGTATGGCGCTCCAGGCGCAGACTGAGCGTCTCGACGCCCTGGAGCAGCAGGAACGCGGAGTGCGGCGACAGCGCCGGGCCGAGGTCGCGCAGCAGTTGCACACGCAGCTTGACGGCGAACGCGCTCGGACCCAGATCCGGCCAGTAGCGCAGTCCGTGGTAGCTCGGGTCCGGGGTGTGGAAGTCCTCGAACCGCTCGGCGTGCGCGCCGAAGTCGAAGGTCCCGGCGTCGACCACCACTCCCCCGATGGTCGTGCCGTGCCCGCCGAGGAACTTGGTCGCCGAGTGCACGACGATGTCCGCGCCGTGCTCGATGGGACGCAGCAGATACGGGGTGGGCACGGTGTTGTCCACGATCAGCGGGACGCCCGCGTCGTGGGCGGCGTCGGCGACCGCCCGTACGTCGAGCACGTTGCCGCGCGGATTGCCGAGCGTCTCGGCGAACAGGGCCTTGGTGTTGGGGCGGACGGCGGCCCGCCAGGCGTCGATGTCGTCCGGGTCGTCGACGAAGGACACCTCGATGCCGAAGCGCGGGAGCGTGTGGCGGAAGAGGTTGTAGGTGCCGCCGTAGAGCGAGGTGCTGGAGACGATGTGGTCGCCGGAGCGGGCGAGGGTGAGGATCGCGAGCGTCTCGGCGGCCTGTCCGGACGCGAGCGCCACGGCCGCGACTCCGCCTTCCAGCGCGGCGATCCGCTGCTCGAAGACGTCCTGCGTGGGGTTGTGGATCCGGGTGTAGATGTTGCCGGGCTCGGCGAGCGAGAAGAGGGAGGCCGCGTGGCCGGTGTCCCGGAAGACGAAGGACGTCGTCTGGTAGATCGGAACGGCACGGGCGCCGGTCGTCGGATCGGGCTCGGCACCCGAGTGGATCTGCTTGGTCTCGAAGGACCAGGCGGCGCCGGGGTCCTGCCGGGAACTGTCGTCTGGAGTGTGTCCGGCGGTGACGGAGTCGACGGGCTGGCTCATGGGTGGCGGCCTCGCACGGTTGAGACGGAGGAATGGGGCTGGCGGATCGCTACGGCGGCAGACACCGGCGCGTGCCACCTGGACGGTAAAGGCCGTGCGGACAGGGGCGGAAGTGCGGCGCGGGAATGGCCACGAAGCTGAAACGATGTGGCAACACACCGCGTTTGTTGCCACCTCATTACCAGATCGTGGAGAGGCGCTCTGTCGTCTTTTACGTTCGAATTTCGGCCATCTACGGTGGCGTTGTCTCCAGCCGCCTTGTGGAAAGTGAGTCCCCCGTGTCTTTCACGGACGAGTACCTCGTCAACAACACCGCCTACGCGGAGACGTTCGCGGGACATCTCAACCTCCCCCCGTCCCGCTCTCTCGCCGTGGTGGCCTGCATGGACGCGCGACTGGACATCTATCGCATCCTCGGCCTCCACGACGGCGAGGCGCATGTCATCCGCAACGCGGGGGGAGCGGTCACGGACGACACGATCCGCTCCCTGGCGATCAGTCAGCGTCTGCTGGGTACACGGAAAATCTTCCTGATCCACCACACCAAGTGCGGGATGCTCGAATTCTCCGACGACTCTTTCAGACAGGGTATCGAGAAGGAGACAGGGATTCGGCCGGAGTGGGCGGCCGAGGCATTCGACGATCTGGAGACGGACGTCGAGCAGTCGATTCGCCGCATCATCGTCAACCCCTTTATTCCGCACAAGGATTCGATCCATGGGTTCATTTTCGATGTGGATTCGGGACTGCTCAACCCGGTGGACCCCGAGTGTGAGGTGACTCGGTCTCACGTACCGTCCGTGTGACGGAGGTTGGCGGGCACCGCCGTCCCACACGCGGGGCGGCGGTGCCTGGTGGCGGGCGCCGTCCAGGGCGAACAGACGGGCACCGGGCATCGGGCATCGGGGATCGCTTCGGTGGTGTCGGCGTGCGTGACCGGCTTGCCCAGCAGGGCTGTTCATCACTTCGGGTGACACACGGTCCGGCGCCGTTCGATTCCGCCGTCTTTGGACCGGTCCACTAGAAGAGGCCGGCGCGCGTGTGCTGGGGCAGGTTCTGGAGGATCTCTCGCAACCACGGATTACGGACGGCCGGCAGCCGGACGAGGGTGTGCTGAAAGGCGTCCGGGTCGGCCCGGAACGAGTACCGGGGGCGTGGTGCGGACGGGTAGTCGCGGAGGACGCTGTCGGGCATGCCGCCCGACGCGGGAAGTGGCAGGTGCGGCTCGGGGAAGGCCAGCCACAGCCACACCCCGAACGGCAGAGGCACCAGGTAGGCCGAAGTGCACGGGTCGGCCGGGGTCCAGGTCCGTCCCGTCTGCGGGTGGGTCGGCACCAGGAGGATGTCCACGTCCCCGTCGGCGGTTGGCTGTCCTGGTCCGGCCAGAACGGCACGCCGTGCCCGCCCGGCAGGCAGCATGGCGTCGAGGGCGCGTTGGAGCACCTCCATGCTGAGACCGTCCGGGACGATCACCGGCCGGCCTTGCGAGGCTGCCAGCAGATGGGCGAGCGCCCGGCCGACCGCAGCCTCCCACCGTGGGCTCCATGACCAGAAGTGGTTCGGCCCGAGCCGCGAGCCCCACGTGGCGATCGGCTCGAACGGAGGCGTGGACTTCCCTTCCTCCAGCAGCTCTGTCCAGGTCAGTGGTACGGAGTCGGCGCCGCCGACGGTCAGTCGGCGCACGGCGTCGGGCGCGAGCCACACCGCCTGCCAGAATGAGCAGTCGTCGATTCGAGTCGCCACGGGCAGGTCGCACGTCTCGCAGGCCATGTTGGGGCCATCTGCGCCGTCGAGCCCACAGCAGTAGCCGCCGGCCCTCTCCGGGAGCAGTACGGTGGCGCGGGCGTCGCCGGGCGCGATGACGATCGCGCCGGGGGCGCCGTCGGAGAGTGCGTAGACCGGCGCGTAGATGCCGCGGGTCACCGCCTCGTCCGGATGGATCCCCTCCCATCTTCGCCACGGCGGCCCCCAGGGCTCGGGGTTTACGGCGAACGTGCCCGGCTCCATGAGTACCGGGAGTTGAAGCCCGTTCCCGTACTTCTGATGAGCGTGGGTCGGCAGGGCGACCCGGGAGAGCGGGATGGTCAGCTCCGTGCCGCATCCCCGACACGCGAAAACGAACAAATGCCCTCCGCCGTCCTCCGCTACGGAATCAGCAGGCATCGTCGCAGCCCCGTGCCAGACCGGCCAACGTGTTTTTGCATCCATCGCGGGGCCGAAGCACAAACCACGACGCGCTCGGCGCACCCAGTCCACGGCCCGGCCGAGGAAACTGCGGTTCTCCCAGGCGGCCGTCGAGTAGGCGGTGATCGGTGCCACGGTCGGGTTTCCGGGCGACGAATCCCGCTGGTGGACCGATCCCCGGGGGAGGCACAGCGCGAGGCTGTCCGGAGCCAGCGGCCATGCGCATGCAGGCGCAGCAGCAGGGCCAACCCACGCGGGCCTCCGTTGCCGTACTCACGGGGCCTCGGCAGCTCGTGCGGTGGGGATCACAGCCGCAGGTCGAGCAGTCCGCGCACTTCACCTGTCCGACGAGCTCGGAACACGGCCTTGCGCTGCGAGCGGTAACCCGCTGACGCTTGTCTGTCCAGCTGCCTGGGAGACTTCAGAGATGGATGGGTGGGAGGGCACCGCGACGCTTGAGTGGTGGGCCAATCAATCGACTTGCTTGGGCAAGTTCGCTGTGCTTGCGACGGCCTGTGTCACCGGAAGAGACTGGCCGTGCGGCGTGATACTCGACCCTCCGCTGTCCGACGACGACCGGGCGGGCTTCGATTTCCTGATGGAGCTCGACCCGCTCTTCACCCTGCGCTTCGGCGAAGAGAGCACGCTGTTGGTCAATGTCGCTTCGGGCGAAGGCGCATGTCTCATCCTCACCGCTCATGAGGCGAAAGCATCAAGACCAGTCGACTCCGGAGAGGAATAGCGGCCGGCTACCGCGGATCGGTCGATTCGCCGCGAGGGTGGGTCTTCTGCACGATGCTGTCCGCTTCGAGTCCTTGACCGTGGTGTCCCGGTTCCGGGTCGGCCGGGTCGGCTACTACGACTGCCTGACCGCCCGCGCTGATGCGCTGTTCGAGCTGGCCGACGCTGTGTTGTGCACCGACGGGCCGGTGCGGTCGCCGGCCCCCGGCGGGCTCTGGTCGGTCCGGTGCCCGGCAGGGTTTTGTGCGTGCCGTCGTTGAGATGATGGAGTGTCACCGTGACCAATCACGATGAGGTGGCGACTGTCCGCCCGTTGACGCTGGCGTGGGTGAGCCGGCACCTGGAGGTCGGCGAACGGGTCGTCGGAGTCGAGGCGCTGCACGGCGGTATCACTGCCGAGATGCGGAGGCTGACCATCGGCACGCGCGACGGAGTCAGCCGGGACATGGTGCTGCGGAGTTTCATCGACGTGGAACACGCCGATGACTCGTTGAACAGGGAGGCGGACGCCCTGACCATGCTCACAGGGACCGGGGTACCGGCTCCTGGACTGGTCGCGTTCGATCCGACCGCCGCGCATTGCGAGTATCCGTCGCTCCTTATGACACATCTGGCGGGCCGGCCGGTCCTCGACAACGAGGGGCTGAAGGCGCGCGTCCCTCTGCTGGCCCGTCAGCTCGTGGCGATCCACGCGTTACGGCCTGCCGTGCGGCCCCGGAAGTATGTGACGTTGACGACCGCCGACACCGTCGTGACGCCGAAGGGCGCCGACGCGGCGGCGTGGGCCGCGGCGATCGACGTGATCCGCGAGCACGCGCCGCCCTATGAAGGGCGTTTCCTGCACCGGGACTTCCACCCCGGCAACGTGCTGTTCGACGTGCCGCCCCAAGGCCTGGCCGGCCCCCGGATCACCGGCGTCGTCGACTGGGCGGCAACCTCCTGGGGCCCGACAGACCTCGATGTCGCGCACTGCTCCACCAATCTCGCACTGCTGCACGGCCCGGCATGGGGCCTGCGGTTCGCCGAGGCGTACGAAGAGGCCGGCGGGGTGCTGGCCGCAGCCGCGAGCGATCGGCTGTACTGGCGGGTGCGGGACGGGCTGGCGTTCTCGGAAGAAGTACAGCAGGTGTCGCAGCCATGGCGGGAGGCTGGGCGGACGGACCTGACGACGCGAGCCGTGGAGGAGCGGCTGGATGCCTACGTCACCACCCTGATGGACACGCTGGGCTGAGCCTGCGGCAGTTCGCCCCGCTGTTCGGGGTGTCGAAGTCGGCCGCCAACCATTGACGCCGAATCTCGATTCGTCGGGGCGCCGGCCTGCTCACTCCGCACCGCCGTGTGAACGGGGCCAGAGCGAGCTACCGGCTTGGAAACGTCAGTCGACACAGAACTCGTTGCCCTCGATGTCCAGCATCGGGATGCACGACTCGTTCTCCTCGTCCGCGTACAGCGTTTGCACGTGGGTCGCACCGAGCGCGACCAGTCGTGCGCACTCGGCCTCCAGCGTGGCGAGGCGCTCGTCCCCCACGAGCCCCGCACCGACCCGGACGTCGAGATGGACCCGATTCTTGGCGGTCTTGCCCTCGGGCACGCGCTGGAAGTACAGGCGCGGGCCCTCGCCTGAGGGATCACTACAGGCGAACCACGAATCCCGCTCCTCCGGAGGCAGGGTGCGGTTGAAATCGTCCCAGGTGGTGAACCCCTCCGGTGGCGGCGGCGCGATGTACCCCAACACTTCGCACCAGAAGCGGGCAAGGCGCTCGGGCTCTGCGCAGTCAAAGGTGACTTGGAACTTCTTGATCGCCGACATCGGCGCACCGTATCGCGTACCAGGGGGACCCTGCCGCTCATTTTCTCAGGCGGATCCGCCCGTCACCCGTCGCTTCCTGGGCCACCTTGGATCCAAGCATGGCAGCGGAACGCCCCGGTGGCCCCCGGGACCCGGTCCGACCAACCGCCTTCAGGTCGAGATCAGTTGCGGAACAGCCCTTGGCGCGGCGAGTCGGCTTCCAGTCGGCGGAGAGCTTTTCCCACTCGCTTCGAGGCAGGTCAACGGCGCGAACTCCGGCAGTTTCGACGGGAGTTCATGCACCCCGGTCATGGACGGGTACCACTCCGTCCGACGCGGGCAGCAGCTAGGCTCGGCCGCACCTGGTTCAGCCGGGCCGCGGGGGATGAGGGGGAAATCCGTAATGGCCTTCGTGCTTCTCATATACCTGGCCCTGGCGATGGCGTGGCTTGTCTTGTCGTTCCTTGCGATGAAGCAAGCCCGCTTTGCAACAAGCCTACTTGTCGTTCACATCGCGGTCGGCGCTGTCGCCTGCCTGTATGCCGCACTTTTCACACAGCTGGGCCCATTGGTGCTGTTCTGTGTATTTCCCGGCACGTTCATGTCACTGTTCTTCGCTTTTCTCAGGGTGGCGTTCCCTGACAACCTGGATGTCGGGCCGGGGTCCGTCCCACGCCCGGATCGTAGAACCCAACGTCCGACATCCAGGCCCCTGGAGTAACTGAGTGCCCTACTGGGCGGAGCCGAGCAATCCGGTGGACAGGTCCGGTTCCTCCAGGCCCCGGCGGATCGCGATTTCCACCGGTGAGTACGCGCCGTCGGCCCGCTCCAGTTCGTACGGCGCGGCCGGCATCAGCGGCGGCTGAGCCATGAAGCGCGGCCGTGCCCCGTGGTGCGGCTGTGCCGCGTGTACCAGGAACGGGTGGCAGAGGAAGACGTCACCCGGGGAACCGGTGGCGAGAGTGAGTGGCCGGTGGTCGGATGCCGCAACGAGGTCTGGTGCGATGGACAGGCCGCTCGCGCCTTCCTCCCCGTACGGCTCCAGAACCTTCGGCACGTCGAGGTGGGAGCCGACCCTGATCCGGGTCGGGGCGTCCTCCTCGCCCACCTCGCTGAACAGAAAGAGCATCAGCAGGGCCCGGCCGCGCGAGCGGAGGTTGGTGAAGGGCCAGGTCTCGCCCTCCATCGCGTAGCTGCCCTCGATGTGCCAGCCCGCGTCGTCGGGTTCCTCCTCGTGCGGAAAGCGCAGCGGGAAGGTGCCGAGTGAGTAGCGCGGCTCCCAGCGACCGGCGCCGGCCAGCAGGTCGTACGCCCGGTGCAGGGCCGGGGAGTTGGGTGCGGCGGCGAACGGGCCCTGTGCCAGCTCGCCGACCCAGTGCACGGGCCGCGTCCATGTCTGCGGGCGGTCCGGATCCAAGCCCGTCTCCCGCCACAGCAGCCGCGCGCAGCTCGCGGCCACGCGGGGCGCGACGGCGCCTTCCAGCTTGACGAAGCCGTCGCGGAGGAAGCGGGTTACCAAGGTCGTGTCGTTCATGCCTCCATCGTGCGGCGCTGCCCGTACGGGTCACCCGACACTTGCCGCACCGTTCGTCTCGGGTGTGGAGTGCGAGGCCGTGCCTGGTTGAATCGATGGCCGGGATTCTTGGAGGCGGGCGTGCTGGAGCGGCTCAATCAGGCCATGGAGCGCATCGAGCGGCAGCTCGACAGCTCAGTCGACGTGGGTGAGCTGGCGCGGGTCGCGGCCACCTCGGAGTACCACCTGCGGCGGATGTTCTCGGCGCTCGCGGGGATGCCGCTGTCCGAGTACATCCGGCGTCGGCGGCTGACCGTCGCGGGCGCGGAAGTACTGGCCGGTGAGCGGACGTTGCTCGACATCGCGGTGCGGTACGGATACGGCTCGGGAGAGGCGTTCGCGCGGGCGTTCCGCGCGGTGCACGGCGTCGGGCCGGGCGAGGCTCGGCGCACCGGCGCGGCGCTCAGCTCCCAGCCCCGGATGACCTTCCGCCTCATCGTCGAGGGGAGCAGCAGCATGCGCTACCGCCTGGTGAACAAGCGGGAGTTCAGCATCGTCGGGGCGAGGACCCGGGTGCCGCTCGTGCACTCGGGACCGAACCAGGCGATCATCGATTTCGTCCGCGGGATCGGCGACCGTGGAAGGGAAGAGATGGAGAAGCTGTCCGACCAGGAGCCGTACGGCGTCCTCGCGGTCTGCGACGATCTCGATCCCAGCCGGGCGGAGGGCACCCAACTCGACTTCTACCACGGCGTCGTCACCTCGCTCTCCGCGCCGGAGGGCATGGCCACGCTGCCCGTACCGGACGGAACGTGGGCAGTCTTCACGACCTCGGGGCCGGCGCCGGAGGCGATCCAGGCGCTGTGGCGGGCCGTGTTCACCGAGTGGTTTCCGTCGAACCCGTACCGGAGCCGCCCCGGGCCGGAGATCCTTCGTACGCGGATGTCGGCGGAGGGCAGCGAGGCGGAGGCCGAGCTGTGGCTGCCGGTGGAACGGGACGCCGATTGATCCTGGGGTCCGGCCTGGCCCCGGCCGTGGCTCTGCCCCGTCGTCCCGTACGTCTTCGTACGCTCGCCACAACGGCCTCCGCGTCAGGCCGTGTCCGGCAGGGCGTGCGCGAGGAGGGTCTTCGCCGCCGTACGGGCGTGTCGGCCGTAGTCCGCTTCGCCGAGCACCATGGCGCGGCTGGCCGCCCCGTCCGCGAGCGTGACCAGTTGTTCGGCGAGTGCGGCGGGGTCACGGCAGCCCAGTTCCGTCACCAGTGTGGTGACCAGTCCTACCATCTGCAGTTTCTGTTCGCGGGCATAGGAGTGGACCGCGCTCCCCGGATCGGGGAACTCCGCCGCGGCGTCGATGAATGGGCACCCTCGTACCGGTGTCGCGTCCGGCAGGGGCTCGAAGAGCCCGAGGATCCGCTCCAGCGGGGGGATGTCCTCGCGCGTCAGCACGTGTTCCAGCGTGGCTCCGGACGAGATGAGGTCCTGGAGATGGGCGACCACCAGGTCGCTCTTGGTCCGGAAATGCGCGTAGAGCGTGCGCTTGGACACGGGCGCGGCCTCCGCGACCTGCTCCATACCGGTCGCGTTGATCCCGTGGGTCGCGAACAGCTGCGCGGCGGCGGCCAGGATGCGCTCCCGCCCGCCACGTCCTCGTCCTTGTCCTTGCCCTTGCCCTCGCTCTTGGGATGCCGTAGTCGTCGCGTTCATTCGCCAAGTATACGGCCGCGTTTACTTCGGGAGCCGGCGCCTGTTAGGGTCTCGCGTTGTAAACGGTTGCGTTTACATCGATTGCTGTCGAGGAGTGCTCCATGAACCTGCTGGCCCCTACCGAGCTGAGTGGCTGCGCGGAGAAGCTGATACGTGGCCGGCGCGCCACGCGTGCGTTCCGTCCGGAAGCCGTGCCCGAGGACACGATGCGCGCGGTCTTCTCGCTGGCCGGCGCCGCTCCGTCCAACTCCAACGCGCAGCCCTGGCAGGTAGAGGTGGTGAGCGGCGCGGCTCGTGATCGACTGGCCGACGCCTTGCGGGCGGCCCACGCCGAGAAGCGCGTCTCGGTCGATCTTCCGTACTCCGAGGGCATGTACTCGCAGGTGCACCAGTCACGCCGCTCGGCGTTCGGCGCCCAGTTGTACGGAGCGCTGGGCATCGGTGCTCACGATCACGAGGCGCGGGCGGCCTACGACGCGGAGAGCCTGCGCTTCTACGGCGCGCCGCACGCCGCGTTCCTGTTCGTCACCGGCGACGGCGGGGCCCGGCTGGCCGCTGACGTGGGTGCCTATATGCAGACCTTGCTCCTGGCGATGACCGCGTACGGTGTGGCGAGTTGTCCGCAGGGGTTGCTGAGCTTCTACGCCAACACGGTTCGCGACGAACTCGCGCTGGAAGGAGGGCAGTTGCTCGTGGGTATCTCCTTCGGCTATGCCGACGAAGCGGCGCCGGTCAACCACGTCACGACCGGTCGGGCCGCGCTCGAAGCGGTCGCGGCCTTTCACAGCTAGCGACTGCCGGCTTGATGAAGTGGCTGCCTCGTCGAACAGAGAATCCGGCGGTCCGGATTACGCGGTCTACGTGTCGTGCCAGTCCATGGATACGGCCCGGCCTTTCTCTGCGACGTCCTGCCCGGCGTCGACGGCCAAGTACAGACCTTGAGTAGGCCGGTTCACGTCGGCGACCTGTCCTGAACGCACATCGAGACGACAATCCCGGGGAATGACACAGAACACCACGCGCAACACGATCCGTACGCGACGACGGGATGGAACACGATGCCGCTTGAGGGCGAGTACGGGCCGCATCCGGTGCGGTGGGTGCGCGAACAGGTCGAGCTGTACGAGAGTTCTGGCGGTACGCGGGGGACGACGCTCTGGGACACGGGTCTGCCCGTCGTCATCGTCACGATGCGCGGCGCGAAGAGCGGCAAGATCCGCAAGATCCCGCTGATGCGCGTGGAGCGGCAGGGGTGTTACGCGGCCGTGGCCTCGAACGGCGGCTTCCCGCGCCACCCGCTCTGGTACTACAACCTCAGCTCCGACCCGCGCGTGGAGCTCCAGGACGGCTCCGTACGGCAGGACATGACGGCCCGCGAGATCACCGGCGACGAGAGAGCCGAGTGGTGGGAGCGGGCGGTCGACGCGTATCCGCCGTACGCCGAGTATCAGGAGAAGACCGACCGTATGATCCCTGTCTTCGTGCTGGAACCCGTGTCCCCGGCAGGGCCGGCGGACGCCCCGGAGTCGTCAACGAGCACCTGATCCACGCCGCCCGCGGCCTCCTGCGCACCAGGGCCCGGCGAAGCTGCCGGGCGACCTCACCCAGGATCGAGGACCGCTACAGCTCGAACTCCAGGTGCTCGATGTCGGTGAAGCGCACCTCCTCCAGGGATCCGGCGCGGCGACCGCCGTCCTGGAAGTAGGTCTCCTTGAGGGCTTCGGCGGCGATCTCCTGGAGGCGCTGGTCGGACGCGCCCTGTTGCTGGGCCTCGAAGAGGCGGGCGGCGTGATGGGGCGGCAGGGCGACGGTGAGGTGGCGGGTCCGGTCCTGGTCCGTGGAGCCGATCGGCGCCGTGTAGCCGAGGCGGGCGCGGGTGTCGATGACGATCCCGTCCGACGTCGCCGCCTTCTCCCTCGCCTTGGCCCGGATCTGCGGCTGCCACCGCTTCTTCACCTCGGTCTCCAGGCGGGCGGCGAGGGCCGGGCGGGGCTTCTTGATCTGGTCCTTCACATACCGCTCGACCGTGCGCTGGGAGATCCGCAGCATCCGGGCGACCGCCCTGGTGCCCTTGAGTTGTTTGACGAGGTAGCGCATCTGCGCGCCCGCGCTCTTGGGTGCCGGGCGGGTGAACGCCTTTTGCAGCGCGGCGTCCAGGCCGTCCCCGATGATGCTCATCGCCTACCTACTCCCCGTCGTCCTGGTCGGTGACGGTGCCGTCCTTGATGTACCGGGCCAGGTTGAGCTCGGGGGCGTTGAACTGCTCCCGCACGCCCTCGCCCCACAGCAGGGTCTGCGTGCCCTCGTGCTTCACCAGACCGGGGTTCACCCCGAGCTTGAAGCCGCCCGGCAGCGGCTTGCCCTCCCGATAGGGCAGGAAGTCCAGCGGGGACTCGCCGTCGACCGCGTACACGACGCAGTCGGAGAGGACCGCGACCGGGTACTGGCCGGTGAAAGCCGCGTGCTTGATCAGCTTCCGGTGCAGGTTGATCCGCGTGCGGGAGATGACGGATGCGCGGATGTGCGGGTTCCACGTCGGGCGCGACAGCGCCCGCCACGGCTGACCCGGCTTCCACCCCTCACCGCGCGGGCGCTCGCGCAGCTTCCCCAGGCCGCCCTTCACCGTCGCCTTGACCGCCGACACCACGATCGCCAGCTCCGGGTCCCGCCCGCGATAGCCGTCCATCGCCACCAGGAAGTCCTCCGGCGACAGGTCGGCGCCGACGCCGAGGTCGGCCATGGTGGCGAGGTAGGCGTCACGCAGGCGGTTGTACCAGGCGTCCAGGTAGCGGCCGTTGTCGTAGCGGACGTATGCCTCGATCGGCGCGACGTCGTAGCCGAGTTCGACCGCGTAGGCGACGGTCGGCGTCGCGTACCAGGCCGGACCCTCCGGGCGCTCACCCTTCGGTGTGAACGGACTCGGCAACAGGCTCCCGTCCAGCTCCACCCGCTCCTTGCCCAACTTCACGCGGGACAGGTCGACATGGGACAGGTCCACCAGCCACGAGCCGGGCAGCTTCGGGTCGAACACCGGGGCCTTGACGTGCGTCGGTGCCCCCAGGCCGACGACCAGTCCGTTGGCGCCGGCGGCGAAGGCCATGTTGACGTCCAGGCCCACCAGGTGACGGCGCTGGTAGTCGGCTTCCGTGAACGGGCGCGCCCAGTCGTACGCCTCCTCGAACAGCTTCTCCCCGGGGCCGCGGATATGGAAGCGCGGCAGGTTCGCCAGCAGCGGGTGACCGTCGGGGGCCTCGCAGGGAGCCGGGTCGACCGGGTCCTTCCCCAGGCTGCCGGGGTTGTGTTCGGAGTGCCGCTTCCCTGTCGCGTCGGGCTCGGAGGCGCGGGTCGGCGGGTGCAGCGCGGTCATCAGCTCCAGGCCGGTCACGGCGGTGGAGCCGCGCGGGGTCATCACCCTCGACGCGTACGTGCCGAGCAGCCGGGCGAGTTCCGCGGGCGGAAGCTGACCGGCCGCGCCCCAGTGGCGGGTGTCGAGAGCCTGCCAGGAAGTGATGCACAGCTGGACGCAGGCCCGCTCCGAGCCGGTGGCCGGGCGGTAGATCCGCGCCCACGGCCCGAATCCCCGCTTCGTCAACTTCCATTCCGCGCGGGCCAGTTGCTTGACGACCTTGTGGCCCTCCGGCAATCTGCCCGCGAGCCGCTCCTCCTCCGTGAGGACGACCGGGAGGCCGTAGCGCTCCAGCGCGGATTCGGTGAGCACGAGCAGCGGGTCGGCCGGCTTTCCCGGTCCGGACAGCTTCGGCGCGCCGAGCTTCGCCTCGGTGAGGGTCCAGTCGACCAGGGACGGCAGGCTCTTGGCGGGGACGTCCAGGACCAGGCCGCCGACGCAGTACGCCAGTACGTTCCCGTCCTCGACGTCGATCACCGCGAGCGGCCCGTTCTCGAAGCGCGGGTCTGTGTCGCCCGTCGGGGTGCCGGCCGGAGCCGTCTTCTGCGCACCCGGTCGGCGCGACGTCGATGACGACCTGGCGGTGGTCGTCGGACGCGGTACGGCCGGAGCGGCGGCGGGAATGGCGGCGGCGGTGGCAGTGGGAGCGGGGCTGCTGGTCCGGGGCGCGTCGGGCGCCGGGTCCGTCGGTGGGGTCCGCGCTTCCGCCGGGGGCGGCCGATCGGTGGACACGGCGGGCACCGTGACGTCGGGCGGCGCGGGGTACAGCTCCGCGAGCTTCTCCAGCAGCCGCGCGTATGCGTCACGCTCCGGCGGGCGCGGCTCCGTCTTGCCCGACTCCCAGCCGGACATCGTGGCCCGGCGCACCTTGAGCGCGGTGGCCACCTCATCGATCGTCAGGCCGTGCGCGACACGCAGCCGCTTGCGCTCCGCCGGGGGCGGAAGTGAGGAACGGGACGCGACCAGCGCGTCGACCGCGTCGAACAACTCGGACATGCTCCACCTCCTGGGCCACAGGCTAAGCCACGAAGCGTACGAATCGCGCATTGATGGCGTACATACTCCGTACGGGGAGTATGCGTTGCCTCTGGCCGGCCGCCACACCGCTCCCACGGATGACCCAACACCCGGTCCTGACACCCCAGATGGGTTTCATCGACGGACGCACCTCAACTCGGAGTCGGCGAGGGCCCCCGGGCCGGTCCTGCGAGGGCGGAGGTGACTTCTTCGATCTCGCCTCGCGCGGTCTTGAGGAGCAGCCCGACGATGTCCTCCCAGGAGTCGAGTGTCGCGTCCATCGGTTCCGGCCCGTCGCGTTCGACGTTCTCCCACCGTATGAACTTGTCCGGAAAGACGCTGAGCGACCATCCGGACTCGTGCTTCAGTGAGACGTCCGGGTGTTCCTCGTCCGCGTTGCCGAGTTCGGCGAGGATTTCGCGGATCCGAGGCTCGTCGGGCTCGTCGAACTCTTCGCCCATGTTGTCGTGCATGGAGTAGGTCACGGTCACGGTCATAATCTCCGGTCTGACGGTGGGCCTTCGGGATGGCTCATTCAACCCCCGCCCTGTCGTCACCGGCCCACCGGCCACCGACTAGGACCACGGCCAGGACCAGGACCAGGACCAGGACAACGGTGCCACGTTCAGTTCGGCTCACCTGAGGGACGCGACCCGTCCAGCTTGGCACCCCACTACCTCTGGAGGATCTCGTGATCTCCAAGTGCCTCTCCCCCCACAGCCGTACGTCCAGACGGGCGCGGCTCGTCGCCGTGGTGTCCGGTCTCGTGACCGCCGTCGCGCTCGCCGCTCCGTCGGCCGTCGCCACCCCGGCCCCCGGCGTCAGCTCCGCCGTACCCGCATCCGCCGCCCCGTCGGCCGACACCTGCGCCGTCAAGTCGAAGCCCGCCGGCAAGGTGCTCCAGGGCTACTGGGAGAACTGGGACGGCGCTGCCAACGGCGTCCACCCGCCCCTCGGCTGGATCCCGATCACCGACAGCCGTATCCAGAGCCACGGCTACAACGTGCTCAACGCGGCGTTCCCCGTCATCCGCTCGGACGGCACCGTCCTGTGGGAGGACGGAATGGACACGACGGTGAAGGTCGCGACCCCGGCCGAGATGTGCCAGGCCAAGGCCTCCGGTCAGACGATCCTGATGTCGATCGGGGGCGCGGCGGCCGGGATCGACCTCAGCTCCAGCGCCGTCGCCGACCGCTTCGTCGCGACGGTCGTCCCGATCCTCAAGAAGTACAACTTCGACGGGATCGACATCGACATCGAGACCGGCCTGGTCGGCAGCGGCAACATCAGCACCCTCTCCGCGTCGCAGGCCAACCTGATCCGCATCATCGACGGCGTACTCGCCCAGATGCCCTCGAACTTCGGCCTCACCATGGCGCCCGAGACGGCTTACGTCACGGGCGGCAGCATCACCTACGGCTCGATCTGGGGCGCCTACCTTCCCATCGTGAAGAAGTACGCCGACAACGGCCGCCTGTGGTGGCTGAACATGCAGTACTACAACGGCAGCATGTACGGCTGCTCCGGCGACTCCTACTCCGCGGGCACCGTCCAGGGCTTCACCGCCCAGACGGACTGCCTGAACAGGGGGTTGGTGATCCAGGGGACCACCATCAAGGTTCCGTACGACAAGCAGGTCCCCGGGCTTCCTGCCCAACCGGGCGCGGGCGGCGGCCATATGAGCCCCAACCTGGTGGCCCAGGCCTGGAACACGTACGGCAACAGCCTCAAGGGACTGATGACCTGGTCCGTCAACTGGGACGGCTCGAAGAACTGGACCTTCGGCGACAACGTCAAGGCCCTCCAGGGCCGTTGATGACGAGGTCGGACCTCGTGCTAGTCCTCGGCCTCGTCCTCGTGGGGTCAGCTTGAGCATTTCCCGGCCGTGGAACGGGAATTATGACGACGTGCCCGATTTCACTGAACCGCCGCTCGTGGTCGACGGTCGCGGCAATGCCCTTGTCGCCTTCATCCGTGGGGCGGAGGCGGCGCCACCTGATGACGCACCGCTGCCGGCGGCACTTGTCGCCCTGTGGCACGCCGGTCGTGTCCTGATGGTCTTCGATCGTTTCCGTCAGTGCTGGGAACTGCCTGGTGGGAGTAGAGAGACAGACGAATCCCCTCGACTGGCAGCAGCTCGGGAGTTGTGGGAGGAGAGCGGGCAGGAAGCCGATGGGCCGTTGCGGTTCATCGGCTACGCGGGATTCGTGCTCGCGCCCGACCAGCGGGCCGAGTACGCCGCACTCTTCGCCGGCCACACCTCCCGTCGCCGGGAGTTCCGGGCCAACGAGGAGATCGCGGCCATCCGGTGGTGGGATCTCCGGGAAACCCTCCCCGGACGGGTCCAACCCCTGGACGCCCACCTCGCCCGCCTCTCCCGGCCCACTCAGCCCGCTCGGCCCACGTGCGAACCGAGGCCCCGCAACTCCCGTCCCACTGACTGACGTTGAGACTGATCCATCAGGACCGGTCGGGCTGTCATGCTCCCCGGTCCAGCCGGTGCCGGACATACTCCGATGGGGTCGCGCCGACCTCGATACGGTTCTCGTCAAGGCCGTTCACGATCCGCACACGGCCTCCGGCGAAGACGAACTCCACCGTCACCGTCCCGGCCGCCAGGTCACGGTTACGCTCCGGGGGCCGCCACTCAAGCAGGGCGACCTCGCACAGTTCCTGGCCGACGAACGGCTCCAGGTAGGAATCACTGTGCGTCCATCGAGGTGTGAACTCGGACCCTTCCCATCCGGTGATGCTCGCAGCGGTGTCGATCGTGTCCCAACTGATCGAGAGTTCGTCGAACTTCCAGTGGGACACCTCCAGCTGAACGCCGTCGAAGTCCAACACCACCGGGCAGTCGGCGAACCACTCGTCGTCCTCGGCGAAGCGCACCAGAGCGAACTCCGTCAGCCGCCGGCCGGTGAGCCTCGCCAGACGTGATCCGTGTGCCTGCCGGACCGACTCGATCCCGACCAGGAAGGACGGCTCGAAACCAGAGATCCCCATGTTCACAGCACCTGAGTCTCCCGGTCTTCGGCTCGACGGGCCAGGGCCTTCAAGCGAGGGCGGCGAGACCTCCACGTACCGCCCCCGCCGTCTCGTCGAGCACGCGGCGGTCTTGCACGTGCCAGTTGGCGTCGATGCGAAACGGGTCCCCCTTGAACCGGGGGAAGACATGCAGATGGACATGGAAGACCTCCTGGAAGGCGGCCTCGCCGTCGGCCAGGAAGAGGTTGACTCCTTCACAGCGAAGGCCGGACAGCCGCAATGCCCGCCCGATCCGGTGCCCCACCTGCCAGATCCGTACTCCCAGGTCTTCCGGCAGATCCACTAGCCCTTCCGCGTGAGACCTCGGAACGACGAGCACGTGCCCGGGTGTTACGGGGCTCAGGTCCATGAACGCGATGACCTGGTCGTCCTCATGGACGACGCTCGCCTCCGCACGGCCTCGCGCGATGGCACAGAACACACATCCATCGTTCGGCAACCCGGCCTCCTCGGGTTCGCGGACATCCCGTACCCACCTCACCAGACAAGGCCGGTTCCGCGCCGGTGAATTGCCCCGGCCCCGGCCCCCGGTCGCCGGTCACCGCTCGCCACAACGGGGCACGACGGGCTCTCAACTACTGTTGCGCCCCATGGCAGCCACCACGACGGACATCACCGAGGACTTGATCCGGGATCTGCTGCGGGAGCAGCACCCCGACCTGGCGGACCGCCCCGTGAGGCTCGGCGCGCGCGGCTGGGACAATCAGTTGTGGCGACTCGGCGACGATCTCGCCGTCCGGCTGCCCTGGGCGACGCAGTCCGCGGACGCGTTGCTGCTCAAGGAGCATGCCTGGCTGCCCGCGCTCGCCCCGCACCTTCCTCTGCCGGTCCCCGTTCCGCAGCGCCTCGGTGAGCCCTCCGAACGGTTTCCCCGGCCGTGGATCGTCACCACCTGGGTGCCGGGCGAGCCCGCCGACCGTGTGCCCGTCACGCGCGCGGCAGAGGCGGCCGACACCTTGGCCGCCTTTCTCACGGCTCTTCACCGGCCCGCGCCTGCCGGGGCGCCGGCCGGCCGTGACCGCGGGGGTCCGCTGGCCGACATCACCGAAGGCTTCACCCGGGATCTCGCCTCGGCAACCGAACTTGGGCTGATCCACGACCCGGACGCCGTCCGCGCGGTCTGGGATGACGCCGCCGCCGCGCCCGGCTGGGCCGGCCCCGCGCTGTGGCTCCACGGCGACCTGCATCCGGCCAACGTTCTCACCGCGGACGGCACCTTCTGCGGCGTGATCGACTTCGGTGACCTCTTCGCCGGCGACCCGGCCTGCGATCTCGCCGCCGCCTGGATCCTGCTGCCCGACGGAGCCGCCGACCGCTTCCACCGTGCGTACCGGCCGGTCCCCGACGCCGCGACCCTGCGCCGGGCACGCGGCTGGGCGGTGCTGCGCGCCCTCGCGGGCCTCCACATTGGACACGCGGGCGACCACGGGCGCCCCGGGGGCAAGCCCACCTGGGGTCCGCCCGCCCAGGCCTCGCTGCGGCGCCTCACGGCGACGGTCCGGACGGCCGGGCAGGGGTGAGGCGCGTCCAGCCGGCGGGTGGGGCCAGGAGTGTGCGGGCGTGGGGCTTGCGGGTACGCAGGCGTACCTGGCCCTGGTGGCGGTGCAGGATGAGGTGGCCGAGGTGTTCGAGCGCCTTGACGGCGAAGCCGTTCGCCGGACACATGCCGTCGCCCTTGCCGAAGGGGAGGTAGGAGCGCCGCTGGTCGTCGGTCGGCTGCTCCCAGCGCGAGGGACGGAAGTCCTGCGGTCGGTCCCATACGGCCGCCGACCGGTGGATCGCGTGCGTGCCGATCAGGACGTGTTCACCCTCCTGGACCTCGGCGCCGGCGATGTCGTGGTCGGTGGCGGCCACCCTGATCAGGCGCCACGCGGTCGGATACAGCCGTAGCGTCTCTCTGACCAGCCGATGGATCTGACCGTGGCTCACCGTCGGTGTGTCGAAGCCGTGCTGGACGCCGAGCATCACCACCCATTCGAGAGCCACGCCGGTGAAGCCGACCGTGGACAGGACGAGGCGTTGCAGCAACTGCGCGCGATCGGCCGGGGTCAGATCTCCGGGCAGGCCGAGCACCAGGTCGACCAGGTCCTGTGCGGCGTCCTCCCGCGCGGGGAGTCGGCCGAGGTGTTCGGCGAGACCGGCCCGGACGGCGGGCACCGTACGGTGCGACCGTCTCAGCACATGGCCGACGATGTCGTCGGCGACGACGCTCGACGTCGTGTAGGCGTCGACGAGGGCGTTGATCCCGGTGTGCCGTGGGTGGGCGATGGCGGGGGCGAAGTAGCGCCGGACCAGTTCGACGCCCCAGTGCTGGTGGCGCAGACGGCCTCGGCGGTCGCTCACCTCACCGAGCGTCCCTTCGAGGTCGAACGACGACGGGAGGTCGTGCCGGGCCAGCACCCTGAGCAGTTCGCGGGAGGCTTCGCTCCGGACCTCTTCCGGCAGGGAATTCCGCCCGAGGCGGTAGAACCCGGACTGGGAGAGGTAGTTGCCGGCCGAATCAACGAGCACGTCCCGGGCCGCGGCGGCGTCGGCCACGAACAAGGTGCCGAAGCGGAGCCTGAACGGGCCGTCGCGGTCGGCGGCCTGCCGCTCCCAGCGCCGCAGATGCGGCCACAGACTCTTCCTGTCCAGGAACACGCTCGTCCGCCCGTCTGCCGGAGGATGGGGCGAGCGCCCGGGCGGGCCGGTCGCTCGTCCCGGTGCCCTTCGCGGAGCGGATGTCAGTCGTGGTGGCCGTACCTGTCGCCGTACTGGTTGCGGCGCGTACGTGCCTCACCGCTGAGCGCCCGAAGGCTCCTGATGACCCATGACATCGCGGCTGTCCTCCTTGTCGTTCAGGGGTGTGCGTGTTCCGGCCGCCGGGTGTCAGTCCTGCTGCCCGTAGCCGACGAAGTACCCGTGCCACCGGGCGCGCATCTCACCACTGAGGGCCCGGAGGCTGCTGGTCACCCATGACATGGTCGTCCTCCTTGTTGGTGGGTGTCCTTGGATCGTGCTGCCCGACAGGGCATCTCGCCGCCCTGGCGCCGTACTCGCCGTCCGTGGCCGGCTCACCGCTGAACTGTCCGGCCGCGGGGGCGCCGTGCGGCTCGTAACGCTACTCCGGGAGCGGGAGCGGGCTCACTGCCCGAACCGGCCAAAGAACACGGGTGCGCCGGGGATGTACTCCTCCAGCATGCCCCGCGTCACCGGGACACTCCCCCAAGCACCCTCCACGATACGGGAGTCGATCCGTGCGACCAGTTCGTCAGGCGACGCCGTCAGGTCGGCCGTGTCTGACGTGATCCGGTAGCCGTGCGGCACGTTACGGGGCAGATGGACGTTGCCGCCCTCCGACAGCTCCGGTCGGGCTGTGCGAGGCAGGCCATGGTCACTGCGGTGTCCGTTCCGTACGGGCGACGGGCCCGGAGCCGTCGCCGATGCGGTGGGCGCGAGTGACAGAAGTGGTCGCGGTCCGCCCGTGTCGCGCCATGTACCGACAGACCGAGGGACATTGGCGTGACCGATCCTGTCAGGTCGTGTCGGGTCTCGTTCGAGGCCGGTACATCGAACGATGCAGTGGGTGTCCTTCTCAGTAAGGAAGATCAGCGGCGTGGGCGAGGAGACGATATCGGCGTCCCCATCACACGTTCCGGCCGGTCGGCCGACACGCTCCGAGGTGAGTCAGCATGAACGCGATGTTCGGCGGGATCGTCATGGCGTTCGCGCTGGGCTGCGGGATCGCGATCGGCGCCCCGCTCGCCGACGCCGTGAACGCGTCCGGCCGGGGCGGCCAGCTCGTCGCCGCGATACCCGTCAGCGCGGTCGCGGGCGTCCTCGTACTCCTGACGCTGCGGCGGAGCCGGCGTACGTGGGCGTCCCTCGGGTTCGGCGAAACCGGCGCGAGCGTACGGGCGTTGCTGACCGGTGTGGGCATCACCGCCGCGTCCGCCGCGCTCGTCCTGGGTGCGGGAACAGCCGTGGGCCTGCTGAGCTGGACCCGCCCCGACCTGTCCCAGCTGGTCGCGTTCGTCGCCGTCAACGGGCTCGTCGCTCTCCTGCTGGAAGCCTTCCCGGAGGAGACCACGCTGCGCGGCCTGACCTGGACGTCGCTGCGCGAGCGGCGCTCGGCCACGGTCGCGGCCCTGGGAACAACCCTGGTGTTCATGGCGGTTCCGGGCGCCGCCAGTGCGGTCGCCGCCGCGATCCGGCGGGTGACGGGCGGTGAGCCCGTGCCCGTACGTCTCGCTCCGCCGGGGCAGCACACGGCGGACTATCTCGTCCTGCTGTTCGTCTTCGGGCTGACTCTGGTCGCCGCCCGGACGGCGCTGCGCCGGGCTCCCCTCTGGACGGCCATCGGCACCCACCTGACGTTTCTCACCGTCAACCGGGTCACCCTCGAAGGGCAGGACCGGAACGCAGGCTGGTCCGCCGACCGGATCAGCCCGGACGCCGTCCTGCTGATCCCGCTGTATCTGCTGGTGGCCGCCGCCGCGTTCGTCGTCTGCGGGCGGCTCGGCAGGAGCGGCCGCGGGCCGGTGTCCGGCGAATCCGCCTCGTCCGCGCTCACAGCTGGACCAGCCCGATGACGACCGCCGCCACCCCGGCGAGAAACAGCGAACCGTCGAAGCGGACGGTCGACCGGAGTTCGCGGCGGTCGTCCGCGAGGTCCAGGGTGAAGACCGCCGGATCGGCCGGCAGATATCGCACCGTCACGTCCTGGCCCACTGAACCGCTCAGGTCCTTCTTGCCACGGGGGCAGAAACCCGTGACCGCGACGTCATCCCGGGTGGTGAACCGGACGACCGGGCCGTACGCGACGAGCGTGCCCTCGCTGTCGTGGTACTCGGACCTCGTGACGGCGACGATACGGCCCGGGGCGGTCGGAGCGGCGGTGAGATCGGCGACGCGGCGTCTCGCCGCGCCGACCTCCTTGCGGAAGGCGATCACCGTCGCGACGGTCCACGGGACGCCCGCGCCGAGCAGCGCCCACGGGTAGCCCCAGGTGAGCGCGGCGCTCGTGACCAGGGCCGCGTAGATGAGGAAGACCGCGAAGTTGGGCCAGCCGACGCCGTACCTGCCCCACCACAGATCGTCGTCGACGTCGAAGTCCTCGGGCCGGCCCGGCCGGTACCGTATGCCGATCTCCCGCCCCTGCCAGGCGGCCTCGACCGTGTCACCGGAGCCGCCGTTGTTGGCGAGGGTGAACTCCTCACCTGTGGAAGGGTCCTGGAAGGAGATCACCACCGGCACTCCCCCGACGTTGCGGCTTCCGTGCACGGGCGCCTCGATCCCGACGATCCGCCCGAGCACCCGCACCCTCCGCTGCGCCCGGGTCGCCCCGGCCAGCGACCGCCCGTACCCGACCACGGCGAGCCCGCCGAGCACCGCGCACCACCAGACCAGCGCCTCTTGGCCGTACACCCGCCGCACACCCCCATCCGCCCCGGCAAGGGGCATCCCCAGGACTCCGCTCCCCCGACGCGGGCCGGGCGGCCGTGTCGACCGGGCCGGTGTTCGAACGCGCCGGAGAGCGGGTCAGTGTCTCAGGACCGCAAGAACGCCGCCAGGCCCGTCGTCAGGCGTTCGATGTCGTCCGCGTTGTTGTACGGGGACAGGCCCACGCGCAGGCCCCCGGCAGTTCCCAGGCCGAGGTGGCGGGAGGCTTCCACCGCGTAGAACGAGCCCGCCGGTGCGTGGATCCCGGAACGGGCGAGGAAGTGGTAGGCGTCCGTGGCTTCGTGGTGGTCGAAGGTGAGCAGCATCGTGGGGGTCCGCAGGGCCGCGCGGGAGTGCTGGGTCACACCGTCGAGTTGGGAGATCGTCTTCTCGGCGCTCTCGCGCAGGGCCGTCTCATGCACCTCGATCGCCGCGTAGGCGGTGCGCAGGCGTGCGCGCCGGTCTCCTGACGCGCCGGGGGCGCCGGCCGGGCCCGGTGCGGCCGGGGCGAGGTCCGCGAGGAAGTCCACGGCGGCTCGGGTGCCCGCCAGGGCTTCGTACGGCAGGGTGCCGAGCTCGAAACGTTCCGGTACGGCGTCGGTGGACGGCGCCAGTTTGTCCGGGCGCAGGGTCTCCAACAGCCGTGTGGAGGCGGCGAGTACGCCGTGGTGGGGGCCGAAGAACTTGTACGGCGAGCAGACGAAGAAGTCCGCGCCGAGTGCCGTGACGTCCACGAAGGCGTGCGCGGCGAGATGGACACCGTCGACGTACAGCAGCGCGCCCGCCCCGTGGACCAGGTCGGCGATGGCCGTCACGTCCGGACGGGTGCCGATCAGATTCGAGGCGCCGGTCACCGCGACCAGGCGCGTGCGGTCGGTCAGCAGGGCGCCGACGGACGTCACCGGCAGTTCGCCGGTGACCGGATCGAAGTCGGCCCAGCGCACCACCGCACCGGCCCGTTCGGCGGCCTGGACCCAGGGGCGGATGTTGGCGTCGTGATCCAGCCGGCTCACGATCACCTCGTCCCCGGGGGCCCAACTCCGGGCCAGTGCACGGGAGAAGTCGTAGGTGAGCTGCGTGGCGCTGCGCCCGGTGACGATGCCCGTCTCCTCGGCGCCCAGCAGGTCGGCCATCGCCCGCCGGTAGTCGCGCACGATGGTCTCGGCGTTGATCTCCCCCGGTGCGACGGAACCCCGGACCGCGAGGGGATTGCTGAGCGCGTGGGTGATGGCCTCGATGACCGGCGTGGGCGTCTGCGTACCGCCCGGACCGTCGAAGTGGGCGATTCCCGCGCGCAGGGCGGGAATCCGGGCGCGCAGCGCGTCGATGTCGAGGCCCGTTGCGGTGCCGGTGCCCGTGGCCGCGGCGGTGCCCGTGCCGGTGTCGTACGTCATGAGTGCCCCCGACGGCGCTCGGTCCGGGACACGTCTCCCGGCTCGGACCACCGATCATGGCAGACGGGGCTGACATCTCCCCCGCGCGCTCACTGCTCGTACGACTCCACCTCGGCCACCGGGCGCGCTTCGACCCGCTGCGGGTCCGCGCCGGAGTCCGCCTCCGCGCGCCGCCTGCGCAGCAGGTCCCAGCACTGGTCCAGCCGCTGTTCCAGCACTTGGAGGCGTGCGCGTTCCTCCGGGTCGAGGCCCTTGCCGGGTGCCTGCTCACGGAGGCGGTGCTCCTCCGCCACCAGCGTGTCGATCGTGTGCAGAATGTCGTCCGCCATCACTGCCTCCACTGTTGTGGCCCGCCGCCCGGGCCCTGCCGCCCGTTCACAGCACCTCCAGCGGTACCGGGCCCCGGACGGGCGGGAAGGCGTCGTCGACGGCGGCGAGGTCGTCGTCGGTCAGGGTGAGCGCGAGCGCGGCGTGGTTCTCGCGTACATGGTCGGGCCGGCCTGTCCGGGGGATCGCGATCACGCCGCTCCGGCGAAGGACCCAGGCCAGGGCCACCTGCGCCGGTGTGGCGTCGTGGCGGCCGGCCACGGCTCGCAGTGCCGGGTCCGGCAGCAGTCGTCCTTGTTCGACCGGTGAGTAGGCCATGACCGGGACGCCGCGCTCCGCGCACCGGGGCAGGAGGTCGTACTCGATTCCGCGCCGGGTCAGGTTGTACAGGACCTGGTTCGTGGCGATCGCGTCGCCGCCGGGCAGTGTGGCCAGCTCCCGCAGGTCGGCCGGGTCGAAGTTGCTGACTCCCCAGTGGCGGATCTTCCCCGCGCGGACCAGGTCCTCGAACGCGGCGACCGTCTCCTCCAGGGGGACGTCCCCGCGCCAGTGCAGCAGGTAGAGGTCGATCCGGTCGGTGCGCAGGCGTTCGAGGCTGCGTTCGCAGGCGTGGACGGTGTCCTTCCGGCCCGCGTTGTACGGCAGCACCTTGGTGACCAGGAACGCCTCGTCGCGGCGGCCGGCGAGTGTTTCGCCCACCAGTTCCTCGGCGGCGCCCTGACCGTACATCTCGGCCGTGTCGATCAGGGTCAGGCCGAGGTCCAGTCCCAGCAGCAGGGACTCCTGTTCACCGGTCCGCCGCGCCGGGTCCTGTGCCCAGCCCCAAGTGCCCTGGCCCAGCACGGGAACCCGCTCCCCGGAGGGGAGCGCCACGGTGCGGACGTCCGGGGTCGGTCCCATCGGCGGCCCCTCCTCTCGTACCTCTTCAAGGCTCTCACCGGGGAGCTGTCTGTCAACCGCGGTCGCCGCGGCTCGTCCGGGGAGCGTGAGCGGGGCGGCCGAGACACGACGTTCGAGAATGCCGTCTCTTGCACCGCGCAGTGGTCTAGACCTAGCGTGTGCCCCTTGCGGCCCGTCCGTCTCGTACAGAGGACCGATCCTGTGATCGACATCGTTGTTGTGCTCCGCGCCGAAGACGCCGTACTCGACTTCCTGTCCGTCCTCAGCGACGGAGAGACCGCGCTCGTCCTCGCCGACCACGGCCGGACGCTCGCCTTCCCCGCCGGGCGGAGCCCGGCCGAACGGCTCGCCGACATCGCGCGGTATGTACGGCCAGCCGACGACGGCGCCAGCTCGCCCGGTCCCGTCCCCCTCGCGGAGCTGGTACGCGAGGCGGGCGGCGGCCGGGACGCGCGGGTGTGGACGCACTCGCCGGCGGACAACCGGCGCAGCCGGGGCAAGGTGGGCCGGGACACGGCGATCGGGTGTGCGGGCCACGAGGTGCGGCACGCCGTCGGCTACTCGCCGTTCCTCCAGGTCGTGAGCGACTTCGACCGTTCGCTGGACCGCGAACTGCTCGCCGCCAAGCTCGACTTCGTCAACCGGGCGTGCGAGCACCTGCTCACGGAGCCGTCGGCGGAGTACGTGGTCCAGACACCCCGCATTCCCGCCACCGAGCGTTTCTTCCACACCGACCCCGACGAACGCGAACGGCTCTTCGCGCTGCTGGCGAGTCTGGACGACGAGGCCGCCTCCATCGTGGACCCGTGGGAGTTCGGCAGTTCTCCTTACGAGAAGGACCGGCTGGACGCAACTGCCGCCTGGGTGCTGGGCCATCGGGCCGGGGCCGACGGGCTCTTGGTGGAAGTGGGCGCGTGCGAAGGCGCCCTGACGCACCGTCTGGTCGCGGCGGGCCGCAGCGTGCACGCCACCGAGCCCAACCCCCTGTTCCGGGCGCGTCTTTCGGAGAATGTGCGGGGCACGGAGGCCGTACGGGTCTCCGCCGACGATCTCGCGGACCTTACTAAGGAGGGCCGTCCGCGCGCCGGGGCCCATCTGCTCATCGAGATGCTCTATTACGGCCAGGATCTCGCCCTGCTGGACCGGCTGCCCACCGATCATCTCTTTGTGGCGCTCGAACCCGGCACCATGGACGCGCTGCTACGGCCCTGGCTGGCGGCGTCCGAGACCTGGCAGGAGACGGAGAGCGTCCAACTGGTTCCGCCGCGCGTCGAAACCGTCTGCGCGGGCCGCGCCTATCTCATCAAACGCGGCAGTGATGGGCTCCTGCTCCGACGGACCGCCGGCTGAACGCCCCGATGAGGCACCCGAATCCGGCCGTTCCGGCCGGCGTCACCGACCCGTTCGACGTATGCGTGGGGCTCGGCTACCACTGCGAGACGACCTATCAGCTCCGGCGCATCACCGGGAACGAGTCGGCGCACTTCTTCGACTGGCTCGACCTCGACCTAGACGCGGTCGTCGAGATCATCGCCGAGGACTTCGCCCATGTACTGCTTCCGGGGCAGGTGGAGCCGTTCAGCGACGGGCTCTGCGCCCTCGACCGCGCCTCGGACATCCGCTTCTTCCACGATTTCCGGCCGAGCGACGGCCGCCTCCTCACCCAGGAGGACATCGACCGCCAATTCGACGGTGTGCGGGCCAAGTTCATGGCGCTGGCGGAACGCTGGCGCGCCCTCGCCGCCTCCCGGGCCCATGTGCTCTACGTCCACCACGACGCCTTCGACGAATCCGGCGCGCGGGATCTGGCCCGGCTGCGCCATGTGATCGCCACCGCGCACCCCGGGCAGCGGTTCTCGCTGCTGTGGCTGCGCCGTACGCCGCCCGCCGACGCCGGGGACCTCGCACCGGGAATCACCTGGGGGACGGTGGCGGAGGCGCCCGGCCGCTGGGAGGGCGACGACGCCCAGTGGGACGAGGTGTTCAGCGCCGTACCGATATCACCCGATCCGCCGCGGCCCGCCCCGATGACCGAGGAGACCCCCGTATGACTCCCCCACCGCCCGCCACCGTGATCCTGTCGCCGCACTTCGACGACGCCGTGCTCTCACTCGCGGGGCTCATGCCGCAACTGCCCGGCCCTGTCATGGTCGTGACGGTGTACGGCGGCGAGCCCGGGTCCCACAACCCCGTCTCCTGGTGGGACAGCGTCTGCGGATTCTCCACCCCGCGGGAGGCGTATCGCGCCCGCCGTACGGAGGACGAACGGGCCTGCGAACTCCTGGGGGTCGGGAGCATCGCCCTGGGCCATCCCGACGGTCCTTACGGGGAGAGGACGGAACTGACGGACATCGACGTCTTTCTGGCCGAACTCTCCCCGGAGACCACGCTGTTGATTCCCGTCGCCACCAACCAGAAGGACCACCAGAAGGTTCGGGACCGCGCGCTGGCGGTGACCGAGAAGCTCGGACGCCCGCTGCCGCTCGTCTACGCGGATCTCCCCTACACCGGCCATCTGGACGAATGGGGCTCCCCCGAAGCCGATGACGCGCTCAGCCGCAGCCATCTGTACGGGCTCGCCTACCAGGACCTGACGCGCGGTCATGAGCTGCGCCCCGCACATGATCTGACACTGACGGACGATCAGTGGGCGCTGAAGCGCGAGGCGGTGCAGTGCTACGGCTCCCAACTCGCCCCGCTGGCCGCCGACCACGGCATGGTGCTGGCGCGCACCGGGCCGCTGCGTGCCGAGCGGGTCTGGTCGATGAAGCCGGTGGCCGGCACCGGTGAGGACACCGGCACCGGCTGAACAGGACGACGAGGCAAGGGAGTTGACCGGCGTCACCAGCGGGCGGTGCGTGGGGGCTCCTGGCCGGGCGGCGCGTGGCCGGTCTCGCGGTTCGCCGCGCCCCCGCCCGTCCAGATCGGTGCACCGGGCACCGTACGCGGGGCGCCTGTCGTACCGGGTGCGCCGGGCGCCTCGGTCAGCTCCGGCCGGTCCGTCCCGCGCCTCCGGGCGGGGGTTTCGTTCCACTCGCCGTCCCCGAGGATCAGGAGCGGGTCGAACATGACGACGACACCGGCCAGTACGAGAAAGACGAGCGGCCCCAGCAGCATCGGGAACATGATCGAGGGCAGTGAGTCGCCGGCGGCCCCGGTACGGGGCGCGCCGCCGGCGAGGTGCACGCTGATCGCCGCCATGCCCGTGTAGTGCATTCCGGTCACGGCCACGCCCATGATGAGGCTCGCGACGAGGCTGGGGAAGAAGCCGCGTACGGACACCGCCGCCCACAGTGCCGCGGTCGCGGCGACGACGGCGATCACCACGGAGATCGTCACGATCGTTGTGTCGTAGTGGAGTTGCCCCTCCAGGCTCAAGCCCGCCATGCCCAGGTAGTGCATCGCCGCGACGCCGAGACCTGTGATGACTCCGGCGCTGATCAGGACAGCCGGGGCGGTGCCCCGGTAGCCCACGATGAAGACTCCGACGCTGACGACAAGGACCGCGACGCCGAGACTAGCGAGGGTGAGCGGGGCGTCGTAGCTGATCGGCGTCTCGCGTACCTGAAAGCCCATCATGGCGATGAAGTGCATCGTCCAGATGCCGCAGCCGATGGAGGCCGCCCCGAGCGACAGCCAGCCGGGTTTGAAGGACTGTTCCGCCCGGAGTGAGCGGGTGACGCAGCGCAGTCCCAGCGCGCTCCCGAGACAGGCCATCACGAACGCCGCGATCGGCGTGAAGACCCCATAGCTGAAACCGTCAACCGTGCCTTGCATGTGCAGCGCCCCTGTCCCTCACATCTGTGGAGATGATGTGTAGGCGCTCATATGGCCGGATGACAAGCCTCGTGCCCCAATATGCAGGAACTCCGGTGCACAAATACCTTGTAGCGGCTGATAGTCACCCGGCGGTGGGGCGGGGCGGCCACGCGCAGGGCGGGCCCATCGAGTCGCGAATGACGGTCGAGATCTCGCCGAGCGCGCGCAGTTGGTCCCCGTCGATCGGATCGAGGACGAGCCGGCGGACCGCCTCGACATGGCCGGGCGCGGTGGCGACGAGCTTGTCGTATCCCGCGTCGGTGAGGGTGGCGACGGTGACGCGGCCGTTCTCCGGGGACGGGCTGCGGCGGACCCAGCCGCGTTTCTCCAGCGTGGACACGGCGTGGGAGAGGCGCGAGAGGGAGCCGTGCGCCAGGACCGACAGGTCACTCATGGGGAGGGTGCGCTCGGGCGCCTCGGAGAGGCCCGCCAGCACCAGATAGCCGAAGAAGCTCACCTTGGCGTCGCTCTGGAGCTGGGCGTCCAGGGCGCTGACGAGACCGAGGAGCATCCCACTCAGCGGTATCCACGACTCCAGTTCGGCCGGGGAGAGCCAGGGCGTGTCGCCCGGAGTGGTCTCGTCTGTCATGGGACCATCGTAGTTGCTTGACTTGAGACTTCAAGCATTGGCAGGATGGCTGTCAGTTGACATCTCAAGCCAGGAGTAAGTTGATGACGGTGAAGATCGCGATCATTCTGGGCAGCACCCGTCCGGGCCGCAACGGTGAGGCCGTCGCCAAGTGGGCCCAGGAGATCGCCTCTCAGCGCAGCGACGCGGAGTTCGAACTGGTCGACATCGCCGAGTTCAAGCTGCCGCACCTGGACGAGGCCATTCCGGCGTCGCTGGGGCAGTACGCGAACGACCACACCCTGGCGTGGGCGGAGAAGATCGCCTCGTTCGACGGCTATCTCTTCGTCACCCCGGAGTACAACCACTCGACCTCCGGCGCCCTGAAGAACGCGATCGACTTCCTTTACGGCGAGTGGAACAACAAGGCCGCGGGCTTCATCAGCTACGGCAGCGTCGGCGGCACCCGGGCCGTCGAGCACCTGCGTCTGATCATGTCCGAGTTGCAGGTGGCGACCGTACGGGCCCAGGTCGCCCTCACGCTCAACGGCGACTTCGAGAACTACACCACGTTCACTCCCGGCGAGCACCAGAAGCAGGCCCTGGACACCACGCTCGACCAGCTCGTGAGCTGGACGAAGGCGCTGCGGACGGTCCGTACCGACGCCTGACCGGCGGACGCGCGATCCGAGTCCGGGCAGCATCTGATCGCAGATGCTGCCCGGACTCGGCCGTTCCCGCCGCCCGCCGACGGCGCGGGACCGCGGGTCGCCGTCGCCGTCGCCGTCGCCGTCGCCAGGATCACCTTCATCGGGCGGGGGGCCGGCGCGCGCCGTCGCCCCGGTGGTCAGTCATCACCTGCCGTACCTCGACCGGCCGTTGGGCCGGCGCCCCGCCGGGGCCGGGCACCGCGGAGAAGCGTGCGGCGATCTCCAGCGCGCGGGCCCCGGAGGCGACGTCGAGGACGGTGAAGCCGGCCAGGAAGTCCGCGGTCTCCGGGAACGGACCGGTGGCCACCAAGGGCGCGGCGCCGGAGCCGTCCGACCGTACGATCCTGGCCAGTTGAGGGTCGGCGAGCGCGGTGTACCGGATCAGCTCGCCGGTCTCGGTCAGTTCCTCGGCGAGGGCCGCGTAGTAGTCGAAGTGGGCCGCGACATCGGCGGGCTCCCACTCCTCCATGGGCTCGTCGAAGACGCCGACGTCGTGATTGACCATGAGCAGAAACTTCGGCACGGGGAACTCCTCTGTCTCGAACGCGCGCCCAGTGTGGCGGAGCCGCGTACGGTTTCGCGGGAGGCCGCTCCGGGCCGATTCCTCGATCGTCGCTCGATCATTCGCTGTCACGTTCGGAGCCATCAGAAGTCTCATACGGAACAGCTGCCACATCGGTCACGGAGAAGTCCCGACCGGACCACTCAACTCCATACTTTCTTTTGAAGAGCAGCCGCGTTCAATTTGAAGATCACCGTGTTAATCTGCGAGTCCCGGACGACAGGATGAAAACGTCCTCGCCGGGAATGGGGGCGGAAATGATCGATTTACGTGAGCAGCTCGGTCCGGCCGGCGGAGTCAAGCAGATCAACCGGAAACGGGTTCTGCTCGCCGTAATGATCAAGGCGGACACCCAGGCGGGTCTGAGCCGGCGGACCTCGCTCTCCGGCGGCACGGTCTCGGCGATCGTGCGCGACATGGCGGCGGACGGCACGGTCCTGATCGAGAAGAGCGACAACGGGGGTCGGGGCGCGCTCGTACGGCTGCGCCCGTCCTCATCCGTCGCGGTGGGGGTGCACATCGGTTTCAACCACACCCGGGTCGTCGCCCGCCGTCTGGACCAGGGGGCCGCGGAGCGCCATCCCGGCGAATACTCGAACATCGGCGCCAACAGCGGGCTGGACCGGCTTCTGCCGGAGATCCAGCGGAAGGTGGAAGCGGCCGTCCGGCAGGCCGGCGGAGGGCAGGAGCCCGACATCATCTCCCTCGGGGTGGCCGTGCCGCGCATGATCGATCCGCGGACCGGGCGGTTCACCAGTCCCGTACTGCCGCCCTGGAACCGGCGGGACGACCTCGCGAAGCTGCTGCGGCGGACGCTGGGCCTCAGCACGGTGGTGCTGGACAACGACGCCAATCTCGGCGCCCTGGCCGAGCAGACGTTCGCCACGGACGAGGGCATGGAGACCGTGGTCTATGTGAAGGTCTCCACCGGGGTCGGTGCCGGGCTGATCATCGGCAACAGCCTGGTCCGGGGGCACCGCGGCATGGCGGGCGAGATCGGCCACTCCGTCATGGAGCCGCGCGGCTCCCTCTGCCGATGCGGCGGGCGGGGCTGTCTGGAGACGGTCATCGGCGCGGACTCGCTCGTGCGGCAGGTACGGGAGGCGCTGTCCGGCAGTTCCCTGGACGTACCGGACTCCCTGCGGTCGGTGATCGACCGGGCCCACGCGGACGACGCCGTCTGCGTCCGCGTCCTGGAGGACGCGGGCCGCCGGCTCGGCCAGGCGCTGGCGGTGGTCTGCAACATGCTCAATCCGAACCTCATCGTGCTCGGCGGCCGGCTTGAGGCGGCGAGCGACATCGTCCTCGGCCCGTGCAAGGAATCCCTGGTCAGATACTCGCTGCGCGGTACGGCCGACGCCGTCCTGCGCAAGAGTTCCCTGGGGCAGCTGACCGAGGCGCACGGGGCGCTGGTGCTGGGGATCCGCTCCTTCGACCGGGACGGCGAGGCGCAGGCCGTCGCCGGGTGACGAGATGAACTCCGGCGGCCCGTCCTCGGCCGCCGGAGTTTCGAATTGAAAGACCAGGACCGCCGTGCGCGGACCGCCTTCCGTAATTCATCGGCAAGATTCCGTCAACTGCCGAGAATGGCATTCCTCACCGAACCCGACAACACGTTCATGGGTTCGAAAAAGAATACGATGCGGCTATCCTGGTGAGATGCCATCGCGTGGCGTCGTCCGTGTGCCGGATGACACTTCGGCGCATTGTCGTGGATGAGATCGAGTATCGTCGGCGTATATTTCCGCATGTACTTTCCGCATGTATTTTTCTGACGCAGACCCGAGGTGGTTCACATGACGACGTCGCGAAGAGGGCACGAGCACCCCGTCGGCGGATTCGCCGAAGCCGCGGTGGGCGCGGGCGACGCCGACGAGATGTTCTACGAACCTCCGGTCCTCGTCGATCTCGGTTCGGTGCGGGACGTGACGCTGGGCAGTTCCACCAGCGGAACGGCCGACGCCAATTCCCAGTACTACTGGTAGGAACGGGCATGCCGCCCGCGTCCGTGTCCGTGTCCGCGTCCGTGTCCACCGATGTCACTCGGGCACCCGAGCTGATCGGAGTCTTCCCCCCGACGGGCCCCGGCGACATCGTGCGGGTCCAAGGGCGGTGGCGGGACGGGGAGTTACGCAGGGTCGACGGGCCGGCGGGGACGGTCCTGGTCCTCGGTCAGTGTCTCGCCGACGACGACCGGTTACGGCGCACGGCCCTGCGCGCGCTGGCGTCCGACGGGCCGGACCAGCTGACCCGATTGCCCGGGAGCTACCTCTGCCTGGTGATCCGTCATCACGAACTGACCGTCTACGTGGACGCCGCCGGCCAGTACCCGCTGTTCTTCCGGGACACCGGCACCCGTCTGGTGTTCGGCACCCGGCCCGTGTCGGTGGCCGACGCGGCGGGCACGCGACGACAGCCCGACACGGCGGTCCTCGCCGCGGGGATCTTCTGCCCGGGGGCTCCCGCGCTGACCGGTGAACGGTCCGTCGTCGCCGGCGTCAGCAAGGTGGGCGGCGGGCAGGCACTGCGTCGCGCCCTGCGGGGAGGGACCGAACTCTGGGTGCACGAACCGCTGGAGACCGATCCCCACACGTCCTTCGCGCAGAGCGCCGACGCCCTGCGTGACGCGCTGGAGACGGCGGTCCGGCTGCGCGTCACGGGCGGACGGCGGGTAAGTGCCGATTTCAGCGGTGGTCTGGACTCCACCTCCCTGGCCTTTCTGACGCTCCATCACCGTCCCGGTCCGCTGCCGGTGACGACGTACCACGGCCCCGGGTCGGCAGGTGACGACCTCGCCCACGCCGAGCGTTTCGCGCGGCTCGACACCCGCCTGCGGATGGGCGTGGTGACCGGCACCCGCGAGACCCTGACCTACCAGGGTCTGAACGACCGCTCGGACGGCGCCGACAGCGGCAGCGGTGAACCGGACACCGCCGTGGTGGCGCTGGCACGCGGCCGGCTCAGACTGGACCATGTCGCAGCGCTGGGCGGGGAGTTGCACCTCGGTGGTGAGGGCGGGGACGCGCTGCTCGTCGCGCCGCCCGGCTATCTCGCCGCGCTCGCCCGACCCGATCGGCTTCGCCAACTGCTCCGGGACAGCCGGGAGTCGGCCCGTGCGCGACAGGAGTCCCCGTTCGCCGTCGCGGCACGGGCGGTCGGCCTGGCCCGGACACCCCTCGCGACCGCTCTACGGCGGCTGGCGGACAGCTTCGAGCACCGTGCGAGAAGCGGCGCCGGACGGGCGAGCGCCCACGACATCGGCTGGCTGGACGCCATCGCCTGGTGGCCGGAGCCCGGCTCCGAGGCCGGCTGGCTGACGTCCGCCGTCAGCCGGCAACTCGCCGGGCTCGCACGGCGGGCCGCCGCCGACGCGGCGCGCACCCCCGGCACCCGGGCGGGCGACCTCACCGCGCTGGACAACGTACGCACCTCCGGAGCCGTACAGCGGCAACTGTCGGAAACGGCGCGCCCGTTCGGGGTATGGCCGCAGGCGCCCTTCCTCGATTCGGCGGTCGTCCGCGCGTGCGCCGCGCTCCCCGCCCGTCTGCGCGCCGCGCCGCCGGCCTTCAAACCGCTGCTCGGCGCGGCGCTCGCGGAGCTGGTGCCCGCGCCGGTCCTGGCCCGGCGGACGAAGGGCGACTACGGCGACGAGGACTACCAGGGCGCCCGCGCGTGCGCGCGCGAACTGCGGGAGCTGCTGCGCGACTCGCGCCTGGCCGACCTGGGAGTCGTCGAACCGTCCGCCGTGACGGCCGCGCTCGACCGGGCGGTGATGGGGCTGCGGGCACCGTTCCCCGCGCTCAACCGGCTGCTGGCGGCGGAGATCTGGCTCAGGAACACCACATGGCACTGACCTCGAGGAGAGACCGGCCCATGGCTGCCTTCCACATCCCCGAGCACGTGCACGAGAGCAGCGCGCCGCACGGCGGGACAGTGCTCCTCGACGCCCGCACCGGGCAGTGGTACGCGATGAACGGCACGGCGCGGGCGCTGTGGTCCGAGTGGCGCGAGAGCGGGGACTTCGACGCCGGTGTACATGCCGTGGCGGCCCGATTTCCGCCGGCGCTCGGTGAGCGGGTACGTACCGACGCCGGGCAGCTGGCCGACGTACTGGTCCGACGCGGGCTTGTGAGCGCGGCGCCGTCACCCGACGAGTCGGAGCCGCGCACGCGCCCGGCGGGAGGGGCGGGGCGCGGGTCCGATGCCCCTTCTCGTCACGACCGGTCCGGGGCGACGGTCGCGCTTGTCGTCGCGCTGTGCCTGCTGAGGCTGCCGTTCGGCGTCACCGTACGCGCGGTGGCGGCCCTCAGAGCGCGGTGTCCGCGCCCCGCCACTCACGCGCAGGCGGCGGAGGCCGTCGCCGTGGTGCGGCGGGTCGCGCGCCGGTATCCGGGGCGCGTCGCGTGTCTGGAGCTGTCGCTGGCCGCCACCGTACGGCTGGCGCTGGCCGGGCTCAGCGCGGAATGGTGTCTGGGCAGCGCCGACGATCCGTACCGGTTCCACGCCTGGGTCGAGGCGGGGGGCCGCCCGGTGACGTCGCCGTCGGAGGGTGAACTCACTGGCTTCCGCAAGGTCTTCGGCGTGTGAGGACGGCGGGCCCGGTCGTATGGACGGCGCGTCCGGTCGGCGCGTGGCCCGTACTGGCGCCGTGGCGCTTATGGGGCGGTACACCTGCCCCGCCGCTTCGGCGGCAGGAAGTGAGTCCTGCCGCCGAAGGGCACAGCCGTCCCGCCGGACGGTACGGTCCGGCGGCGACCGTCAGGCCAGCAGGCGCTTCCAGTCCGTCGCGTCGAGTACGCCGGCCGAGTGGGCCCGGTCCGCGCCCGCCCGGTGCAGGGTGGTCACGGCCTTCTCGACGTCGGCGTTCTCGCTCGCCCTGACCTTCGGGGTGATCAGCGGCCAGATGTCGGAACCGAGGTAGCCGGTCTCGTCCGTGTCGCTACGCACCATGGCCGCGCACGTGTGCTTGTCGATGTTGTGCACATCGGCCAGCTTCGCCACCGCACGCTTGGTGTCCGCGCCGAAGACACCGTCCACCGGTACGTCCGAGAAGCCCCGGGCGCGCAGGAGGTACTGCGCGGCGCGCACCTGGGGACCGGCCGCCCCCGGTCGCAGCAGCGGCCAGACGGAGGGCCGGTCGGCGGGTGCGACGCCCAGTGCGCCGGCGACCGCGTCGCGCAGCTCCTGGAGTCTGCCGTAGAGCACGTCCCCGGGGCATTCGGTGGAGTTGAAGTCGCGGTGACCCATGATGTCGGTGACCGGCCGGCCGTACTGGGTGGCGATCCACGCGACGAGCTGGACGAGTGAGTTCCAGAGCGCGGCCGGTACGTCGACCTGCGTGTAGAGGCCTTCGTTCTCGATGCCGATGACCTCGCTGTTCCGGCCGCCGACGTTCGCGCCCTGAACATGCTGTGTACCACCGCGTACGACATCGAGGCTCTGGTGCCGGCCTTCGAGGACGAAGCCGCCGCGCGAGTTGGTGAACTGCTGGCCGGAGTCGCCCCAACCCTGGCCGTCCATATGGTAGTTCTGGATCGACCGGCAGATCGCCATCGCGTGCTCCAGCGAGTAGTCCTCGCTGTTGCCGGGCTCGGCGGTGTGGTGCACGACGATGTAGGTCGGCACCCGGTCGAGCACGACGATCTGCCCGTTCGGGGGCCGGGCGCCCCATTCGGATGTGCTGTAGATCCGCGGCTCGGGCGCGGCGAGCGGGCGGCGGCTGTCGCGCGCCGGGGCGGCTGCGGCCGGTCCGCCCGCGGCGAGTCCGAGCGCGCCGACCGCTGTGGCGGTCAGACCACCCCGCAGCACCGTACGACGGCCGGGTCCTGGCTTGGTAACCATGTCGATCTCCTTGGGAAGTGGGGGGAAAAGCTCTCCCGGGTTCAACGACAACGGGCACGTCGCGCAACAGCCGTACGCCACTGCTCCGAGGCGGAGTTGACGCGCGTCGACTGTCCACGACGCATCAAGACAAGCAATCCCGCCATGTCCTCGACAACCCTGTCGGGCAAGCTATTTGACACTCCTTCGGCCGACTGAAACCGCACGCCCTCGCGAATCACCCGCAGGACGACGAATCGCCCCCGGTTGCCTTTGCTCGGACCAATGGCGGAAGTGCCCGGAAGAGGCGCCGCCTTTCCGGTCTCCGACCCTCCGACCGGTGTCTGACGGTGCTTTAGGCAGAACGGGGGAAATCTCCGGGTCCGTCTCCGATCGCGCATCACGGGGCGGTCTGATCACACGATCATCGCGTTTCATGGCGCAGAGAAACGCGGCGGACGAGGACGGACCGCTGCCAACGCCCACGAAAGGCCCGACATGTTCCTCCTCCCCCGCGCTCTCCCTCTCGCCAGAGGCGCCCTGGCCCTCACCTCGCTCTGCACGTGCCTGCTTCTCACCGGATGCGCTGAGCAGGCAGCCCCTCCGAGCGCCGGACAGCAGGTGGAGAGCCGGGCGGCGCGGACCGGGCCGCCGCCGGGCCGGAGCACGGAAGGCGCGGCCACGGAGAGCAAGTCGACGGACGGGGGGCAGCCCGAGGGCCGGCCCGCCGAGCGGCGCCAGGGCGCACCGAACGAGGCGGCCCGCGGTCCCGCCGGAACACCGGTCGAGGCGGCGCTGGTCCGCGAGATCCCCGGTCTCGGCCCGGCCACCCGCGCCCGGATCCCCGTCTCCAGCCGCCAGGCGCTCGTCGTCAGCGGCGAGGGGCGGGAGTCCCCCCGCTCGGTCGTCGTGCTGTACGAGCGCGACGCGGACACGGGCTGGCGGCCGGTCACCGACCGCTGGCCCGCGCACAACGCGCTGCGCGGCTGGACCTACGACCACCACGCCGCCGACCTGCGTTCGCCGATCGGTGTCTTCACGCTCGGCGACGCCGGGGGCCGGCTCCCCGACCCCGGGGCCAGACTCCCGTACGACGAGAGCGAGGAGTTCGAGTCTCCGGGCACCGGTTTCCTCGGTGAGCCGCTGGAAGGCTCCTTCGACTATGTCGTGGCCATCGACTACAACCGGACGCCGGGCACCACTCCGCTGGACAAGAACCGCCCGCTCGGTCTCGGCAAGGGCGGCGGTGTCTGGGTCCATGTAGACCACCGGGGCCCCACGCAGGCCTGTGTCTCCCTGACGCGAGCGCGGATGGTGGAACTCCTGCGTCTGCTGGACCCGGCGAAGCGCCCGGTGATCGTGATGGGCGACGCCCTGGCGCTGCGCGACTGACGCCGCTCAAGGGAGCCGCCGAAGGGACTCTTGCCGACAGAGCGGGATGGCGACAGGGTGTCTGCCACAACACCGGCAAGCACTCCCCCCACGAGTCATCCGAGGTGCCCGGCATGAGAAACGACCACGAGCACGACAGCGCCAGCGACCGCGACCGAACAGCAGCAGGGACAGCGACGGGGACAGGCGGGCCCAGCCGCCGTCAGGTCGTCGGCATACTGGCCGCCGCCGTCACGGCGGTCTCGGTGCCCGCCACGGCGTACGCGGCCCAGCCCTCGACGGCGAGGCGTTCCCGCCGCCCCCGTGCCACGGCGCCGCTGTTCATCGGTACGTACACCTCCAGCGGCGGTCCGGGTATCGGCCTCGGCTCGTACGACACGGCGACGGGCCTGATCACCGCCACCGGGACCCTCCAAGGCGTCGGCGACCCCTCGTATCTCGCCGTGCATCCCGACGGCACCACCCTGTACGCGGTCAACGAGCGTCAGGACGGCGGCGTCACCGCGATCGCGCTCGGTGCGGACGGCACGCACACCGTGCTCGGTACGCGGAGCACCGGCGGGTCCTCACCCTGCCATCTGTCCGTACACCCGGGCGGGCGCTGGCTGTTGAGCGCGAACTACGGTTCCGGCAGTGTCGCCGTCCACCCCGTGGAGGCGTCGGGCGCGCTGGGCGAGCGCACCGATCTGGTCACCCATGACGAACCGGCCCCGGGGCCCGGCCAGAACGGCCCGCACGCGCACCAGATCGTCACCAGCCCGGACGGCGGCCATGTGCTCGCCGTCGACCTCGGCACCGACAGCGTCTACACCTACCGGCTCGACGAGACGGCGGGCACGCTGACCCAGGTCTCGTACGCGACGCTGCCGGCGGGGGCCGGGCCACGGCATCTCGTCTTGCATCCCTCGGGCCGATTCGCCTATCTGGCCAACGAGTTGAACAACACCATCGCCGTCTGCGGATACGACCCCGGCAGCGGCGCCCTGACTCCGGGCGAGCCGCAGCCCACCGGCGCCGGCGGCGCGGGGAGCAGTTTCCCGTCGCAGCCGGTGATCACCGCCAACGGCGCGTTCGTCTATCTCGCCAACCGGGGGCACAACAGCCTGTCCCGGTTCGCGGTCGAGGACGACGGCGCCGGTCTGCGGCTGCTGGACACGGTGCCGGTGGGCGGTGACTACCCGAGGCAGCTCGCCCTGTCCCCCGACGGATCTCTGCTCTTCGCCGCCAATCAGCGGTCGAACGCCGTGTCCGTCTTCCATGTCGACCAGGACAGCGGCCAACTCGCCTCGGCGGGCGCCCCGTTCGCGTCTCCGGTCGCCGTCTGCGTACTGCCGCTCTGAGACCGGCGCCGCCGGGCCCGGCCGGGTCAGTTCGGACGATCCGGCCGGGCCCCCGGTATCCGTACGACGGCGGTGCCGCCGTCCAGGTCCACCATCGTGCGGTTCGGCGGGGCGCCGTCCTCCTCGTCGTCGCGCATCAGCCGCGCCGACCGGCGTTCCTTCAACTCGCTCTGCTTGCCCGGCGAGAAGCTTGCGTGCAGCATCTCGAATCCGGTGGTGGAGACCTGGCCCTGCCGGACGGAGTTGCGCCACGGCAGGACACCGGCCCGTCCGGCGCGCAGCAGCAGTTGATCGACGAAGGCCAGCACGGTCAGCACAATGACCAGTCCGGGCAGAGTGACGAAGACGGCGAATCCCATACGTCAGTATCCCCCGGGCCCGTCGCCGCGTCACGGGCCGGTGGAGCAGAGCTCCCGGCGCAGAGCCGGGTAGTCGGTGTAGCCCTCGCCGCCGTGCGTGTAGAGGTGACGCTCGTCGACGGTGTTGAGCGGCGCGCCGGAGGCGAAGCGCTCAGGGAGGTCCGGGTTGGCGATGAAGGACCTGCCGTACGAGACGAGGTCGGCGAGCCCGTCGGCGAGCACCGCCTCGCCGCCCTCGCGGGTGGTGGGGTCGCGGTTCTCGCCGATGTTGGCGATGAGCGGGCCGTGCCAGCGGGGCCGCAGGTCGGCGAGCGCCGGGTAGGTGTCGTTGTCGGTGAGGTGGAGGTAGAGCAGACCGAGGCCGTCGACGGCGTCGAGGAGCGCGCGGTAGACGGGTGCCGGGTCGGCCTCGGCCATGCCGAACTGCGGGTTGCCCGGCGAGAGTCGCAGCGCCGTCCGCCCGGCTCCGATCGCGTCGGCGACCGCCGTGACGAGTTCGACGGGGAAGCGGATCCGGCCCTCGGTCGTACCGCCGTAGCCGTCGTCGCGCAGGTTGGTGTTGTCGGCGAGGAACTGGTGGATCAAGTAGCTGTTGGCGCCGTGCAGTTCGACCCCGTCGAAGCCCGCCGCGATGGCGTTCTCTGCCGCCTTCACGTGGTCGGCGACGGCCTGCCGGATGTCGTCGTGCGTCATCTCGCGCGGCGGCAGAGGGTCGGCCTTCCCACCGTCGCGTACGTGTACGGGGCCGGGCACCAGTACTGAGGAAGCGCCGCTCGGTACGTCCCCGTCGATCCGGGACAGCGGGTGACCGTGCCGGCCGCCGTGCATCAGTTGGGCGATGATCCGCCCGCCGGCGGCGTGCACGGCCTCGGTGACGGCCCGCCAGCCCTCGATGTGCGCCGCGGTCTCCAGTCCGGGAAGCCGCCAGCCGCTCTGGCCCCGGCTGCTGGGCCAGATGCCCTCGGTGACGATCAGGCCGGCCCCGGCGCGCTGCGCGTAGTGCTCGGCGACGACCGGCAGGGGCGTGCCGTCGACGGCCGCGCGGTAGCGCGTCATGGGAGCCATCACCATGCGGTTCGGGAGACGGAGGGGGCCGAGGGAATACGGGGCGAGAAGCGTCGTTTTCGTCATGGCGGGACGGTAAGACCTCACACTGGTGTCAGGTTCAATTGCTGTCACCGCCACAGCGACGGTGCGGACCCCGGGAGGAAGCGTGAAGATCGGTGAACTGGCGAGGCGTACCGCCGTCAGCGAACGGTCGTTGCGCTACTACGAGGAGCAGGGGCTGCTCGTGTCCACGCGCACGCCCTCGGGCCACCGCACCTATCCGGAGCGGGCCGTCGACCGGGTGATCCGTATCCAGGAGCTGTTCGCCGCCGGACTGTGCAGCGGGAAGATAGCGGAGCTGCTGCCGTGCATGCGGGACGAGGACGGGGGCCCTTCGGAGGCCGCGACGCCGTGGCTCGTCGCGGATCTGACGCGGCAGCGGGCGAGGATCGACGAGCAGATCGCGGAACTGACGCGCACGCGGGAGATCCTTGACGACGTGATCGTGGCGGCGTCGGGCACCCCTGCGAAGGCGGAGACGATGCGGCCGGTCCCGGGCAGGGCCTAGAGGGGTCCGGAGAGTCCTGCCTGGCTGACGCTCCCTAGGAGCGTCGTTTGTCGGGTCGCTTCAGGGTGGGGCGTTTCACCCCGCGCAGCCACTGGGAGAACGCGGTGAGCTGAGGGTGCCGTTCGCGCTGTTCCCGGGTGGAGCGGTCCAGCTCCTCCATCAGACGGCGGGAGCGGTGGTCGGTGTCGAGTTCGTCGAGCAGTCTGTCGATGTCCGACAGCAGCGCGCCGTGGAGCTGCCACTGCCGGGGATGCCGCTGTACGCCTTCCAGCAGCAGTTGCGCCGCTCTCTCCCGGGTCGCGGCGGCTGCGCCCAGGTCCCCGGCGAGGCGGTCCTCCGCCGCCTCGGCGGACTCGCTCGTCTGCGTGGTGACCAGCACGGCGAAACTGACGAGCGCGTCGGCGACCTGCGACAGCAGCTCCTCCAGGGCTGAGCCGACCTCCGGCGCGAAGAGGTCCTCGTCCTGGCGCTCCTTGGCGAGGTCCGTGATGGTCCGGGTCAGGACGCGCAGCACCACCGCGCAGATCTCCAGCGTGTCGAGGCCGGTACGGAGCACCACCCGGTGCAGCAGGCCCTCCTTGACGCGTGGATTGAGCCGCAGGCTGTCCTCGGCCTGGCGCAGCGCGGCGTCCACCTCGGCGATGCCGTTGTCGAGCCGGCGGGCCTCGCGCAGTCGGGCCGCGGCGCGTTCGACGGGGGTGTGGCTCGTCAGCTCCTCGCCGACGTCGCGCATCAGCCGGCGCATCTGCCGGGCGAGGTCCTCGATGGACTCCCCGGCGGCGCCGACCCAGACGGGCGGCACGAACACCACGTTGAACAGCAGCCCCACCACCGCGCCGATCAGCGTCTCCAGAACGCGGTCCCAGGCGGTGCCCGCCGCGTGGGTCACGCCGAGGACCAGCATGGCGCTGATCGCGACCTCGGGAACGAACTCGTTGACCCGGACGAGCCGGCCCGCGAGGAGCGAAGCCAGGATGATCAGCGCGAGGCTCCACCACGAGAGCCCGACGAGGGCGCTGAATCCGATGGCGATCAGTACGCCCGCGACGACGGCGTTCACACGGCGGATGCTGGTGGTGATGGTGGAGTAGAGGGTCACCTGGACCACGAGCAGCGCGGTGAGGGGCGCGGTCAGCGGCGCGGGTTCGCTGCTGAGCCACAGCGCGACGATGTAGGCGAGCGTCGCGGCCGCCGTGGAGCGCAGCGTCTGGGTGACGGTCACGTCGTTCCGCAGATCCATCAGCTCGGTCAGCGGCCCCTTTCCGGAGCCACCTCTGTCGCCCTTGTACGCGACCCGCAGTCTCATGACCAGCACCCTGCACATAGTCTGCGGGCACAGTGCGTACGACACGCTGCGGACGGCCGGCGGCATGCACGTCATGGCGGGCGTCGGGCCGGGGGCCGTACCGCCGGCGGGCTCACCCGGCGGGCGTCGGGCCGGGGGCCGTACCGCCGGCGGGCTCACCGCCGGCGGCCGTGTCAGCGGACTGACCGGGTCTGCCGGACGCCACCACCGGACCCGGCTCCGGATTCCGGCTCCCGCTGGGACGTCGGATCCGGCTCCGGGGCTCCGGTGCGCCCTGGTGATCCGTCGGGCTTCGTGATCCGTGGGACGGCGGGCTCGTCGGCCGGCCGGCCCTTGCCGCGCAGGCGGTCCATCTCCCGCCATTCCGGCCGCAGTCCGGTGAGATTCGTGGTGAGGAAGTACACGGCCCCGCCCACCAGCAGCACCGGCGCCAGCCCCGCCGAGGCCACCGCCGCCCCGGCGGCCAGTCCGCCGAGCGGCATGCCGGACCAGGAGAGCGCGCCGCTGAGCGCCTTGACCCGGCCCAGCAGCCGGCGGGGTACGCGTTCGTAAGTGATGGCCGACAGGATGGGGTTGAGGAAACCGGCACCGAAACCGCCGGCCGCGAACACGATCACCACGGCCCACAGGGGTGCGGGTGAGGCGAGGACCAGCCATCGGGGCGCGCCCGCCAGCAGGAATCCGGCGAAGAACACCACGCGCCGCCGCATCCGGTGCGCGATGCCCGCCGCTATCAGGCTGCCGCCGATCGCCGCGAGTCCGGCCGCGCCGGCGCACAGGCCGATGGCGCTCGGACCGTTGCCCGACTCCTTGGCCCAGACAGGGAGGAGTACGGCGCTGAACGCGGCGTCCAGGAAGTTGGTGACCATGACCATCAGCACGATCGTCAGCAGCAGCGGTTCGCTCCGCAGGAAGGTGAAGCCCTGACCGAAGCGCCGCCAGTAGCCGGGCTCGGCGGGCGGACCGGTGGTGTCCTGGGGCGACGGCGACGGCGACGGCTGCTCGGCCGGCCGGCCCATGCCGCGTGGCAGCGCCAGCCCGATGATCACCGAACCGAGCGCGAAACAGGCCGCGTTGACGGCCAGCCCCGCCAGCGGCCCGAGGAAGGCGATCAGGGCGCCGCCCGCCGCCGGGCCGACGGTGAAGGCGAGCCGTTCCGTCACGCCGGCGAAACCGGTGGCCCGCTCCAGAGGTACGCGGCCGTGGTCGGCCGCCTCCGGGACCATGACGTCCTTCGCGAGATCGCCCGGCCCCCGCGCCGCGCCGATCAGCGCGACCAGTACGAGCAGCAGGGGGAAGGAGAGCCGGTCCGCCGCGTGCAGGAGGGGTATCGCGAGGGCCGCGGCGGCGCTGATCAGGTCGGTGGTCCACGAGATGGTGCGGGGTCCGGCCCGGTCCACGAGCGGTCCGGTGAACGCCTTCACCAGCACGTACGGCGCCATCTCGCAGAAGGCCACCACTCCCGTCCGGGTGGCACTGCCGGTGGTGACGAGCACGAACCAGGGCAGCGCGATGGCGGAGACGCGCGTACCGGTCAACGACACCGCCATCGCGGCCAGTACGCCGACCAGCGGCAGCGACCCGCGCCGACCTGTTATGCCGTCAGGGTCCTTCGCCTGCCCGGCGCTTGCCCTGGACGCGCTCACCAGGTCTGCATTCCGCGCCGGCGTACCCGAGGCGGGTCGCTCTCGGTGGCGTCGTCGGAGGTGTCCGGATCCGGCATATCCAGCTCCGGCAGGATCTGGGTGATCAGGGAGACGCGCTCGGTGCCCTCCGGCGCCGCGTCCGCCGTGTCCGGGCTGTCCGCCCGGTAGCGGGCGAGGAGCGCGTGCAGCTCCTGTCGCAGGTCGACGGCTTCCTCGGGCGTCAGCCGCAGCGCCCAGTCACTGATGTCGAAGGTGCCCCGCCACCGCTCGGGCATCGTCTGAAGCTCGCCGAGCGCTCGTTGGGTGCGCAGGGTGTACACGGCGGCGACCGACTGGAGATACGCCAACACGGCGTCGGGCTCCTGTTCCGCCAGCTCACGGTCGCTGAAGCGGGTCGACTGGTGGACCGCGCGCCACCAGCGTTCCCGTGCGTTGCCGCGCTCCGTGTCCTCCTCGACGAACCCCGATTCGCCGAGCTGACGCAGGTGGTAGCTGGCCGTACCGGAGTTGACCCCCAGCCGCTCGGCCAGCCGGGTGGCCGTCGAAGGCCCGAACTTCCGCAGCAGTCCGACCAGTTGGACGCGGACGGGATGCGCCAGGGCGCGCAGTCCCTTCGCGTCGAGGACGACCGTGTTCGACTCGTGCTTCGGACCGTGTGGGGCGTCGTAGGAATCCGTCATGCCGAGCAGCATAGACCGCAAAGACTTCTTCGCAAAGAGTTGTTCGCGAAGAAGTCTTTGCGGCGGACTCTTTGCGGTTGATCGGACTCCTGTGGCGGCCCCGGCTTCAGTCGCGCGGCCCCTCGGTCACGGCCAGCCACTTGACCAGCAGGGATTCGAGCTGCGCGGCCTCGTCCTCGGTCAGCGCGGCCAGGAGCCGGTGCTCGTTGGCCATGTGCTCCGAGAAGGCGCGGTCGATGAGCGCACGGCCCTCTGGGGTCAGCGCGACGACCCTGCCGCGCCCGTCGCTCTCGCTGGTGCGCCGCGAGACGAGTCCGGCCCGTTCGAGCCGGTCGACGCGTTTCGTCATGGCACCCGTGGTGACCATGGTGTGCTCGGCCAGCTCGCCGGGCGCGCGTTCGAACGGCGCACCAGCCCGCCGCAGCGTGGCCAGGACATCGAAGTCGCCCTCCCCCAGCCCGTACTTCCGGTAGACGACGCACAACTCCTCGGTGAGATACACCCCGAGGCGGTGCAGCCGCCCGATCACACCCTGCGGGCGCACGTCGACATCGGGGCGTTCGCGGGCCCACTCGCGCTGGATACGGGCCACACGGTCAAGGGATTCAGCCATGGAGGAATAATACCTTCCCGGGAAGATATTATTGCTTCCATGGAAGCAACCACCCGCTGGTCACTCGTCACCGCCGTCGCGCCGATCGCGTGGGGCACGACGTACTTCGTCACACAGCGCCATCTCCCCGCCGACCATCCGCTGTACGGAGCGGTCTTCCGGGCCCTGCCCGCCGGGCTCGTCCTGCTGGCGCTCAGCCGGCGACGGCCGCACGGCGCGCTGTGGTGGAAGGCGCTGGTGCTCGGCACGCTGAACATGGGGGCGTTCTTCGCCCTCGTCTACATGGCGGCGCAGCTTCTGCCGACCAGCATCGCCTCGACGGTCATGGCGACCGCGCCGGTGGTGATGATGCTGCTGGCCTGGCCGTTGCTGGCGGAGCGCCCACAGATACTGCCGGCCGTGGGCGCGGGCGTCGGGATCGCGGGGGTCTGCGTCATGCTCCTCACGAACGCGACCGGGATCGATCCGCTCGGCGTGCTCGCCTCCGTGGCGGCCATGACGATGTCCTCGATCGGCTTCATCCTCACCAAGAAGTGGTGCCCGGACGTCGACGTGTTCGCGCTGACCTCCTGGCAGCTCATCGCCGGAGGCCTGGTACTCCTGCCCGTCGCGCTCGCCGTCGAAGGTGCGCCGCCGGCCCTGGACGGCGGCGCGGTGCTCGGCTTCGTCTACATATCCGGCGTGGCGACCGCGCTCGCCTTCAGCGCGTGGTTCGCCGGTATGCGGCATCTGAGCGCGGGGACGGTGGGGCTCATCGGTCTCCTCAACCCGGTCACGGGTGTCCTGCTCGGCACCCTCGTCGCCGGGGACACCCTCACCGCCCGGCAGAGCGCCGGGCTGGTGCTGGTGTTCCTCGGTGTCGTGCTGGGGCAGCCGGGCGTGACCCGCGCGGTGCGAGCCCGGCGCGCCCGTCGGGCGGCGGTTCGGTCGGGCGTACCCGAGCCGCGTCCGCGCCCCCGCCAACAGGCTTGATCGCGGGCGTGGTTGGGCGAGGGGTCACGGCCGTGGGCGGGTTCTCGCCGTCGTACGCCGCACCTCGCCCGCCCGTCAGTGGACGTGGAACCCGCCGTCCACGAAGAGCGACTGCCCCGTGACGTACGCGGAGGCCCGGCTCGCCAGGAACACGGCCGCGCCCGCGAAGTCCTCGGGCACACCGTTACGCCCGGTCATGGTGCGCGCGGCGAGCGCCGCCACCCGCTCCGGGTCCGACGACAGCCGTTCGTTGAGGGGCGTCATCACGAACCCCGGCACGAGCGTGTTGCAGGTGACCCCGTACGGCGACCACGCCTCGGCCTGTGAGCGGGCCAGCGACTCCAGCGCGCCCTTCGAGACGCCGTAGACACCGCTCTGCACGAACGCCCGGTGCGCCTGCTGGGACGTGACATGGATGATCCGTCCGAATCCGCGCTCGGCCATGCCGGGTCCGAACCGCTGTCCCAGCAGATACGGCGCCTCAAGATTCACCGACATCGTCGCGTCCCAGACGGCGTCGTCGATCTCGGCCATCGGAGGGCGCAGATTGATCCCGGCGCAGTTGACGAGAGTGTCCGGTTCGCCGAAGACCTCCGCCGCCTCGTCGGCCGCCGTACGTACGCCCTCGCGTGTTCCGAGGTCGCCGCCCACCCACGCGGCGCGGCATCCACGGTCCGTCAACTCCTCCACCGTGGCGGCCAGTTCGGCCTCCCGGCGCGCCACGATGACGACGCTCGCGCCGGCGCGGGCGAGGGCCCCGGTGATGGCTCTGCCGATGCCGGAACTGCCACCGGTGACCAGGGCCACGCGGCCTTCCAGGGAGAAGAGTCCGGAGAGATACGCCTGCGATTCCATGGCCGCAGATTAGACGTCCCGCCGGGCTCCGTGCCTGGTGGGTGGGGTGGGTGGCGCGATGGCCCCGCCGCGTCCGGCCGATGCACGACCGTCGTCCGGCCGATGTCCGATCGGCGTCCGATCGACGGGCCGCGCCGAAAACCGATGGGGCGAACCCCTTGACGTCGCCGGAGGCGAGACTCCAGGATCCTGTCCACGGAAACGTTTCCATGGAATCGTTTCCAAGGTCGGCCGTGATGTCGGACTACAGTCCTGTCAGTCCGACCGCCCGACCCCCGACCGCCAACCGATCCGATCCGATTCACAAGAGGCACCCATGGACAGCAGCGTGACCATCAAGGACGTCGCCGCACTCGCCGGCGTCTCCGTGGGCACGACGTCACGGGTCCTCTCGGGCAACCCCGCCACCTCCCCCGCCGCCCGTGAACGCGTCCACGCCGCCGTCGCCGAACTCGGCTACCGGCCCGACGCCCGTGCGCGCTCGCTGCGTTCGGCCCGTTCCCAGACGGTGGGACTGCTCATCTCCGACGTACGCAACCCGTTCTTCGCCGATGTGGCGCACGGCGCCGAACAGGCGGCGCTGCGCTCCTCGTACGTCACCCTCCTCGCCAACGCCAACGAGGATCCGAAGCAGCAGGACACCTATCTGGAGTCCTTCCTCACCCAGCGGGTCGACGGCATCATCATCGCTCCGCAGGGCACGGACAGCGCCCACCTCCGGACCCTCGCCACCACCGTGCCCCTCGTCTTCGTCGACCGGACCGTCGACGGATTCGAGGTGCCCAGCGTGACGACCGACAACGCGCTGGGCATCGACCAGGCCGTCGCCCATCTCGCCGACCGCGGCCACACCCGTATCGGCTACATCGGCGGCCCCCGGTCCATCTCCACCGGCCGCGCCCGGCACGACGCCTTCGTCCGCGCCGTGGCCCGGCACCGTCTCGACACCGATCCCGGGCTGATCACCTCCGGCGACTTCCGCTCGGCGAGCGGCGCGGTGGCCGCCGAGCGGCTGCTGTCGGGTGAAAGTCCGCCGACCGCGCTGCTCGCGGCCGACAGCCCGATGGCGGTGGGCGCGCTCGGCGCGGTGCGCCGCCGGGGGCTGCGGATCGGGTCGGACGTCGATCTGGTGGCCTTCGACGACATCGAGTGGTTCTCCGAACTCGACCCGCCCCTCACCGTCGTCTCGCACGACGCGCAGGCCATGGGGTCGACCGCGATGAGGCTCCTCCTCGACGTCATCGAGGGCCGCACACCCGAATCGGTGGTCCTCCCGACGCGCCTCGTCGTACGGGAGTCATCGGGCGGGGCACGCCGAGAGGCGTAATCGGCGGCAGGCGGTACGCGGCCACACACCTGGTCGCGCACACCTCGTCCCGCACACCTCGTCCGCACACCTCGTCCCACCTACAACTGCTCATCCGAATCAGGCCCTTCGAGGGAAGCGGCGCGCCCGACCGGCGCCCGCCGTCCCGCACCGCACCGTGCCTTCCGCACCCATGAACGGGGATCCCCCATGCCCACCACCGTCTTCGTCGTCGGCAGCCTCAACGCCGACCAGCTCCTGGAGGTGCCCGCGTTCCCGGCGGCCGGCGAGACCGTGCTCGCCTCGGACGTACTGATCACCGCCGGAGGCAAGGGCGGCAATCAGGCCGTGGCCGCCGCACGGGCCGGCGCCGCGGTCGTCATGATCGGCGCGCTCGGCGACGACGCGCACGGCGTGCTCGTACGCCGGGCGCTGACCGAGTCCGGTGTGGACACCGGATGGGTGCGTACGGCCGACGGTACGCACACGGGCACGGCGGTCGTCGCCGTGGAGGCGGGCGGCGAGAACCGGATCATCGTCTCGTCCGGCGCCAACGCCCGCCTCACCGGGCAGGACGTCGAGACGGGTCTCGCGGGAGCGGCGCCCGGCGACCTCGTACTTCTCCAGTTGGAGACTCCGGTGGCGGTGGTCGCCCACGCGGCGCGCTTCGCCAAGGAGCGCGGGGCCACCGTCGTACTGAATGCCGCTCCCGCCCCCGCCGACGCCGGCTGTCTGACGGCCGACATCGACGTCCTGGTGGTCAACCAGGTGGAGATGCGGGCAGTGGCCGCTCTGGTCGGGGCCGGCGCGGGCACCGACGGGCCGAGGGACGCGCCGGAGGGCGTCGCGGGGACCGTGCTCGCCACGTCCCGCGCGCTGGACTGTGTGGTCGTCTGCACGACGGGCGCGGAGGGCGCCTACGTCAATGTCGGCGACCGGGTGGCGCACATCCCCGCCGTACAGGTCACCGCCGTCGACACCACGGCGGCCGGCGACACCTACACCGGCTATCTCGCGGCGGCGCTCGCCCGGGGCGAGACGGATCTGCCGGCGGCGCTGGCGACGGCTTCGGCCGCCGCGGCGGTCACGGTCACCCGGCGCGGGGCGATGGCCTCGATCCCCTACGCGCACGAGACCGGCCCGGTGGCCGCGCACGCCGGACCGGACACCGACACCGACAGCACCCAACTCACCACGAAGGGCTGACACATGAGAATCGCTCTGGGCAACGACCATGCCGGACACGCGCTGAAGGACCATGTGCGCGGCGTCATCGAACGGCTCGGGCACGAAGTCCTCGACCGGGGCACGGACAGTGACGCGCCGGTCGACTTCCCCGACATCACCTTCGCGACCTGCGACACCGTACGCAGAGGTGAGGCCGACCGCGCCGTGCTCGTCTGCGGCACCGGGGCGGGCGCGCTGATGGCGGCCAACAAGATCGCCGGGATCCGCTGCGGTCTCGGGCACGACGTCTACTCGGCCCATCAGGCCGTCGAGCACGACGACGCCAACGCCCTCGCGATGGGCGCCTGGCTGATCGGCCCGGCGATGGCCGGGGCGGTCGTCGAGGCGTTCCTCGGCGCGACGTTCGACAACGACGAGGACACCGTCCGGCGGGTCGCCAAGCTCCACGAACTGGAACTCCGGTCGGCCCGCGAACTCACCGCGACACCGCCCGTCACGACACCGCCCGTCGCGACACCGCCCGTCGCACCGCCGCCCGCCATGGAGAGCTGAGGCAGAGCCGAGGCCACCCACCTCTGCTCCCCGTCCCGGCCCCCGCACCCCCGTCCCCACCCACTCCCCACGTACACCAACCGCTGAAGTACCCACCGCGTAACCGGTGATCAAAGGTGATTAGGAGTTACGGCATGAGCGCGAGCAACAGCGCACCCTCCCCCGCCGCCGCCACCGCTCAGGACGGCGACCGCGGCAAGCTCAGGACCTCCCTCGGAGCCGCTGCGGGAACCTGTGTGGAGAACTACGACTTCGTCGCGTACGGCACGGCGTCCGCCCTGTACTTCGGTGACGTCTTCTTCCCCGAGTCCGATCCGGTCGTCGGCACGCTGCTGGCCTTCGTCACGCTCGGCGTCGGCTTCCTCATGCGGCCCATCGGCGGCGCCGTCGGCGGTCATCTCGGCGACAAGTACGGCCGGAAGCCCGTCCTGGTCGGTGCCCTGCTGACGATGGGCATCGCCACGGTCCTGATCGGTCTGCTGCCCACGTACGCGCAGGCCGGTATCGCCGCGCCGATCCTGCTCGTGCTGATCCGGATGGTGCAGGGTCTCGCGTTCGGCGCCGAGTGGGGCGGCGCGGTGATGATGGCGTACGAGCACGCGCCGCGCAGGCGGCGCGGTCTGTACGCGGCGATACCCCAGGCGGGCAATCCGCTCGGCATCGCGCTCGCCAACATCGCCTTCCTGCTGTCCGTGAATCTCGACAGCGACCTGGCATGGCGCATTCCCTTCCTGGCCAGCTCCGCGCTGATCGTGGTCGGCCTGGTCGTCCGGGTGAAGCTGACGGAGTCGCCGGAGTTCGAGGAGACCAAGGCGAGCGGCCAGACCGTCAAGAACCCGGTCGCGACGGTGCTGCGCGACGACTGGCGCAACATCCTGCGGATCATCGCGCTGCGTGTCGTCGAGTCCTGCGCGTACTACCTGACGGCGACCTATCTGCTGTCGTACATCACCGACCGGGACGAGGGCGACCGGGGCATCGCCCTCGCGGGCATCGTCATCGCGAGCATCCTGGCGGTGGGCACGACGGTGCTGTCCGGGGCGCTGACCGACCGGATCGGCCGGCGGAAGCTGTACCTGGCCGGTTGTCTGCTGGCGGTCGCCTTCGGCTTCCCGATGTTCCTGATGGCCAACACCGCCAATCCGGTGCTCATCGTGCTGATCTATCTGGTCGCCATCGGTGTGATCCACGCGGCGCTGACCGGTACGCAGGCGGCCTGGTTCGCGGAGCTGTTCAAGACCAACACCCGTACGTCCGGGGCCTCGTTGGGCTACCAGATCGCGGCGTCCGTCGCCGGGTTCGCGCCGTTCCTGGCCGTGCTGCTGGCGGAGTCGTTCGACTGGGCGGGCCCGGCCGGTTTCTATGTGGCCATCGGTCTGGTCGGGCTGGTGGGTGTCGCGACGACGCGTGAGACCTGGGGTCCGCGCGAGCGCGCGGCGGCGGAGGAGGCGGACAAGGCGGACCTGGTCGTGGCGGGCCGGTCCTGACACCGACGCCTGCCGCAGCACGTCCGCCCGAGTGCCTGGGCGGGCGTGCTCCGTCGTGTCCGGCGCGCTCGGGCAGCGGAATCGATACGGCGGATGAGCCATCCGCGGCGGCCCCGGCGTCGAATACTTCCTGTGGTGGACGGACCCCGTCCACCACTCGTACCGGCAGAGAGGCCAGAGACCCCCGTGCCCGTCAGCGACCCGCGTGCCCCGCTCCCGCCCGCCCTCGTGCTCGACAGATCGCTCCGGCGGCCCCGTACCGCCGTACTCCTGCTGCACGGCGGACGTTCTGAGGGCATGGAGCCGCCGCCCCGGTGGAATCCGGCCGCCGCGCGGATGCGCCCGTTCACCCGGGCGGTGCTCCGTGCCACCGAGGGCCACGACGTCCTCGTGGGCCGGGTCCGCTACCGCCACCGGGGCTGGAACGGCGAGCGCGCCGACGCCGCTGTGGACGCGCGCCGGGCGCTGGACGAACTGGAAGTGCTCGCCGGTTCGGTACGGGTGGTGCTGGTCGGTCATTCGATGGGCGGGCGCGCCGCGCTCGCCGCGGCGGGGCACGATCTGGTGCGCGGCGTCGTGGGACTCGCCCCGTGGTGTCCGGCCGGGGAGCCGGTCGACCAGTTGGCGGACCGGCGGGTCGTCCTCGTACACGGCGACCGGGACCGTACGACGGACCCGCTGGGCAGCCGCGACGTCGCACGCCGCGCCCGTGCGGTCGGCGCGGACGCGTGCGCGGTACTGATGACGGGCGGAGATCACGCGATGCTGCGGCGGGCCAACGAGTGGCACGCGCTCACCACCGGCCTGGTCTCGGGCTTCCTCGGGCTGACGCCGCTGCCCGGTCCGGTGCTTCGGGCGTTCGAGGAGGGCCGGGATCCGGACCAGGGCGACTGACCCGAGCCCGCGTCGTCGGCCGGATCCCGGTCTGAGGCGGTGTATCCGCTCGTTCCGCCTCCACCTCCGCCGTCCTGCCGCCGTGTCAGTCCGTCGGGACGCGCGCGGCCGGGAGGTCGGCGAGGATCGCCGATACCGTCTCCTGGGGTGTCTGCCGCGTGGTGTCGAGCCAGTGTCCGATGCGTTCGGTCTCCGCGTGCAGGTCGTGGTGCAGCGCCTCGACCGTCCAGGGGCCGTACCCGGTCTTCGGGCGCGCCGCCTCCCGGTCGCGTACGGCTTCGACCGACGGGGTGAGTACGACGACGTACAGCGGACGGGTACGGACCCTGGCAACGAAGCGGGTCAAGTCCGGGCCGATGACGATGTCCTGGACGATAGCGGTCCATCCGTCGCTCGCGTACTCGTCGGCCACCGTGGCCGTGATCCGGTGGCGCAGCTCCAGTTGGGCCACGGCCTCGGCGGTCGGCTCGGGCAGCATCTCCTCCCGGCCGGAAACGATCATGCGGCGGAAGGTGTCGCCCCGGACATGGGCGGCGCGGGGCAGGCGTTGGGCCAGGAGGTCCGCGACGGTGGACTTGCCGGCTGCCATCACACCGGTGATCAGGACGACTGCGGAGCGTAGTTCGGTGCTCACGGGGTCTCCGGGGTGAGTCGGGCTCGGGCGTCTATCAGCCGTGGGCGGTGTCGATCACACAGAAGCGGTTGCCCTCGGTGTCGGCGAGGACGACGAAGTCGGCGTCGTCGGGGTACGAGTCCCAGTCGACGCGTTCGGCGCCCAGGGCCTCCAGGCGCGCCACCTCCGCGGCCTGCTCGGCGGCGTCCCGCGCGTAGAGGTCGAGGTGGACGCGGGGGTGTTCCTGCACCGGGGTCGTGCTGAGGCCGAGTGCGAGTCCCGGTCCCGGGCCTTCGGCGGGGACGAGGACGACCCAGTCGTCCGCCACCTCGCCGTCGCGTGGCACGTAGTCCAGCGCGCGGGTCCAGAACTCGGCGGCGCGACGCACGTCGGCGGCGCCCATCACGATCGTCCCGATGCTGATCATCCGGGGATGGTGTCAGAGGCCGTGGGCGGTGATCAATTCCTTTTCGCCGTCGCGCCGGCGCCGGCATCCGGTGACCGGTGGCCATGGCCGGTGAGGGGGCGTGCGCCGAGGGCATGAGGAAACCCCGGCCGCGTGATCGTTCGATCTCGCCGCCGGGGTTTATGGTCTCCGTCTTCGCGCCAACGCTTCCCGGTGATGCTCATCCACGTTTCGAGGCGTCGCCGTAACGGCGCTCGAAGCGCTCCACACGGCCCGCGGTGTCACGAACCTGCGAGTTGCCTGTGTAGAAGGGGTGGCTCGCCGATGAGGTCTCGACGTCGACGACGGGGTACTTCTTCCCGTCCTCCCACTCGATGGTCTTGTCCGATTCCGCTGTCGAGCGCGTCAGAAACGCGACATCGGCCGCACGGTCCCGGAATACCACCGGACGGGACTCGGGGTGGATACGAGGCTTCATATGTCATCCTCCTGTCGCCGACCGCCTGGGGTCTGTCGACCCCCGGTATGTCTGTCAACGGTGGGGGGAGGCTGGATATTCCGCCGAATTCCGGTGGCCCACCCGTGGCTGATCATCAGGTAGTTGGCCCGTACTCGCCCCCGGCTCACCAGGGGTTCCGGTGATATTCTCGTTATATGGCTGACCGAATACATCGGGTCATTATCGAAGGTTCCCGGATCAGTACTCCCCGGTTGATCCTTCGACCTTGGGCGGTCGGCGACGCTGTGGCGGCGCTGCCGGTCTACGGCGTGGACGAGGTCTCCCGATGGCTCGCGCCGGCCTTGGAGCCGGTGTCGGACCTGGAGGCCATGGAGCGCCTCATCGAACGGTGGGTGACCGAGTCGGACACCCTCGAACCTCCCCAGGGCCGGTGGGCCATCTTCCTGCGCGACACGGATCAGCTGGTCGGAGGGGTGGCGCTGCTGCCTCTCCCCCCGCTCGGCAGCGACCTGGAGATCGGCTGGCAGCTGGCTCCCGACGTATGGGGTCAGGGGCTCGCGGCCGAGGCGGGGCATGCCGTGGCGCATCAGGCTTTCGAGTCGGAGGCCGGGGTGGAGGAGCTGTTCGCGGTGGTACGGCCCCGGAACAGCCGGGGCGCGGCGACGGCCCGCCGGGTCGGCATGGAGTGGGTCGGCGAGACGGAGAAGTACTACAACCTGTCGTTGCAGGTCTACCGTCTGCGCAAAGGTGACCTGGACGCGAGTGGTCCCATGGCGGCCGGTCGCTGAGCAGGCAGGCAGGCAGGCCGCTGAGCAGAACATGGTCAGCCGCGTCAGCGGTGCCAGCCGCGTGTCGTCGCGCGAGAAACCCGGCGACGTGGGCGGTCGTCCCCCGGATACTGGTCGCCCATGGATGAGGTCAAAGTTGTCGTCGCCCATTCCGAGCGCGCGACCCTGCGCGTCGGCGATGTGTTTTTGAAAGTGGACGCCGATCGGGCGCGGATCGATGTCGAGGTCGAGGCGCTGGCCCTGGCGCCGGTCCCGACGCCGCAGGTCCTGTGGCACAAGCCGCCCGTGCTCGCGATCACCGCGGTCCCGGGGAAGGCGCTCGGCCACCTCGGTCAGCCGTCGACCGCGTCCCCGGCGGCGTGGGCCGCGGCGGGTGCCGCCATCCGGAAGCTGCACGAGGCGCCGTTGCCGCCCTGGCCGGGCCGGCGCCGCCGGAGTCCCGACGAGCTGGCGGCGGAACTCGACAGCGAGTGTGAGCTGCTCGTGACGAACGGAGTCCTGCCCGCCGATCTGGTCACCCGCAACCGCCAGGTCGCCGAGGTCGCGCTCCGGCCGTGGACCCCGAAGTTCACGCACGGCGATCTACAGATCGATCACGTGTTCGCGGACGGTGACGAGATCACCGGCATCATCGACTGGTCGGAGGCCGGCCCGGGGGATCCGCTGTTCGACCTCGCCACCGTGACAATCGGACATGAGGAGCATCTGGGCGATGTCGTCGCCGGTTATGGCACGGACACGGAGGTCGACATCGACGTGATCCGCGCGTGGTGGTCGTTGCGAAGCCTGCTGGGGGTCCGCTGGCTGGTCGAGCACGGCTTCGACCCGTTCGCGGCGGGCTGCGAGGTCGACGTGCTGAAAGCGCGGATGTGAGACCGCGCGGACCGTCCTGGTTGGCCCGTCGAACCGCCGCCTCGTCATCCCTCGGTCGCACGACTCCATCGGCCCGACGGCGGAGCCGAACTCGCCTGTGGAGCGATCCGTGACGCTCCCCCGGACTGGGATCTTCGATGTCGAACGGGTCAGCCAGGCCCACGACTCCGAGGACCCGTCATGCAGCCCCTCCCGCACACCGAAGAACCCGCCGCCGCCCCGCCCCGACCGGCGCGTGCCGTGTGGCGGGCCGCCCACGATCCTGTCGCGGGGGTGTCCCGAGCGATACAACTCGCCGCCTACGCCGTGCCGTTCACCGTCCTGCCCGCCGGTGTCCGGCGGATCCGGGCGGCGTTCGACGAGGGGCTCGGACCCGTCGAGCGTGCGTACCTGATCTTCCTGACGGTCCTGTCCGAAGTCCTCGCGTTCACCGCGCTCGGACTGGTCGCCCGCTGGGGCGAGGTGTTTCCGCAGTGGATCCCGTTCCTGCGCGGGCGCCGGATCCCGACGGTGGCGGCGGTCGTCCCGGCCGCCGTGGGGGCCACGATTCTCATTCTCCTGTTCACGCTTCTGTTCACCGTTTCGGAGGTCAGGGGCACCACGATCCGGGGCGACGACCTGCCGGCGGACTCCCCGTCCCTGGCCACCGGCTGGGAGCTCGGCTGGTACTACGCCTGCTACGCCCCGCTGACTCTGTGGGGACCGTTGCTGGCCGTGCTGACGGTCGCGTACTGGAGGAGGAGGCGGCGCGCGGCCGGGAACCTGCCGGAAGCCGGCTTGACGCGCTCCCCGCGCCCGGCCGTGTGATGGTGGATCAGGCAGCCCCATCACACGACCAGGGACGGGAGGCGTTCATGCCTGACGACGCCCAGTACTTTCCGCAGATGATCGTCCCGACCGGTCATGTCGAGCCGGTGGCCCGCCGTATCCGGGCGTTCCTGGCCGGCCGCGTGCTGTTCGACACCGTGCGGGCCCGGTACGTGTGGGAGTGGCCCGGCTATCCGCAGTACTGCGTTCCGGCGGAGGACTTCACCGAGGGCGTTCTCGTCGACGAGGACCACACACAGCGGCTGAGCCTGGGGGTCGCCCGGCGGCACGGGCTGCTCAGCGGCGACGTCGCGCGGCCCGGTTCGGCGCGGCTGTGGACCGAGGAGGCGCCGCCGGGGCTCGCGGGCACCGTACGGATCGACTGGGATGCCCCTGACGCGTGGTTCGAGGAGGACGAGCAGGTGTTCGTCCACCCCCGCAGCCCGTACACGCGGGTGGACGCGCTCCGGTCGGGCCGCCGCGTCCGCGTCGAACTTGACGGGGAAGTCCTCGCGGACGCGCCCTCCACCGTCATGGTCTTCGAGACCGGCCTGCCGACCCGCTACTACCTCGACCGCGTACACACCGATCTCACCCGGCTGGTGCCCAGCGACACCGTCACCCGCTGCCCGTACAAGGGCACCACCAGCGCCTACTGGTCGGTCACCACGAACGCCGGCAGCCACCCGGACATCGCCTGGTCGTACGACTTCCCGACCCGCCAGCTCACGCCCGTCGCCGGCCTGGTGGCCTTCTACAACGAACAGACGGACATCTTCCTCGACGGCCGCGCGCTCCCCCGGCCGGCCCCCGTCAGCCGGACCGCTCGGCACAAGTCCGGCCGATCCGACCGATCCGGCCGACGTCTCAGGACGAGGCCCGCCTGCGGGCCCGGTACGCCGCCGCCTTGACCCGGTTTCCGCACTCGTCCATGCCGCACCAGGTCCGGCGCGCGCCGCGTGAGCGGTCCAGATAGATACGGGTGCAGCTGGGACGACCGCACTCCTTGAGGCAGGCGTGGGGATCGGCGAGCACGGCGATACCGCTTCTGGCCAGATGCGAGAGGACCGCGGGGAGATCACCCGTCATCCGCAGGCCCGTGTCGCCGAGCGTGAGCGCGGGCGGTGGCCCGGCCGCCGTGCCGTTGACGATGTCGAGACCGCCCTGATCGAAGGGGCGTCCGAGCACGCGGTCGAGAGCGAGCCGGTAGACCGCCTCGCGCAGCGCGAGCGCGGACTCGAAGACCGCGGTGTCGGCGGTGACGCGGTCGGGAAGCTCGTCGCAGGCGGCCACCCACCGTTCGAGATCCCCGGGCGTGGTCAGGGCGTCGAGAGGGGTGTCCCGGCGCGACCTCACGGTGCCGGTCAGGTCGAGGGCCGGGTTGCCGCTCACAAAGGCGAAATCCACGTCACCATCTTGACCGGTGACGGTGCCGGTGACAAGGTCGTCACCTGCTGAACCGGTGACGCTTACGGCCCTGGCGACACCGGCGGCACCCACGGCACCGGCACGTACGGGAGAGCGCATGGCCGACATCCGCGACATCGACGTCGTCGTCTTCGACATCCTCGGCACCCTGGTCGACGAACCCGGCGGCCTTCGCGCGGAGATCGCCGACGCGCTGGCCGCGAACGACGGCGGCTCCGGCGACATCGACTCCGGCTCCGGCTCCGACTCCGGCTCCGGCGATGAGCTGGCGGCCGTGTGGCAGCGGTACGTCGAGTCCGCGCAGCGACGTATCGGGCGGGGCGAGCGCGCGTACGCCGACAGTGAGGTCATCGACAGGGAAGCCGCCCAACTCGTGGCCGAACGCGCTGGGTTGACCGATCCGGCCACGATCGAGCGGCTGGCGACAGCGAGCCGGCGCCTGCCGCCCTGGGGCGACTCCGTCGCCGGTCTCGAACGGCTCGCGCGGCGGTTCCCGGTGCTCGGGCTCTCCAACGCCGCGCGCACCACCCTGCTCCATCTCAACGCCCATGCGGGGCTGCGCTGGCACCAAGTCCTGTCCGGCGAAGCCGTCCTGGCCTACAAGCCGGCGCCGGAGGTGTACCAGCTCGCCATCGACACCGCCGGCTGTCCACCCGAGCGCGTGCTCATGGTGGCCGCCCACGCCTGGGATCTCCGTGGCGCTCGGGCGAGGGGTATGCGAACCGCGTATGTACGGCGCCCGGTCGGGGATCCGCCGGCGGAATCCGATGTCTTCGACGGGCACTTCGACGGACTGGAGGATCTGGTGAACGCCCTCACGGCGAGGTAGCCAACCACCCGGATTCGCCATGCACTTGACAAGGTCTAGACCTTCGCTTTCAATCCAATCGACACACCTCCCGCACATCTCCTCCTTGGCCCTGCCGGCCCGCCGGCGGGGCTCCGTGCGCCGTTGGCGCGAAGGGACGACATTCAGAGATGTTGAGCACTTCCGGTAGAGGCCTTTCCCTCGTACGGTCCGCGATCCTCCTGGCGGTCGCAGCCCTCGTCGCCACTCTCTTCACCGCCCCCGCCGCCCAGGCCGCCGACGGCCAGATCACCGGTCTGGCGGGCAAATGCGTCGATGTCGCCGGCGCGAGCAACGCCAACGGCACCCCCGTACAGCTCTACGACTGCAACGGCAGCAACGCCCAGCGCTGGTCCAACTCGGGCGACGGCACCCTGCGCGCGCTCGGCAAGTGTCTGGACGTCTCGGGCAACAGCACCGCCGACGGCGCGCTCGTCCATCTGTGGGACTGCACCGGCGGCGCGAACCAGCGCTGGGTGGTCTCCGGCGCGAACGACATCGTCAATCCGCAGGCGAACAAGTGCCTGGACGTCCAGGACCGCAACTCGGCGAACGGCGCCCGGCTCCAGATCTGGACCTGCTCGGGGCAGTCGAACCAGAAGTGGAACGCGCCGAGCGGCGGTGGCGGCAACCCCTCGCCGGGTGGCTTCGTCGTCAGTGAGTCGCAGTTCAACCAGATGTTCCCGGGTCGCAACGGCTTCTACAGCTACAGCGGCCTCACCGCCGCGCTCAGCGCCTACCCGGCGTTCGCGACCACCGGCAGCGACACCGTCAAGCGCCAGGAGGCCGCGGCCTTCCTCGCCAACGTCAGCCACGAGACCGGCGGCCTCGTCCATATCGTGGAGCAGAACACCGCCAACTACCCCCACTACTGCGACGCTTCACAGCCTTACGGCTGCCCGGCCGGCCAGGCCGCGTACTACGGCCGCGGTCCCATCCAGCTCAGCTGGAACTTCAACTACAAGGCGGCCGGAGACGCGTTGGGCATCAACCTCCTCGCCGACCCGTGGCGTGTCCAGAACGACTCGGCCGTCGCCTGGAAGACCGGCCTCTGGTACTGGAACACCCAGAACGGTCCCGGCACCATGACCCCGCACAACGCGATGGTCAACCAGGCCGGCTTCGGCCAGACGATCCGCAGCATCAACGGCTCGCTGGAGTGCGACGGACGCAACCCCGCGACGGTCCAGAGCCGGATCAACAACTACCAGCGCTTCACCCAGATCCTGGGTGTCGCGCCGGGCGGCAATCTGTACTGCTGACCTGCTCAGGCAGGTTGTACGGGCCGAGTGGCCCCGGGGACGCATCCCCGGGGCCACCCGCCGTCCCGGCCGCCGTAGGGTGATCGCGTGAGAGACGAAGCGGAGACGAAGAACGGCGACCGGCTGCTCTACGGGTGCATGGGCCTCGGCGGCGCCTGGGACACCACCCCGTACGGCCCGGCGGACATCGACGCCGCCGAGGCGGCGGTCCGGGCGGCGCTGGACAGCGGGATCACCACGTTCGACCACGCCGACATCTACCGGCACGGGAAGTCCGAGGCCGTCTTCGGCGAGGTCCTCAGCCGAACCCCCGGTCTGCGGGAGCGAGTTGTCCTCCAGACCAAGTGCGGCATCCGGCTCGCCGACGGCGACCAGCCCGGCATCTACGACCTGCGCGCGGCGAGCATCGTCCGGCGCGTCGAGGAGAGCCTGACCAGACTGCGTACGGACGTCATCGACGTCCTGCTGCTGCACCGGCCCGACCCGCTCGCCGATCCGGACGAGGTCGCGGGCGCGCTCACCTCTCTCCACGAGCAGGGTCTCGTCCGGCGGTTCGGCGTGTCGAACATGGGCGCGGCGCAGATCGCACAGCTCCGCTCCGCGCTCGGACTCCCCCTGGTCGCCAACCAGTTGGAGATGAGCCTGCACAGCCGCGAGTGGGTGGAGGCCGGAGTGCTGGTGAACACCCCCGCGGCGGCCGGCCTCGGCTATCCGCTCGGGACGACCGAGTACTGCCGGGAGAACGGGATCGCCCTCCAGGCGTGGGGAGCACTCGCGCAGGGCCGGTACACCGGCCGTGAGGAGACTCCGGACGAGGTGGCCACGGCGCGGCTCGTCGCGTCGCTGGCCGAGGCGAAGAACACCACGCCGGAGACGATCCTGCTGTGGTGGCTGCGCCGGCATCCGGCCCGGATCGCGCCGGTCGTCGGCAGCGCGCGGCCGGAGCGCATCCGCGCCTGCGCCGACGCGGCCGTACGGGAGCCGGAACTGAGCCACGAGGAGTGGTACGACCTGTGGCTGACGGCGCGCGGCGCGCCACTGCCCTGACCGGGACCACCCCGGATACGCGGACGTGGGGGGGGGGGGGGGGGGGGGGGGCCGCCGCCGCCCCGCCCCGGGGGGGGGGGCGGGCCCCGCGGGGGGGGGGGGCGCCCGC